>JAFWUG010000120.1 GCA_017524185.1 Bacteroidales bacterium
ACTGCGTAGTTGGCATTAGTTTACACTCTCAGTTCGCCCTCGGCCACAATGGTGGCTGTGCCGCCCATTAGAAGTGTTCCGTCGGGTAGTGTTTTTGTGGCTATAACCGATGGACGCTCCATGGCTTCGCCTTGAATAAATGCGCATTCAGCGTTGGCGGCAATGTGGTTGTGGTGTTTTAGGTAGTGTGCAAGCGAGGTGTTGGCCGTTCCGGTGGCCGACTCTTCGGGAATGCCATAGAGCGGCGCAAAGTTGCGCACGTGCGCCGTGTAGCCATCGTTGGCCATGGCAAACGGATGAATACTGACGGCTTCGTGTCGCTCGCAGATGTTGGCTATTGCCGCCATATTTGGGCTAAGCAATTGTAGCGTGGCCACATCGGGTAGCGGCAGCATGATGTCGGACAGCCCTGCATATACCACCTGAACGGGCAATGTTGGTCGATAGCCGCTTATGCCCAATGCGTTGTAAATCTCGGCATGGTTCGTAATTGTGGTAACAATGCGGGTTTTGGGCATTTGCATCATCACCTGGCTGTTTGCCTCAACGCGCAGGTTGCCCGCACGTGTGCGGCAGATGCAGTGTCCCGTGGCTGCCTGTCCTGTGTTGTGCAGCAAGAAAAATGCAGCAATTGTTGCGTGTCCGCACACGTCCACCTCCGCTTTTGGGGTGAAGTAGCGAATGCCGAACTCCTGCGTTGAGAGGCGTTTAACGAAAGCTGTTTCCGAAAAGCGCAACTCAGCTGCAATTTGCAGCATCAGCCTTTCGCTGGGGAAGTCGCCTGTGTCTAGCAGGACTACCCCAGCGGGATTTCCGCCAAAAGGCTGACTGGTGAAAGCATCTACAATGTAGTATTTTATCACTTTGCAGGCTCCCACTTGCAGCGCACGGGCGACACAATGGCTCCCTCTTTTTTCAGGGCATCGAATGCTTTGTCGACCACTTTGCGATCTAAGCCTGTCATTTCGGCTACTTTGCCTGCATTTATAGGCTGTCCAGCCTCGCGCATGGCCTTCAGTACTTGTTCTTTAGCGTCCATATCTGTGTGTTGTTTACGATTTTATGTAGCAAAGGTAATGGTTTCTGTGGTTAGAATCAAGCCTGATGTAAATTTGACCTGTTTCCAGTCTGTCTATTTGTCGAAAAATCGTGTAGTTATGATTTTCTCTAAACAGAAAACTGGCGGCGTGGCTATTCGCCATCCTTCTTGTCCGACGGCTGCGAGCGTAGCGGTAGCAGGTTGAACTCCACCTGTTTGTCGAGTAGAGCGCGGTAGTCGGTACCAGCGAAGTATATGTCTTCGTCGCCCTCCTCGTAGTACCAATTTATGGTTACTTTGCAGCCAGAAGGGGCGAGTTGCAATTGCTCCAGGCGTTTCATCAGGTCGAATATGCGCTTCGACGAACTGGTGTTGAAGTACTCGAATTGTAGGTGCGCGGTGGTTTTGGCGTGTGGCTGCTGAGCATAGCCATCCATCCAGTGCATTATGGGTTGGTAGAATTCGGCGGCGTTTTCGGGTATGGAGCGACCTTTGAAAAAAAGGTCGCCCGTAGCCGAGTCGAGGCTAACGTGTGGGGTGGTTTCCGTTTCGTATTGCTCGTATTTGGTCATGCGTTGCCCTCCTGAACCTCGTATTCACCGCCGTGGCCATTGCGTTTCACGGCATCCCAATATTTTTGGGATATTATGGATATGCGTCCGCTTTTTTTGTTCTTGATGTGTACCTTTTGCAGTCGTTCTTTGTCGATGTTCACCGATTCGAACTGGAACGGAATGGCAACAACGGATTCAATGTCTTGTCCTAGTTGTAGCAGGGTGTCGTCGCCCTCATCGTGTCGCCAAGTCACCTGCACTTTTTTTCCGTCTTGGTTCACTGGGCTAAGCTGACGCAGGATTTCGTTGAGATACATGCTCGAACTGCTGTTGATGTAGTCGAGATATATGTTTACGTCGGTTTGTGCCTGTGGCTGCGTGGCATATTGCTTCACCCATTCTAACACGGGTTGCCAGAATGTGAATGGATCTTCGGGTATGGCGCGTCCTTCAATACAGAGCCGTCCCGCAGCGGTGCATTCCACTTGGGGGCTATCGGCTGTTTTCTCAATGCTTAGGTCGTTCATGGCGGTGCGCTATATGGGAGGGAAATTTGCCCAAATAAGCAGCTAAAGTTATGAAATAAATTGATATAAAATCCTGCATCAACCGCTTTTTTTTCGGTTTGATGTATCAATATGCCTTGTTTTGGCTGTCTGTTTGCAGCGTGTGGTGGGCGTTTGGTGCTGTTCTACCGTTTTATGGTGTCGAAGCCTTTGCCAAATACGCCCATCACCGACGACATGGAGATGAACGCCTTGGGGTCCAACTCCTTGATGATGCGGAATAGGTTGTTGGCCTCGTATTTGCGCACCAGCGTGAGCAGCACTTTTTGGTCGTCTTGCGAGTACCAACCCTTGCCATCTATTACCGTTACGCCTCGGTGTAGCTCGTTGGTGATGCGGTCGGCTATGGCTTGGTATTGCTTGGAGAAGATGAACATCTGCACCGATTGGCGGCTACCCGAGAGCACAGCATCGAGCGTGTAGGAGGTGATGGCCATGGCCACGTAGCCATATACGATGGTTTCCACGCGGTGGGCGGGGTCCAGGTCGAGCAGCACCAGGTACGACGAGCCGATGATGAACACGTCGATGTATAGGATGATGCGCCCTGGGCTGATGTTGCGGTACTTGTTGATAATCATGGCGATTATATCGGTGCCGCCTGTGCTCCCGCCCTGCGAGAAGCAGATGCCCAAGCCTGCGCCCGACAGCGCACCGCCCAGAATGGTTGACATGAAGCGGTCTTCGACCAGCATGTTGGGGATTAGGTGTGGCAGCAGCGACATAAGCACCGAGGCCATGGCCACGCCATAGATGGTTTTGATGCCAAAACTGGCACCCAAAATTTTGATTGCCAGTAGTATAAGCACAACATTTACCAAAAAGTAGGTGTAGCCCACGGGAAATCCAGTGGCGTAGTAAACCAATGCGCCAACGCCGGAAACACCGCCACCAGTGATTTTGTGTGGGATTATGAAGCCTATCCAGGCTAGGGCGTAGAGAAAAAGCCCTAGGGTCATTATAATGTAGGGCTTGATGTCTTTGGCTGTGAGTTTCATATCGAAGAGGATTTTGATGTGGGTGAGGTTGATTTAGGGGGCGGTGTTTTGCGTGGCTTGGTACTAATCGGTGTCGGCTGTGGTCATCGACGTGCGTTGCATTTCGGCGTGATGCTTGGCAATCGACTTGTTGTAGGAGCTGAGCAGATAGCCCACCTCGTTGATTGCGTTTTGGAGCATGTCGGCTGTTTCGATGTGCAGCAGGCCAAGGTCGAGGCCTAGTACGGTGTAGTAGCGGCACTCCTCCAGCGCGTCGAGGGCGGTGGTGAGGTAGTGCAGCTTCTCGTTGCGGTTCTTTTTGCGGTAGCTAACCACAATGTTGGCCGCTGTGGAGGCCGAACTTTCGCGTAGCATTGTGCGAACCAAATGCTGTGCGGGAAACTGTTCGGTGATGTCGAAAATTTTGAGCGTCATTGCGTGCGCTTTTTGCCAAACCACTAAGTCGCGATAGGTTTTCTGTGGTGTTGCTTTTGCTTCGTCCATTTTTTTTGGGGCATTATTTTGTCAAGCTTTGGATTTTACACACTCGTGGGCTTGACTGGTTAAAAATTATCTCAGAACCCCCAAAATTAGGATGTATTGGTATGCGTAAGGCTGATTTTTGTCAGTTTAATCAGTTTTTTTCGTCTCCAATTCGCCTTTTTTAGCCAACAACCACGTTCACTATCTTGTTTGGGACTATAATTATACGTTTTATCTGCTTGCCTTCGGTGTATTTGCTTGTCTGCTCGTTGTTAAGCACCATTTGCTCCACTTCGTTGGCGGGCGTGTTGAGCGGCAGCTCGATGGTGAATCGGGTTTTGCCGTTGAACGACACTGGGCAGGTAAACGTGTTGTCGGCCATTAGCGACTCGTTGGCCACGGGCCATTGGGCATCGCACACCGATGCATTGTGGCCCAGCAAATGCCATAGTTCCTCGGCGATGTGGGGTGCGTAGGGCGATAGCAGCACGGTGAGCGGCTCCAGCACGGCGCGTTTGTTGCAGTGCAGGTCGGTGAGCTCGTTGGCGCATATCATAAAGGCCGACACGGCGGTGTTGAAGCTGAAGCGCTCAATGTCGTCGGTTACCTTCTTGATGGTGCGGTGCAGCGTTTTTAGTTCCTGGGGTGTGGGCTGCTCATCGCTGATAGCCAGTTGGTTCTGCGCATCGTGGAATAGCCGCCAGAATTTGCGGAGGAATTTGTGTACACCGTCAATTCCCTTGGTGTCCCATGGTTTGCTCTGCTCCAGCGGGCCAAGGAACATCTCGTACATGCGCAGGGTGTCAGCGCCGTAGCGTTCCACAATGTCGTCGGGGTTCACCACGTTCCACATGCTCTTGCTCATCTTCTCCACGGCATGGCCGCAGATGTAGCGACCATCTTCGAGTATGAACTCGGCGTTGGCGTAGTCGGGCATCCAGCGGCGGAACGCCTCGGTGTCGAGCACGTCGTTGTCCACAATGTTCACGTCAACGTGTATGGGCGTTACGTCGTGCTGATCCTTCAGACCGTTCGATACAAAGGTGTTTGTGCCTTTTATGCGATATACGAAATTGGACCGACCCTGAATCATTCCTTGGTTTACCAAGCGGCGGAATGGCTCGTTTTGGCACACCTTGCCCATGTCGAACAGGAATTTGTTCCAGAAACGGGAATATATAAGGTGTCCCACGGCGTGCTCGGTGCCGCCTATGTAGAGGTCCACGTTTTGCCAATAGGCGTTGGCTTCTGCGCCCACCAGAGCCTGGCTGTTGTGGGGGTCCATGTAGCGCAGGTAGTAGGCCGATGAGCCAGCGAAGCCGGGCATGGTGCTCAGCTCGTAGGGATGGCCTTCGGGTGTATGCCATTGCTCGGCGCGGGCAAGCGGCGGCTCGCCCTGCTCGGTGGGCTTGAAGCTGCTTATGCTGGGCAGCTGTAGCGGCAGCTGATTGTCGGCAAGCGGGTAGGGCATACCGTCTTTGTAGTACACAGGGAACGGCTCGCCCCAGTAGCGCTGGCGGCTGAATATGGCATCGCGCAGGCGATAGTTCACTTGGCGGCGACCGATGCCGCGTTTTTCCACCTCGGCGCACATCTGGCTTATGGCCTGTTTAACGTTCAAACCGTCAATCAGCGGGCTGTTGATGATGATGCCGTCCTTTGAGTCGTATGATTCAGTCCATGTTGCCGTATCGGTGGGCTGTTCGCCAGGCTTGATTACGGTTTGAATGATGGGCAGATTGAATGTTTTGGCGAACACAAAGTCGCGGCTATCGTGGGCGGGCACGGCCATTATGGCCCCTGTGCCATAGCCCGAAAGCACGTATTCGCTCACCCAGATGGGGATGCGCTGCTGGTTGAAGGGGTTGATGGCGTAGCGACCGGTGAATTGGCCTGTGGCGCGGCGGCTCTCGGCCATGCGCTCGCGCTCGGTTTTGCGGCGCACGGCGGCGCGGTACTCGTCCATGGCGGCCTTTTGGTCGGGCGTGGTTACAAGGTCAACCAAGTCGCTCTCGGGGGCCAGCACCATGAATGTTACGCCGAAAATGGTGTCGGGGCGGGTGGTGAACACGGTTAGCTTGTCGGCCATTCCCTCCACCTCGAACTGCACCTCGGCACCCTCGGAGCGGCCAATCCAGTTGCGCTGCATCTCTTTCATGGAATCGCTCCATTCGAGCGGCTCAAGGTCGGCCAGCAGGCGCTCGGCGTAGGCCGATATACGCAAGCACCACTGGCGCATCTTGCGTTGCTCCACGGGGTGGCCGCCGCGCACCGACAGTCCCTCTTTCACCTCGTCGTTGGCCAGCACGGTGCCCAGGGCGGGACACCAGTTCACCATCACATCGGCCAGGTAGGCCAGGCGGTAGTTGAGCAGCGTTTGCTGCTGCTGGGCCTCGTTCCAGCCGTTCCAATCGGCTGCGCTAAAGCACACTTCCTCGGTGCAGGCTGCGTTAAGCCCGTTGGTGCCGTGCTGCGCGAGGTGTTGCACCAGCGCGGCAATGGGTTGCGCTTTTTGCAGTTTGGTGTCGAAATACGACTCAAACATCTGAACGAAAGCCCATTGCGTCCAGCGGTAGTAGTCGGGGTCGCAGGTGCGTATCTCGCGGTTCCAGTCGTAGCAGAAGCCAATCTTGTCGAGCTGCTCGCGGTAGCGGGCAATGTTGCGCTCGGTGGTGATGGCGGGGTGTTGCCCCGTTTGTATGGCATACTGCTCGGCGGGCAGGCCAAAGGCATCGTAGCCCATGGGGTGCAGCACGTTGAAGCCGTTGAGGCGTTTGTAGCGTGAGTATATGTCGGAGGCGATGTATCCCAGCGGGTGTCCCACATGCAGGCCTGCGCCAGAGGGGTAGGGGAACATGTCGAGCACGTAGAATTTTGGGCGTGAGGCATCCACCTCAACGCGGTAGGTTTGCTGCTCGCGCCACCATTGCTGCCAGCGGCGTTCAATATCTTTGAAGTTATAATCCATATCTATCTAATTATAAGCACATAGCGTGTTATGGCGATTGCTGCGCCTGCAACCCGCAAAGGTACAATAAAAATCGATGCGGACGACATGTGCCTATGCATTGGCGATTTGTAATTTAGGGGGCTATGTAGTATCTTTGCATCACTAATGTATGAGGTGTAAATGTATATAACTATATGAGCATCAGTGTAATGGGTATGCCATTATGGGCATGGGTTTTGTTCTATATAGCCGTGCTGGCCATGTTAATCATCGACCTGCGCATGTTCGGGCGCAAGGGGCAGCACGAGGTGAACATCCGCGAAGCATTGGTGATGACCGGCGTTTGGATTGCCGTGTCGTTGCTTTTCTGCTTGGGCATCTACCTGTTCTACCCCGAGCAGAGCGGCGAGAAGGCCACCGAGTTTTTGGCTGGCTACGTGATTGAGAAATCGCTCTCGATGGACAACCTGTTCGTGTTCCTGATGCTGTTCTCGTACTTTGGCATCGACCGCAAGTATCAGCACGAGGTGTTGTTTTGGGGCATATTTGGGGCCTTGGTGCTGCGCAGCGTGTTCATTTTTGCCGGAGCGGCTGTGGTGGAGCGGTTTGAGTGGGTGCTGGGGCTGTTCGGCCTATTCCTGCTCTACACCGGAGCCAAGATGTTTGCCCACGACGATGGGGCACAGGCCCAAGATTTGTCGAAGAACTTCATTGTGAGGATGTTCCGCAGGCTATTCCCTGTTACCGACACCATGCACGGCGACCGCTTTGTGGTGGTGCAGGATGGCCGCCGCATGGCCACTCCTCTGCTTGTGGCGCTGATTGTGATTGAGAGCACCGATGTGGCCTTTGCCGTTGATTCCATTCCGGCCATCTTCTCCATCTCGCACGACCCGTTCATTGTGCTCACCAGCAACATATTCGCCATACTTGGCCTGCGGGCGCTCTATTTTGCCTTGGCCGCTCTGGCCAAATATTTCACCTATCTGAAATACGGCCTTGGAGTGATACTTATATTTGTGGGTATCAAGATGTTGCTGGCCATGGACGAGTACATCAACATGCTGCTGGAGTCCATGGGCTTGGCTTATCGTATGCCGCACATAAAAATACCCACGGGCATATCGCTGGCCATCATCTTTGGGGTGCTGGCGCTGTCGATGCTGCTGTCGGCGGTGGTGGCCAGGAGGCAGAAGTCTGAATAGGCAAGGGTGGGAGCATGGGCAAGGGGGCATGCCCCTTGTCTATCGTCGATAATCTCATCGCGAAAGCTCAGAGGCGTTCGCAACTGCACTTAGTTTGAATAAATGTACAACGCAATAAATAATTAAAATGTTTACAATCAATTATATAACCACAAATTACCCCTCCTTGTATCACTGTTTTTTTGTCCATTAAGTCAATTTTGTGATTGATAGGCAAGAAAATATGCCGTATTTTTGCCGTGAATTTACTTTTTTGTTGTTTAAGGCTAAACACCTATGGTACAGTTAGTTACCTCCCCTGCAAAAACGGGGGTTAGCGGCCTGAGGCGCAGGCTGCAACGTTTAATGCTCGTGCTTGCCGCTGTGGCGGGCATGGCCAATGTCGCGCAAGCGCAAGGCATCGCAATTGATGCCACAAACTTCCCCGACGTAAACTTCCGCACGCACGTAAAACAATACGACACGGACAGCGATGGCTCTTTGGGCAGTGATGAGATTGCGGCGGTTAAAACCATAAAAGTTTCGATTAAGAACATCGCTGACCTCAAAGGTATTGAACACTTCACCGCGCTGACGGAGTTGCTATGCCCTTACAACCAACTGACCACGCTTGATGTGTCGGCAAACACCGCGCTGACATTGTTGAATTGCGAATACAACCAGTTGACCGCGCTCGACGTGTCGAAGAACACTGCACTGAAGGCGTTGTACTGCTACCGCAACCAGCTGACCGCGCTCGACGTGTCGAAGAACACTGTGCTGAAGGCGTTGTACTGCTACCGCAACCAGCTGACCGCGCTCGACGTATCGAAGAACACCGCGCTGAAGTGGTTGTATTGCGACAACAACCAGCTAACCACGCTCGACGTGTCGGCAAACACCGCGCTGACGCTATTGTCCTGCGCCGTCAACAAGCTGACCGCGATCGACGTGTCGAAGAACACCGCGCTGAGGGAGTTGAATTGCTTGGGCAACCAGCTAACCACGCTCGACGTATCGGCAAACACCGAGCTGAAGCAGTTGAGTTGCGGTATCAACCAACTGACCGCGCTTGACGTATCGAAGAACACTGCACTGAAGGCGTTGTACTGCTACCGCAACCAGCTGACCGCGCTCGACGTGTCGGCAAACACCGCGCTGACAAAGTTGGCCTGCTTCAGCAATCAAATCCAAGCCGACGAGATGCTGGCATTGGTGAACAGCCTGCCGACAGTAACGAACGGGGAGTTCTATGTCGTCGATACGCAGGATAGCGACGAAGGCAACGTGATTACTAAGGCGCAAGTAGCCATCGCTCAAAGCAAGGGCTGGACGGTGTATGACTTTGACTTAAAAGGACAAACCGCAGTGGAATACGCAGGTGTTGAGGAATATGTGCTCACGCTTGGCATCCCAACCAACGGAACGCTCACAGCCACCCCTAACGGCAGTGTTGGTGAGGGCACAGCGGTTATCATAACTGCCACACCCGATGAGGGCTACAAACTCAAACCCTGAAGGCATATAAGACAGGCGATGAGAGCCTAACCGTTGCCATCAGCGAGAACAGGTTTACTATGCCTGCATACGATGTAACCGTTGAGGCTGAGTTCGAGAAGAAGGAGGACAGCACCACAGGCCTGTTCGACACCAAACTCGATGCCCTGAGCGTATATCCCAACCCCACCGCAGGTCAGCTGTGGGTTTCGGTGCCTGAGCTTGCCGAAGGCACCGCTGCCGAGGTGCACGTGTACAACGCCAATGGCCAGCTGTTGCTGCGCGTACCAGCGCACGGGGCTTCGGTAGGCTCAGCCGCCAGCCGCCTGAGCATCGACCTGAGCGGCTATCCCGCTGGTGTGTACATCATCAGCGTGGGAAATGCGGTGGCTAAGGTGGTTAAGCAGTAAAGCAAGGGGGCATGCCCACTTGTCCCTGCCATGAACATGGCGCATGTACGGACGCGATTTATCGCGTCCGCGATAGTAGAGGAGGCGAA
>JAFWUG010000013.1 GCA_017524185.1 Bacteroidales bacterium
ATGCCGAGATCCTTCTTGCGGATTTTCTTGCCGCTGGTGGCAAACTTGGCCACTGCTCCGGCAGGGGTAGCCTTGGAGCTCTGGCCGCCGGTGTTGGAGTACACCTCGGTGTCGAGCACCAGCACGTTCACGTTCTCGCCGCTGGCCAGCACGTGGTCGAGGCCGCCAAAGCCGATGTCGTAGGCCCAGCCGTCGCCGCCGAATATCCACTGGCTCTTCTTGGCCAGGAAGTGGCGCAGCGACACAATCTCCTTGCAGTATGAGCAGTCGCACTTCTGAGCCTGAGCTACAATCTCATCGCCCAAACGGCGGCTCTCGCTGAAGTCCTCGCGCTTCTCGATCCACTGACGGAACAGGTTCTTCAGTTCGTCGGTGCAGCAGTTGCAGCCAGCGATGGCCTCCTGCATGATGCGCTCGATGCGGTCGCGCATCTTGCGGGTGGCGGTAGCCATACCGAGGCCAAACTCGGGGTTGTCCTCGAACAACGAGTTGGCCCATGCGGGACCAAAGCCGCTCTTGTAGTTCTTGCAATAAGGGGTGGCAGGAGCCGAACCGCCGTAAATCGATGAGCAGCCCGTGGCATTGGCCACCATCATCTGCTCACCAAACAGTTGGGTGATGCACTTAATATAAGGTGTCTCACCGCAACCAGCGCAAGCACCCGAGAACTCAAACAAAGGCTGAGCGAACTGGCTGTTCTTGATGCTGGCGGTCTTGTCAATCAGGTTGTCCTTGTAGGTAACCTTCTGCTGACCATAGTTCCAGTTGTCAACCTCGCCCAGTTGGCTCTCCAATGGCTTCATAACCAGAGCCTTGGTCTTGGCGGGGCAAGCGTCGGCGCAGTTGCCGCAACCCGTACAGTCGAGGGCCGAAACCTGCATACGGAAGTGCATGCCAGCCAGTTCCTTGGGGGCTTTGATGTCGATGGTTTGCATCGAGGCGGGTGCGTTCCTCTTCTCGTCGTCGGTCATCACCACAGGACGGATGGCTGCGTGGGGGCAAACCAGCGAGCACTGGTTACACTGAATACAGTTGGCCGACACCCACTCGGGCACCACCGAGGCCACGCCGCGCTTCTCGTAGGCAGTGGTACCAGCGGGGAATGTGCCGTCGATGCACTCGGCGAAGGCGCTCACGGGCAGGTCGCTGCCGCACTGGGCCACCATGGGGCGCATCACCTTGGCTATGAACTCAGGGTCGCCAGCATGCTTCTCCACCTCAAACTCGGTGCCGCAGGGCAGGCTAGCCCACTCGGCGGGGATGTCGATTTTAACAATCTCGCCACCGCGATCAACGGCTGCATAGTTCTTGTTCACGATGTCCTCGCCCTTGCGTCCGTAGCTCTTCACTATGAATTTCTTCATCTGCTCAACGGCCAAATCGTAGGGGATTACGCCAGAAATCTTGAAGAAAGCCGACTGCAGGATGGTGTTGGTGCGGTTGCCCAGGCCAATCTCAGTGGCAATCTTAGTGGCATCGATGATGTACATGCTGATTTTGTGCAGGGCAAGATATTTCTTCACAAAATCGGGCAGGTTTTTCTTGGTTTCCTCAACGCTCCAGGGCGAATTGTAGAGGAATGTGCCGTTGTCCTTCAGACCGCGCAGGCAGTCGTACTTACGCAGGTAGCTGGGCACGTGAACGGCAACAAAGTCGGGCGTTCCAACTAGGTAGGGAGCGGGCAGCGGGCTGTCGCCAAAGCGCAGATGCGAGCAGGTGTAGCCGCCCGATTTCTTCGAATCGTAGTCGAAGTAGGCCTGGCTATATTTATTGGTGTTGTCGCCAATAATCTTGATGCTGTTCTTGTTGGCACCCACAGTTCCGTCGGCACCCAAGCCGTAGAATTTAGCCTCGAACGTACCCTTGGGCAGGATGCTGATTTCGGGCAGCACGGGCAGCGACTTGAACGTAACATCATCGACAATACCGATGGTGAACTGGTTCTTCTTCTCGCCGGCCAGATTGTTGTACACCGAGATGATTTGTGCGGGGGTGGTATCCTTGCTGCTGAGGCCGTAGCGACCGCCGATGATGCAAAGGTCGTTGCGTCCCTTGAAGGCCTCCACGATGTCTAAGTACAAGGGATCGCCGTTGGCACCGGGCTCCTTGGTACGGTCGAGCACGCAGATGTTCTTGGCACTCTTGGGCATCACGTCCATCAGGTGTTTCACGCTGAACGGACGGTAGAGGTGTACGGTGATAACGCCCACCTTCTTGCCCTGAGCCTGCAGGTGATCCACCACGGTTTTGATGGTCTCGGTAACCGAACCCATGGCCACAATCACATCGGTGGCATCGGCTGCGCCGTAGTAGGTGAAGGGCTTGTAGGTGCGCCCGCAGAGCTTGCTCACCTCGTCCATGTAGGTGGCCACAATCTCGGGCAGCGCGTCGTAGTACTTGTTCTGCGCCTCGCGGGTTTGGAAGTAGATGTCGGGGTTCTGAGCCGTACCACGGGTTACGGGATGCTCGGGGTTCAGGGCGCTGTCGCGATAAGCCTTCAGGGCTTTTTGGTCGATTAGCTTGGCCAAAGCCTCCTGGCTGGGAGCCTCAACCTTCTGAATCTCGTGCGATGTGCGAAAACCATCGAAGAAATGGAGGAAAGGCACACGGCTCTTGATGGCGGCCAAGTGGGCCACGGGAGCCAGATCCATGATTTCCTGCACCGAGCTGGTGGCCAGCAGGGCGAAGCCCGTTTGGCGTGCGCTCATCACGTCGGCGTGGTCGCCGAAA
This sequence comes from Bacteroidales bacterium, assembly GCA_017524185.1. Classification (GTDB taxonomy): domain Bacteria; phylum Bacteroidota; class Bacteroidia; order Bacteroidales; family Tenuifilaceae; genus RGIG6076. The sequence continues at coordinate 2,731 of JAFWUG010000013.1, forward strand.
ATCGACAGGGCCTGAGCAGCCAAAGCACGGGCCGACACATGGAACACGCCAGGCAGCAGCTCGCCTGCAATCTTGTACATGTTGGGAATCATGAGCAGCAGGCCCTGCGATGCGGTGTAGGTGGTGGTTAGAGCACCAGCCTGCAACGAGCCGTGCACTGCACCTGCGGCACCAGCCTCGCTCTGCATCTCAACAACCTTAACGGTTTCGTTGAAGATATTCTTGCGTCCGCCGGCTGCCCACTCGTCGATGTACTCGGCCATGGGCGATGAGGGGGTGATGGGATAGATTGCAGCCACCTCGCTGAACATGTAGGCGATGTGAGCCGCAGCGTAGTTACCATCACAGGTGATGAATTGCTTTTCAGCCATTGTATTGTAATATTGGTTCGACAATGAAAATTAGGGTACAAAATTACGGCAAATAAACCACTTAACCCAAGATTTTGAGCTTTTTTGATTGCATGTAAGCATTTACAAACCAAACACTTACAGCAAGCCACCCTAATTTATATTAGGTCTAATTTACGATTGATCTAATGAGCTTGCGCCGAAAGTTCTGAAATACGCTGTTTTATGGCCTCGATGGCCTGTTTCGGGTCGGTTATGCCCTCCACCGACTGTTCGAGCGGGCACAACCCATCGCGCTGGGGGTTGAGGATGCGGGGCACCAGTTCGCCATACGACGTTTTGACCCCTTTTTTCCATAGCAATTCATAGGCATCCTCGCTCATCAATATGCCATGCACCATTGCCGCCTTGCCTTCAAGCAAAATCATGGCGGCAGCGCGGCCAATCACCTTGTCCACCACAATTGCACCAATCATGGCATCGGGGTGCTGCTCGTAGATGCTCAGGAGTGGGCTAAGCCCGCGCCCCTGCTCTATAATCTGCTCTCCATTAGCGCACACCATCACGCAGGCGGCATCGCCACGGTTTATCATCTCAACAGCCTGCTGCTTGATTTTTTGGCTGTTAATAAAGCAGCCCTGAAGAAGCAATAGCCCAAAAGCCACCACAAAAATCTTTCTGAAAATCATGCGTTTACACTAATGAATTATTGAACATACGGACATCAAAGTTAGCATTTTCTGACACAAAATGCGACTATTTCGAGGATCGTTTGATACACGCATAAAAAGAACGGCACCGATTGCTCGATGCCGCTCCGCTAATAAAAACCTAAAAACTCTATGAATAAACGTTCTTCTAACGTTTATAGAATTCATCGTTGCTTACCTCTTTCACGTTAATTCCAACGGTATCCTTAATCCAATCAACCACCTTAATATCCAGCACACGCTCGAACAAGCGGCGATTTTCGTCCTGCTTCTTCAGCATCTCATTGGCATAGCGGTCGATATACTCCTCGGGCAAATAGTTCATGCCGTAGGCAGCAAACTGAGCGCGAGCGTAGTCTTTTGCAAACGACTCAACCTCCTCTTTCTCAACTTTTATGCTATGTTCCTCGGCTATACGATTGGTTATCAAACTCCAACGCAAATCCTGCTCAAAAGCGGGGTACTCCTTCTCGAGTTCCTCGCGTGAAAATTTTCCCTCGTTTGTAGCCTCGAGCCAGCGGAGAAGAAATGCTTTGGGAAGGTCGAACTTTACCTTTTCCACCAACTTCTGACGGGCATCGTGGGCAAAACGTGCATCGCTCTCCTTGCCCAAATCCTCCTCAATTTTGCTCTCAATGCGAGCCTTGAACTCGTCGAGAGTGGTTACAGTGTCCTTGCCAAAAGCCTTGTCGAACAGCTCCTGATTGAGTTCGGCTGGGGTGTAGGTCTCTACCGAGGCCACGGTGATTTGGAAATTGGGCTGTAGGTTGACCAACTCCTCCTTCTTTACCCCAAGCAGGGCGGCACGGTCGGTTTGGTTGGGGAATGCCTTTAGGGTGTCAATCACCATCACATCGCCTGCCTTGGAACCTACGAGTTTCTTACGCTCGTCTTGGTCGGCAACCAGCGATATGGATATGGGAGCCTCGGCAACAGATACGCCGTTATCGAGCGGGGCTTCGTTGGCATCGAGTTCAACGAGGCTAACGCGTATGAGGCTTTTCTCGTCGGCCACGTCGGCGGGCTTGTAGCTGCCGAAATGGTTGGTGTAGCTCTCGATATAGCGGTTGCGAATCTCGTCGTCGATATTGATTTTATACATGGGGAACTTGTCGCGCTTGCTGAGCTTCACCTCAAACTCAGGGGCTATGCCTATTTCCCATGCAAACTCGAAGTTCTCGTCGGTATCCCAGTTTATTTCGGCCTGATTCTCAGTGGGCATTGGCTCGCCCAGGGTGTGCAGGTTTTGCTCCTTAATATAGTCGAATAGCTTGTTGGTGGCCATTTTCGACACCTCGTCAACTATGACATAGCGATAGTACATCTTGCGCACCAAGCCCATGGGGGCCATACCTGGCCTAAATCCGTGTATGGAGGCTTTTTTGCGATAGTCTTTCAGCGATTTTTCAACAGCTTCGGCGTAGTCGGCCTTCTCGATGCTCACGCGCACCACGGCGCCCACTGCATCAATATCTTCCTTTACAACGTTCATTGTATCTGTGAGTTAAGTGTATGCCAATTATGCATATTTCGGGCTGCAAAGGTACTAAAACTTTTCGATAAGCCGACAACCTACAAGCGTTTTTAGTTTATATCTCATAAAATTGTATAAATCAACTACTTATATTTATAGTTTGACTAACATCGCTGCGCAAGCAATGGCTGCGTTAGCAAAAAGTGCTACCTTTGTGGCCGCTTTCGTAATAAGTAAACACAATGAAGAATACGGATAGGTGCTCGTTCTGCGGGCGTTCGCGCAACGAGGTGAAACTGCTCATATCGGGTCTAAACGGATTTATCTGCGAGGACTGCGCTGAACAAGCACATCAAATTGTTACTGAAGAGATTAAGCAACGCAACACATTTGCTGTTAAGCGCGACGGGCTGATGAAACCCGTTGAGATTAAGCAGATGTTAGACCAGTATGTGATTGGCCAAGACGAGGCCAAGCGCTACCTATCCGTGGCTGTATATAACCACTACAAACGCCTGCTACAAACCGACGACAACGATGTGGAGATTGAGAAATCGAACATCCTGCTGGTGGGCGAAACAGGCACAGGCAAAACGCTGCTGGCACGCACCATTGCGCGTTTGCTGCACGTGCCCTTCACCATTGTGGACGCCACCGTGCTCACCGAGGCCGGATATGTGGGCGAGGACGTGGAGAGCATCCTATCGCGCCTGCTCCAAGTGGCCGACTACAATGTGGAGGCTGCCGAACGCGGCATTGTGTTCATCGACGAGATTGACAAAATAGCCCGCAAGAGCGACAATCCGTCCATAACCCGCGATGTGTCGGGCGAGGGCGTACAGCAGGCACTGCTCAAGCTGCTCGAGGGTTCGGTGGTGAACGTACCACCGCAGGGCGGACGCAAGCACCCCGAACAGAAGATGACCGCCGTGAATACCCGAAACATCCTATTCATCTGCGGCGGCGCGTTTGAAGGCATACAGCGCAAAATAGCGCAGCGGCTAAACGCCCAGGTGGTAGGCTATGGCGCAAGCAAGCAGCGCGACGACATCGACAACAATAATCTGCTACAATACATCGCTCCGCAAGATTTGCGCTCATACGGACTTATTCCCGAAATTATTGGCCGCGTGCCTGTTATCACCCACCTAAACCCGCTCGACCGTCAGGCATTGCGACAGATTCTAACCGAGCCCAAAAATGCCATCACCAAACAGTATGAGAAATTGTTTGAGCAAGATCAAATAGCCCTGCGCTTCACCCCCGAAAGTTTGGAATACATTGTGGATAAAGCCATTGAGTTCAAACTCGGAGCACGCGGCCTACGCTCAATCTGCGAAGCAATAATGATGGATGCCATGTTTGAGCTGCCCTCGGGCGACCAGCGCGAGTTACTGGTTACGCTCGACTACGCCCGCCAACAGTTCGAGAAATCGAACCTAAAGAAGCTGCGAGCCGCCTAACCCTCCATCCCAACGCTGGGCAGGCGTATCCAACCCCATCAAATCTAGAGTGCGCTCAACTACGGTACGCACGGCATCACCAATGCTTTGCGGATGGCCATAGAACGTGGGGCTCGCAGGGCATACAATGCCACCCGCCAGCGTAAGTTGCCGCATGGATTCTATGTGTATGAGGCTAAGCGGCATCTCGCGCGGAATCACCACCAATGGCCGACGCTCCTTGAGCATCACATCGGCAGCCCGACATATCAGGTTATCGCCCACACCATGAGCTATGCGCCCCAGGGTGCTCATAGAGCAAGGAGCTATAATCATGCCCATTGCCCGCACCGACCCCGAAGCTACATCGGCGAACAGGTTGTGATTGTCCTCGAACCTCACCTTGGCCGATTCTTGAGGCAATGCGCCCAACTCGTAGTTCCAAACACGCTTGCCGTTGTCGGACATCACCAGCACAACCTCCCCCACCCGCTCGTGCGCCGATAACATCACAAGCAGTTGCTGCGCATAGATGCTGCCGCTTGCTCCCGTAACGCCCAGCACCACGCGCTGCGGTCTATTGTCACCCTGTTTGCTCATCGATTATGGCTGTTTTGAAAATAAGCATAAAAAGTCCTACTACAGAAAGAAAAGAGCACCCTAAGGTGCTCAACGGTTAGATTTGGTTTTGGTTATATGTTAAAACATTGTACCCCTTGTGGTTACATGCCATGCGGTGTCTGATTGTTCCATATTCACCCACATGTGCTTGGTTGAGCCATCCTGATAGGTGAAATCCACATCGATACGAACGGTCCGGTCGTCAAACTCCTCGGGACGCTCCTTCATCTCAATCTTAGAAACGGTGCATCCGTTGGTTATGCGTCCGCTCATAATCTCCTGAAACTCCTCGACGGTGATGTCGCCGCTGGCCACAGGATTCACGTTGAGCTGCTTGAGGGCAGCCTCGTATTGCCCGGTGTTCAGGTTTTCTATGAATGTGGCCAACTCCCATTGTGCCGTTCCCTTAGAATAGTCGGAGTTGAGCGATTTGCTACAGGCCACAAGCAGCAGAGCGGCAGCGGCCATGGTTACAAAATTCTTGAGTTTCATGAGCTGTGTGTTTGGTGTCGGATATGACACACAAAGTTAATGTTTTTATTCAGATAGGCAAACGTGATGTGCTTTTTTTTGCTACACTTGCAAACCGAAAACCAAAGGGCAACGCCATTATGTCATCCACCGCCATAGCCATCACCATTGCGCTTTACTTCGCCGCGCTGTTCATTATCTCGCACCTCACCTCGCGCAACGCCACAAATAGTTCATTCTTCATCGGCAACCGCGAGTCGCCGTGGTATTTGGTGGCCTTTGCCATGATTGGCACATCCATTTCGGGCGTTACGTTTATTTCGGTGCCAGGATGGGTTGCCAGCAGCCAGTTCACCTACCTGCAAATGGTGCTGGGCTTTTTGCTGGGCTATGTGGCTGTGGCCAATGTGCTGCTGCCGTTGTATTATAGGCTTAATCTGACATCAATCTACACCTATCTCGAAGGGCGTTTCGGGCGCGTGTCGTACAAAACGGGGGCAATATTCTTCCTGCTGTCGCGGGCCATTGGCACATCGTTCAGACTTTTTATTGTGGCCAGCGTGCTGCAGCTCACCGTGTTCGATGCCTGGGGCGTTCCGTTCTGGATTACGGTTACGGGCGCGGTTACGCTAATCTGGCTCTACACGCGCAAGGGCGGCGTAAAAACGGTGCTGTGGACCGACACGTTCCAAACCATCACCATGCTATCGGCGGTGCTGCTCTGCGTCTATTTCATAGCGCAGCGCATGGGGCTTAGCCTTGGCGAAGCGGCCAAGGCTGTGGCCAACAGCGAGTTTTCGCGCATCTGGGTGTTCGACGATTTTGGCAGCCGCCATCACTTTTTGAAACAGTTCTTTAGCGGGGCTTTCATCACCATTGTGATGACTGGTCTGGATCAAGACATGATGCAGAAAAACCTGAGCTGCCGCTGCCTGGCCGATGCGCAGAAAAATATGTATTGGTATGGCTTTGCATTCCTGCCCGTAAACCTGCTTTTCCTGTCGCTGGGCGTACTACTCTACCTATTTGCGCAGCAGCAAGGCATTGCGCTGCCCACCCACGGCGACGACCTGTTCCCGCTCATTGCAACGGGCGGATTTCTGCCGCCCATTGTGGGCATACTATTCGTATTGGGATTGGCCTCGGCTGCCTACTCCAGCGCCGACTCAGCCCTGACGGCGCTCACCACCTCGGCCACCATCGACCTGCTTAACACCAAGCACCTCAACGAGCAGGGGCTTAGCCGTGTGCGCCAACGCACGCACATAGTGGTATCGGCTGTGGTGGTGGGCATCATTCTGATATTCCGCCTGCTCAACGACCGCAGCGTAATCGACGCCATCTACACCGTGGCGGGCTACACCTATGGTCCACTGCTTGGGCTCTACGCCTTTGGTCTATTCACGCGCCGAGGCGTTCGCGACCGCTTAATACCCGCCATTGCCGTGCTGTCGCCCATTATATGCTTCGGTATCAGCCGATTAACCAACGCGCTTTGGGGCTACACCATGGGCTACGAACTGCTGATGCTCAACGGCGCACTAACATTTGTGGGGCTATGGATTAGCGGATTGGGAATAACCTGTGCAAAGACCAAATAGCACAACATAATACCAACCGCAAAAACGGTATATAGATCCACTTACGTACC
>JAFWUG010000121.1 GCA_017524185.1 Bacteroidales bacterium
CGCTACCACGGCCAATACGGATTTGAATGCATGTCGCACCTAAAAAGCGTGGTGCAAACACCAAATTGGCCCAATATAAAAATATTGCTACCTCCCTATACTTCAACAAAATTAGACATCATACGACGTTTTTTGAAATAACAGGATTTACTCATGAATCTACTATGTTTAATCAATAAAAAGTTATTAAGAGCATATAAAAAAACTGCAAAAACAATATAGAACACTGCATTATCTGACATGACAGACAGTCAATATATACCGCTACCTTTCGCAAAACATTAAAGCCAAACTTTAAATTATCACACACTATTGATAATAGATTTAAAATCAATTTAAAAAGTAGTCAAGTGAGGATTAATCGCTAATTATTCCGTGCATTTCTTGATGTACTTTTCTTTAATGTCATACCAGCGAGGTATAATTAAATCTTTATTAAAAAATGACTTATAGCTATTGCACAATTTTTTGCTCCATCCCTCTGCTATAGTGGAACGTGTGTCGTGGTATAAATATATGGTTTCTTCGAGGGCTGCTATGAAATCTTCAAGACATTCAAAAGGTGGAAATTCAGTATCTTTAGAGTACCATGTTGCAGGACGAATGTTAACTATAACCTTGTTCTTATATTGAACTTTGACTGGCCAAACACTACTTGTGCTACATATCTCCCAAAGGTTTTTTAGCCATATCTTTTCTATTGTTACTATACCAGCGTCACTTTTATACTTGATTAGCAGATGTTTAGAGTGAAGCTTGCAAGGATTTTCGATGATTAGATTGATAAAACTACGGAACGCGGCAACATCGAAGTTTGGACTGCCAGTGAACGATTTAATTTCTAACCAATCGCTGTTGAGGTCGTTGGGGTTTAGCCAAAAGTCCGGCGATGCTTGCTTTTTATTATGTATGTGCGGTATGCCCTTGTTAGTCATCCACTTGTCGAGCCATTCCTCCAAAATATTTCCTACAACGTCAGCCTCGCTAAGATCAATGTTAAAAGTTCCGATATTATAAACACTTTGAAACTTTAACGTTGCTAAATCACTATTTATCAAGGCATTGTATAATTTGGCAGAAGTCATTGCAAATCAGTGTCATTCAACGAATTAAAAAATTCCTCATCAACTTCGTAAGATTTTACTTCTGTCAATCCAATACCATATTCAGCTAATTTATTGATTAGTTCTTCTCCATCCATTAAATCAATGATCCTCTTGCCTTCGCTGGATGCTTCAACTTTCGCTTCACGAGTAAATGTACCAGTAGTAATAAGAACACCTTTTTCTATATTTGTTCCTAATGACCCTCTAAAATCACGGATTTGTGCTGCACCAACATTGCCTTTATATCTTTTACATTGAAAGGCTACGTTAAAACTGAATATTCCATTTATTCTTAATTTTCCTGTTCCATCAATTCCCCCGTCTCCTGATTTCTTAGTTACCTCAACATCCGAAAAGCCGCACTCTCGAAGTAATCGCTGCGCAAGACGTTCAAAAGCATAAGGGTTTATATTACAGAGAATATCAGTAATTTGCTCTCTCCAACTCTTACTCTGTAGTTCCTCACAACTATCTGATTTATTGCCATTCTCATTTTTCTTCTTATTTATCAATGTTTTAGTGATTTCTTGTGGGCGAATATCTCCTGTTTTAAGCATTTTTGCTCCTTTGGGAGATAAAACCCAAATTCCTCTTTTGGTATTTTCTATTGCCCCATAATTCTTTAGATATGTTCTTGTCCACATCAATCTGTACTCAACTTCCGTTAGGGTAAAACTATGCATTTCATTGATTACTTCTTCTGGCAAATTCACGATTGTGAGAATTTTTTCATAGATTTCATCTGTCGAGCCAGAACCACCAAGCATATCCAAAGCTTCTAAAGTAGGTTTAAAGAAGTCGTTTACTGGAGGACACAGTTTCTTTTTTGTCATGTTTGTCTTCGCCATATCGTATATAGGTATGTTCTCGTAACACTTTAGGTTGTTAGGCAATATAGATAAGAGTACGACGCAAAAGTTTGAGCATCAATACGAGTTATGTCGCCTCTTATCTCTTCGTTGGGATGGTTAGCACTTAACACCTTGCATGCATGAGGTTTAATCTCAGAGGACATTACGCATGCAGTTTCGTAGCCTTTCATTTGAAAGGCAACTTCAAACCCTTTACGTATGCCGCCAATACCAGCGAAAAGGTCTATAAATCGAACTTTGGACATATTTTAGATGCGGATTTACCAAACAGCTAATATAGCAAATATGTTAATAGACATTTCAATCATCGCGATTTTATTTCCTCAAAACCCACCAATTGCCAGTAGCGTTCGCCAAGAGGCTGGTGGTAGATATATATGCGATAGACATTTTCGGTGGCAAAATGGCTTCCCTCAAATGGCAGCGGACTGATGCGCCCTGTGGCACGGTCCACACTGAGATAACGATAGTTATAGATGCCCTGTTTTAGCAATAGTCGTGTTTCGTAGGCCTGATCTATTTCGCTGTAGCGCAGCCGATTGTGCGGATTGATGTTGCCGCCATCGACTTCGCCTAAGTAGAGATAAACATCGGAATGCGGGAGTTCGGCAATTGGGGCTGTGAAGTAGAACCAGGCATATTGCCCCTCGTAGGCGGCCTCGTGGCAATCATCGCATAGCAATGCGAATTGACCGTTGATGTCGCTATGCTCGGCGTAGGCTGGATGTAGGTGCGGCTCGTCGGGTGCGAGGGCAATATGCAGTTCGCCGCCCATGCGCCGCGTTTGGGCAATTTGCTGCGAACGATAGTTTTGCGAACGATACACCAGATTGCGATACTCGTTGCCACCTTCGAATATCAGCGAATCGGGAGCCGAGTACGAGGCTCGTCCGCTGGCCACAAACACGGGACAAATATTGGTTTTGGCGTTATATAGCTGCCCGTTCTGTGTGATGTGTACCTGCAAATTGGTGAACGGATCGGCGCTGTGCCCCAGCTTGGCGTATGGCAATTCGATAGATAGGCGTTGCCCAGCGTTGCGCTGTGAGCCATGCGATGGCTGAAGCACCTGCGCTTCGGGTGCTATCTGTTGGTCGAGCACCATGAATCGGCGTTGTAGCACTATACGGCCATGATCGTAACGATCCACAACGCGCAGAATGTAGTTTCCGGAGAGCCGCCAGCCAGCATCGTCGTTGGGAAGAGTGAGCGTGTGATGCGTATATAGCGGCGTGGTAGCCTGCGAGTTGCGAGCATTGACCAAAGCGTTATGGTCGAAGCCAGTAGCGAAGTCGTGATACGGTATCGACGTAGGTTCCCAATTGGGTGTACAGTGGATGATGGTGTAGTCGAGGTCGTAGTGGTCGTCGGACAGGTTATCGAACTCCAGTACCAACGCATCGTTGGAGTGCAGGCGCACTATGGGCGTATTGAGCGTATTGCCCGCCCTGTAGCACTGCACAGACTTGATGTCGGGCAACGCCCAGTTGCTTAGCGGCTGTCCGCGCAGGGCGCAAAGCGGAAAAAGCGCGAGCAGCAATACCAACAAAAGCCGTGAGCGGTTAGCCATGGACAATGGACAGCGTAGATGTAACAAAGCAATATTTGGCATATATTTTACGCGTACAAATAATTTGGAGTTGCGAAAATAGCTATATTTGCCATTATTATAGCTAAGCGACGATACTAAGTTAAAAAGCGAAATATGCCCAAAATCATTAAGATTAGGAAGGGGCTGAACATCCCCATTATAGGCGATGCCGAGAAGATACTGGTTCGGCCAAAGCCTTCGGCATCATATGCCGTAAAGCCCATCGACTTTTGGGGTATCACCCCACGGCTATGCGTGGAACCGGGCGATACGGTGAAAGCAGGCAGCCCACTGTTTGCCGACAAGCAGCGTCCGCAGATTGTGTTCACCTCGCCCGTTAGCGGCACGGTGGCCGATGTGGTACGCGGCGAACGTCGTGCCATTCAGGAGGTGGTGGTAACCCCCGATGCCGAGCAGATTCACGAACAATTCGGCATCGACGAGCCCGCAAAGCTCAGCCGAGAGCAGGTGGTGGACAAGATGCTCCGTTCGGGACTATGGCCCCACCTAACCCAGCGTCCGTTCGGCGTGGTGGCCGACCCCGAAGTGCAGCCCCGCGACATCTACATATCGTGCTTCGACACCGCCCCACTGGCCGTCGATATGGACTTTGCCCTTCAGGGCGATGGCAAATCGTTCCAGGTGGGCATAGAGGCACTACGCAAGCTCACCACAGGCGAGGTGCATCTGGGCATCTGCGCCGACTATCCCGAAACACGCCTGCTTAGCGGCATCAAGAATGTGCAGAAGCACTACTTTTCAGGTCCCCATCCGGCGGGCAATGTGGGCGTACAAATTGCGCAAATCAGCCCAATAAATAAGGGCGAAGTTGTTTGGACCATGCGTCCGCAGTCGGTGATTATGCTCGGACGGCTTTTCCTAACGGGCATCTACGATGCCTCCATGGTTGTGGCTACGGCGGGCAGCGGAGTTTCCAAACCACGATATTTCCAAACCACACAGGGAGCGAGGCTCGATGGTTTGCTCGAAGGCGCAACAACCAACGCCGATCGCCCCATGCGCATAATCAGCGGCAATGTGCTAACCGGTCGCAAATGCGAAGCAACAGGCCATCTCGGCTTTGCCGACAATCTGATAAGCGTAATCCCCGAAGGCAAATACCACGAGTTTTTTGGATGGCTAACGCCTGGTTTTGGCAAGTATAGCGCCAGCCGCAACTTCCTATCGTCGTTACGCATAGGCAAACGCTACGACCTTGACACAAACTATCATGGCGAAGAACGCGCCTATGTGGTTACAGGACAATACGAAAAGGTGATGCCCTTCGACATCTATCCTGTTTACCTCATAAAAGCAATAATGGCGGGAGATATAGAGCGTATGGAGCAGTTGGGGATTTACGAGGTGATTGAGGAGGACATGGCTCTGTGCGAATATGTCTGCACATCGAAGATTGAAGTGCAGGAGGTACTGCGCCGAGGCATCAACACCATGATGACCGAACTGGCGTAGAGCGTTAAAAGTTTTGATACACAACTGACAATGAGAGCGTTACGTAATTTTATAGACAAAGTGAAGCCCAACTTTGCGCCCGATGCCAAGTTTGGTGCTTTTCACTCCACCTTCGAGGCATTCGAGAGCATGTTCTTTGTGCCCGACAAGGTAACCTCAAAAGGTTGCCACATCCGCGATTCTATCGACCTCAAACGCACCATGTTCACCATGATAGTAGCCCTTACCCCCGCCATGCTATTTGGCATTTGGAACGTAGGCTACCAGCATTCGCTGGCCGTGGGCGAAACATGGAGCCTGATGCAGGCATTTGGCTTCGGTCTGCTCAAGGTGCTGCCCATCATCGTGGTGTCATACGCTGTAGGCCTTAGCATCGAATTTGCCTTTGCCCAAAAGCGCAAGCACCAGGTGAACGAGGGTTTTCTGGTTTCTGGACTTATAATACCGCTGCTAATGCCCGTAAACATCCCGTTGTGGATGGTTGCGCTGGCCACCGCCTTTGCCGTGCTGATCGGCAAGGAGGCGTTTGGCGGCACAGGCATGAACATATTCAACCCCGCCCTGCTGGCCCGCGCATTCCTGTTCTTTGCCTACCCCTCGCACATGTCGGGCGAAGCTGCATGGGTAGTACCCGCAGGCGAGGGACAAACCATGGCCGACGCATTTACAGGCGCAACCCCACTGGCACACGCAGCCGCTGGTGCTATGGACAAGGTGGCATCGGCCTACGACATGTTCATGGGCTACGTACCAGGCTCCATTGGCGAAACATCAACCCTGGCCATTCTGATTGGCGCGGTACTACTGATTGCTACAGGCGTAGCCAGCTGGAAAATAATGCTCTCCACCGTGGTGGGCGGATTAGCCGCTGGCTATCTGTTCAACCTCACGGCCACCAACGCCTACATGGCCATACCCGCATGGCATCACCTGCTGATGGGCGGATTCGCTTTTGGAGCCGTATTTATGGCCACCGACCCCGTTACATCGGCGCAAACCGAGTGCGGAAAGTGGATCTACGGATTTTTAGTAGGGTTTATGGCTCTCCTAATCAGAGTGCTGAACCCCGCCTACCCCGAAGGCATGATGCTCAGCATACTGCTGATGAACGCCTTTGCACCGCTCATCGACCACATTGTGGTGGGCGCAAGCATACGCCGTCGCGCCAAACGCCAAACCGCTGTTGCACCCAAGAACTAGCAAGCCATGGAAGAGAAAACACAAAAGAAAAAGATAAACCGCAACGGTAACGCCTACACGTTTATCTATGCCACCGTGCTGGTTGTGGTGGTGGCCACCCTGCTGGCTCTGTGCGCCACGGGGCTAAAAGAACGGCAGCGGCAAAACATCGAGGCCGAGACCAAACAGCAGATACTCAGCACCGTAGGCATAAGCAGCGAAGCCGATGCTGTGCACACCGATTTTGAACGCTACATAAGCCGTCGCTACGCCGTGAAACGCAATGGTATAGTTGATAATCAGATAGATGCGTTCTATATCAACCTAAAAAATGAGCTCACCAAGCCCGAGGCCGACCAACAGCTGCCCGTGTTTGTGGCCAATATGCCCAACGGCGCAACAAAATACATACTGCCCGTGCGCGGCAACGGCCTATGGGGCGACATCTGGGGCTACGTAGCCCTGAACGACGATTTGAACACCATTTTTGGAGTTGTATTCGACCACGAGAGCGAAACCCCCGGCCTGGGAGCCGAGATTGTTACCGAAGCGTTCAGATCCCAATTTGTGGGCAAATCCATATTCGATGCGCAGGGACAATTTACATCGGTGGCTGTGGTTAAAGGTGGAGCAGCCCCTGGCGATGCCCACGCTGTGGACGCCATATCGGGCGGAACCATCACCAGCAACGGTCTGCAAGACATGCTGCACCGCGGACTGGAGTTCTACCGCACCTATTTGGGCAACCTACAGCGCGAACTGATGCCGCCTCCACCCGACACCACCACAATGTCGGCCGACACGCTGCTACAGGTAATAGACATGGAGCATATACCATCGCAGCCCAACAGCATCAACTAACATACCCCAAACCCCGAAAAACATTTGAATTATGTCAGATAAAAAAGAGAAAACCCCGTGGTTTGGCCCTGCGCAGCGCAAGCTGATAACCGAGCCGCTTGGGGTAAAGAATCCGGTAACGGTGCTAGTGTTGGGCATCTGCTCGGCTCTGGCCGTTACGGCCAAGTTGCAGCCCGCCGTGGTGATGGCCATATCGGTTACGGTGGTAACCGCCGTGTCGAACCTCATTTTGTCGCTGCTGCGACGCACCATCCCCACACGCATCAGAATCATAGTGCAACTAATTATTGTGGCCGCCTTAGTAACGCTGGTGAGCGAAGTACTGAAGGCCTTCGCCTACGACGTGAGCAAACAGCTCTCAGTGTTTGTGGGACTAATCATAACCAACTGCATCATCATGGGGCGCATCGAGGCATTTGCGCTGGGCAATGGACCCTGGGCTTCGTTTGTTGATGGCATTGGCAACGGACTGGGCTACGGCATGATACTGGTGATTGTGGCCTTTTTCCGCGAATTGCTGGGCTGTGGCACACTGTGGGGCTACAGAGTGATTCCAGAATCGCTCTATACAGCCAATGGCGGATTCTACGAAAACAACGGTTTGGTGATTATGCCACCCATGGCACTCATCTTTGTGGGTGCAATCATTTGGATTCAGCGCAAGCGCAATAAAAACCTAATAGAGGAATAAAGACCATGGACAGTTTAGTGCAGATATTTTTCGACTCCATGTTCATCAAAAACATGGTGTTCTCATACTTCCTTGGAATGTGTTCATACCTGGCCGTATCAAAAACTGTGAAAACGGCGACAGGGCTGGGCATAGCAGTGGTTTTTGTGATGGGCATAACAGTGCCAGTTAACTACCTGCTCAACCGTTTTGTGCTTTCCGAGGGTGCGCTTGCATGGCTCAGCCCCGACTTTGCTACAATGGATTTGAGTTTTCTTTCGTTCATTATTTTTATAGCCGTAATTGCATCAATAGTACAACTTGTGGAAATGGTGGTTGAGAAGTTCTCGCCCGCACTCTACAGCTCTTTGGGTATATTTCTACCGCTAATAGCAGTGAACTGCGCCATTCTGGGCGCATCGCTATTTATGCAAAAACAGAGCTATCAGACATTGGGCGAAGCCACAGTGTATGGCCTGGGCTCTGGCCTGGGCTGGTTTGTGGCCATTGTGTGCATTGCAGCCATTCGCGAAAAAATGAAATACTCCAATGTGCCACGCCCGCTTCGCGGACTGGGTATCGCATTTTTGCTCACAGGCCTGCTCGGTTTTGCTTTTATGGCATTCACCGGATTCAAACTATAGCCAGCATTTGTGGAACAAAAGCAATAAGTTAAGATATGATTTTAGCAACAATTATATTAGCCATACCGCAGGGAACAATAATAGCGGCCTCTATAGCCATTTTTCTTGTGGTTATACTTTTGCTGGTGGGACTACTCCTGCTGGCCAAATCGAAGCTAACACCGCAGGGGCAGGTAACGCTCAGCATAAACGCCGACAAGCAGCTCGATGTGGAACCAGGCAGCTCGCTACTGGCCACCCTGAGCAACAATGGTATATTTCTTCCATCGGCCTGCGGTGGCGGCGGTTCGTGCGGCATGTGCAAGTGCCAGGTGCTCGATGGCGCGGGCTCCATTCTGCCCACCGAGGTTAATTTTTTCACCCGCAAGCAACAGGCCGAGCACTGGCGCTTGGGGTGTCAGGTTAAAGTACGCGACAATTTAAAAATTGCCCTTCCTGAGGCCATTTTAGGCATTAAGAAGATGGAATGCGAGGTGGTGTCGAACCGCAATGTTTCCACATTCATAAAAGAATTTGTGGTTAAGCTTCCCGAAGGCGAAAATCTCAACTTTAAAAATGGCGGTTATATTCAGATTGACATCCCAGCCTACTCGCTTAACTACAGCGACATAGATGTAGACGAGCGGTTCCGTGCCGACTGGGAGCAGATGCGCATGTTCGACCTCAAGGCCAGCAACGCTGAACCCACGTTCCGCGCCTACTCCATGGCCAATCATCCCGCCGAGGGAAACATCGTGATGCTCAACGTGCGCATAGCCACTCCCCCGTTCGACCGTGCTAAAGGGGCATTCACGGACGTGCCTCCAGGCATCAGTTCGTCGTATATATTCACTCGCAAACCAGGCGATAAGGTTACCATTTCTGGCCCCTACGGCGAATTTTTTATACCCGAAAATGCACCTGCCGACCAAGAATTTATCTTTGTGGGCGGCGGCGCGGGAATGGCACCGCTGCGTAGCCACATCATGCACCTCTTCAAAACCGAACGCACACAGCGTCCGGTGCATTTCTTCTACGGTGCGCGTAGCCTCAAAGAGGCTTTCTATCTCGACGATTTTGCGGGCATTGAGAAAGAGTTCCCCAATTTTAAATTCCACCTAGCTCTCGACCGCCCCGACCCCGAGGCCGATGCTGCTGGAGCAGCCTACACCGTTGGCTTTGTACACAACGTGATGTACGAAACCTACCTCAAGCAGCACAAATCGCCCGAAGACTCGCTCTACCTCATGTGCGGTCCACCCATGATGGTGGCATCGGTGAACCAACTACTCGACAGCCTCGGCGTAGAACCATCGAGCATCCTATACGACAACTTTGGCGGATAGCAACCGCCACATCAGCAAAAAAAAACGCTCCAAGCCACGGTTTGGAGCATTTTTTTTTGCTGAACAAGGCTAACGCGAACCGATGCTAAATATACACGCATAAAACACCACCATCCTGATTATGGCCTCGCGGCCTATGCTACCCCACCAATAGCGCACACCCGCAATAACAAACAGCAACAGCGCAAGCCCTAGCATAACATAGCGAACAGACTGCAAACCAGCATTAACCAGTGAAAAACCGATGGGACAAAATCCTACTGCAAACCGCGTCAACCAACGTAGTAGCCTGTTTTTTTCCTCATAGTAGTGCAAATCGAGATAGAAAAGGTAGAGCAACGAGACCAACGCACCCACCACCACCAAACCCACTGCCGACATGCCCCAAAATTTGTGCGACAGCGCACGGGCGCATAGCACAACCAGCACCACAATCTCTACCTTCTCCTTAAATTCAGGTGTTTTATATGCTAGAGGAAATTCAATCATGCAGCAAAGATAGTTTTTTAGGAATACAATGTTGGTAGGGCTAAATAAAAAACGTCCACCGCTGAGAGCGATGGACGCTATTTTATGCCTATATGAAATTATTTTAGAACATATACGACAAACCAACCTGTAGGCTGTTAGCCCTTGCAGCAATAACGTTGTTCCAAGGCTTGCGGATGAACGAGGTCAAGCCAAAGTTATACACCACTTGTAGAGCCACACCCTCGTAAAGTTCGTAGTCGGCTCCAATGTGTGCGCCAACGGTGAACGACTGCTTCAGATGCTCGCTGTAGAAATCATTCAATTTCATTTTGGTGCCATCGGCAGGTTTTTGACCACCCTTGATATAGTAGTCTGCCATGGCTATTTCTGTTTCAAAAGCAGTTTCGGTTATATCGGGCTGGCCTTGCTGTTTAAGGGTGCAAGTCAGTTTGTTACTAACCGTGTAGCGCAAATCAATGCCGCCCAAAAGCCCCAGCTTGCCAAAATGTGCGCGAACAGAAAGCGGCAGGCTGATATTGTATAACACAAGAGTGGCCTCGGTAGAGTTTCCTTGGTATTGCGTTTTAATAGGGTTTACAAGTGAATCCCTAAAGTAGCTGTATCCATCTGGACCTAATTCCTCCTTTAGCCCTTTAAGCTCGTTAAGAATGATGTTATATGTATTTTCAGATGTTTTTGCAGCATCAGCTTTATATTTTGTTCCCATTTGCTCGAACTGTAGGCCAGCCGAAACGCTGAACATGTCGCCAAGGTTCATGCGAGCCTCTGGTCCAACATAAAAACCATGATTGATACCTAAGTTCAGTTTGGCCGATGCTCCTTTGACATGCCAAGAGGCATTGTTTAGGCCATAGCCAGCCCTAACACCGAATTTTAGCTGCGCCTGTGCGGTTGCCGAAACCATAAGGGCTGCGGCCAATGCAATAATAATCCGTTTCATGTGCAAAAAAGTTTTAGTAACAAATGCTACTACTTTACAATAATTATACCAAAACACCAATCGAAACATCCAAAATTGTGCTTTGGGGTTCGCGTTTTATGGGTATATTTGCGGCGCATTTCTGAAAATAAAACCTTGTAATATATGAATTTCGATTTGATTGTAATAGGCAGCGGACCAGGCGGTTACGTTGCCGCCATTAGGGCCAGTCAACTGGGCATGAAGGTGGCCGTGGTTGAACGCGAGAACCTGGGCGGAATCTGCCTCAACTGGGGCTGCATTCCCACCAAGGCACTGCTCAAAAGCGCTCAAGTTTATGAGTATGCCAAACACGCCGAAGCCTATGGCATTAAGGTCGATAACGTTAGCCCCGATTTTGAGCAGATTGTGGCTCGCAGCCGCAATGTGGCCGACACCATGAGCAAGGGCATACAGTTTCTGTTCAAAAAGCACAACATTGAGGTAATCTGCGGATTTGGACGACTGACAGCAGCCAACAGCGTTGAGGTTGAAGCCGTCGACGGCACCAAAACCACCTACACTGCCAAGCATATTGTGCTGGCCACCGGCGCACGGTCGCGGCAGTTGCCCAACCTGCCCCAGGACGGCAAACGCATTATTGGCTACCGCCAGGCGCTGACGCTGCCCAAACTGCCCGCCAGCATGGTGGTGGTGGGTTCGGGTGCCATTGGCAGCGAGTTTGCCTATTTCTACGCCACCATGGGTACCAAGGTAACGCTGGTGGAGTATCTGCCAAACATTGTGCCGCTCGAGGACGAGGAGGTGAGCCGCACGCTCGAACGCGCCTTCCGCAAGGTGGGCATCACAGTGAAAACGCAGGCCGCTGTGCAGTCGGTCGATACCAGCGGCGAGCTATGCCAGGTAAGCATCGAGAGCAAGAAGGGCACAGAAACCGTGGAGGCCGAGGTGGTGCTGTCGGCCGTAGGCATTGCACCCAATGTTGAGGGCATTGGGCTCGAGGAGCTGAGCATAGCCATGGAGCGCGGCCGCGTAAAAGTCGACGAGCACTACCGCACCAATGTGTCAGGCGTTTACGCCATTGGCGACATCATTGCCACCCCTGCTCTGGCACACGTGGCCAGCGCCGAGGCCATTGCCTGCGTTGAGGCCATTGCGGGGCTAAATCCCGCACCAATCAACTACGCCAACATCCCTGGCTGCACCTACACCACGCCCGAAGTGTCGTCGGTGGGCATGAGCGAGAAAGCCGCTGCCGAGGCTGGCCGCCAGGTGAAGGTGGGCAAGTTCTCGTTCATGGCCTCGGGCAAGGCCACCGCAGCGGGTCAGCGCGATGGCTTTGTGAAGCTTGTGCTGGACGCCGAAACCGACGAACTGCTTGGCGCACACTGCATTGGCGGCAACGTTACCGAGATGGTGGCTGGCCTAGTGGTTGCCCGCAACCTGAAGGTTAAGGGCTTGGATCTGATTCACAGCGTACACCCGCACCCCACCATGAGCGAAGCCATAATGGAAGCCGCAGCAGCGGCTCATGGCGAGGCCATACACGGATAAGTACAAAGCCACAGCCACACACATAGGGGGCAGACTCAATAACGAGTTTGCCCCCTTTAGCATACAGCAGATTATCTGTCGCACCACAAAAAATAGCACCAAAAAGGCTATCTTTGCGGCTCGAAACGAAGACAAGATTTTTTAGTTTTATTTTTTCTGATTTCCAAAGTAAAAAAACACAACTAAAACCCATGATTTCGGTAAACCAGCTCACGGTAAGTTTTGGCGGCGAAGATCTATTCAAACAAATAAACTTTCAGCTCAACGAGCGCGAACGCGTGGGGCTGGTTGGCCGCAATGGAGCGGGCAAAACCACACTGCTGCGCCTAATTGCGGGCCAGCAGCAGCCCACCAACGGCAGCGTGTCGATGCCCAAAAACACCCGTCTGGGCTATCTGCCCCAGCAAATGGCGCTGGCCGAAGGTCGCACCGTGCTGGAGGAGGCCCTAACCGCCTTTAGCGAAACCGAGCAGCTACGCACCGAGGCCGCCCTCATTGAGGCCGAGATGGCCAACCGCACCGACTACCACTCCGATGCCTACATGGGCTTGATTGACCGCCTAACGCACATCAACGACCGCTATGCGCTACTCGATGGCGACACCGCCGCCGCTCAGGCCGAGCAGGCACTGACCGGGCTGGGTTTCCGCCGTGCCGACCTCAACCGCCCCACCAACGAGTTCAGCGGTGGCTGGCGCATGCGCATCGAACTGGCCAAAATACTCCTACAGAAACCCCAAGTGCTGCTGCTCGACGAGCCAACCAACCACCTCGACATCGAGTCGATACAATGGCTCGAAGACTACCTGCTCACCTACACCGGCGCGCTGCTGCTCATATCGCACGACCGCACGTTCCTCGACAACGTAACCCAGCGCACCATCGAAATATCGCTGGGCCACCTGCACGACTACCGCGTGCCCTACTCCAAATACGTTGAGCTGCGCCGCGAACGCCACGAGCAGCAGCTGGCCGCCTACCGCAATCAGCAAAAACTGATTGAAGACACGCAGGAGTTCATTGAGCGTTTCCGCTACAAACCAACCAAAGCCGTGCAGGTGCAATCGCGCATAAAGATGCTCGACCGCCTCGAACTAATTGAGGTTGAAGAAGAAGACGTAGCCACCATGAACATCAAATTCCCGCCAGCCGCCCGTTCGGGCGATGTGGTGGTGCGCGCCAAGGACGTTGCCAAACAGTTTGGTAACAATCTGATATTCTCCAAGGCCAACTTCACCATAGAGCGCGGCCAGAAAGTAGCATTTGTGGGACGCAACGGCGAGGGCAAAACCACCATGAGCCGTATTATCATTGGCGACCTCGCCCCAACCGACGGCTCAGTTAGCATAGGCCACAACGCGGCATTAGGCTATTTTGCTCAGAATCAAGACGAAATACTGCAAGGCAACCTCACCGTGTTAGAAACCATCGACCAGGTGGCCGTAGGCGACATACGCACCCGTATGCGCGACATCCTGGGCGCATTCCTGTTCCGTGGCGATGACATCGACAAGCGCGTGAAGGTGCTATCGGGTGGCGAGCGCAACCGGCTGGCACTGGCCAAGCTGATGCTTGAACCCCACAACCTGCTGGTGCTCGACGAACCCACCAACCACCTCGACATGCGCTCGAAAGACGTACTGAAGCACGCCCTGCAACGCTTCGATGGTACGCTAATCCTGGTGTCGCACGACCGCGAATTTCTCGACGGCCTGGTGGATAAAATCTACGAATTTTCTGACGGCACGGTGCGTGAGCATATTGGCGGCATATTTGAGTTCCTACAGCGAAAACGAATCGACAGCCTGAAAGCATTAGAATCCAAAAATAAACCCACCGCCGCCAAAGCGTCCGCCACTCCTGCCGCATCAAAACCCGTCGAGGCTGCACCCGCCAAATCGGCTAGCACATCGCAACAAAATCGCGAGCAACGGCGCGAATACGACCGCCAAGCACGTAAGCTCCAAAACGCCATAGCCGATGTGGAGCAACAAATAACAAAGCTCGATGAGCAGATTGCCCAAATGGACGAAGCCCTATCGAATCCAGCCGCCCACGGCATCGACCTGAACGATGGCGAATATTTTAAACGCTACGAGGAAACCAAACAGCAATCCACCGCGCTAATAAATCGCTGGGAAGCCCTGCAGCACGAGCTGGAACTGCTCAAACTTGGCAGCCCGCGCCAATAGCACCAGCTGCCAACTATTTCACGCTGTAGCACACCACTGAGCCATCGCTAATGCCCACAAACAGGCTATACGCATCTACTTCGGACTTGGATTTGGCAACGCTGAAAGGCGTGGCTCCCTGTAGAGGGAATGTTTCCTGCATACGTCCATCGGCTCCATACATGTAAATATTACCCGCCTGAGCCGAAGCCAACCCTATACGCGGCTTACCTTCCACCTCAAAAACCCCAATCCAATGCTCCATGGACTCGGGCAGCGCAACACGGAACAGGGGCTGCCCCTTGGCCGTAAACACGCTCAAATGCTGCTCGTCGAGCACCAAGTAGTCTAACTGGGGTTCGTCGGAAATATTGGCCAATGCAAAAGCGTGATGCGGGCTAAACGGACGCAGCGCAAGACTACTCACCTTGCCGTCGAGCGTGATGGTACGCACAACTCCAGTCGAATCGGTGGTTACCAAACATGGCTGCCCCGTGGCAGTGGCGGTTAGCCCAAACTGCCCATGCCGCGATTTGCTAAAATGCTCGCTGGGCGCAACACGCTCCTCGCCGCGTCTATTGAGCAAATACACGCGATTTCGGTCGAACATCACCAAATAGTCCTTACCCTCGGAACGAACCAATCCAATGCGGTGGCTCACCGTGGTTTCGGTACGGTCGAACATCCAGCCCTCAACAGGCTTACCGCTCACGTCGTACATATAGATGTGCCTATCGGCACATGCCTGCAGCAATCGGTAGTTGCGGTTACCCTCGTAGTCGACCACAGTGAGCGGATTGGTTGCCGCTGCAGGCAATGCAATTGGAAATCCATCCACATCGCGCCCCAAACGGTCGATTAGGTATATGTGCGTTGGAGTGCTAAACACCAGCTGCAGTTTTCCATTGCGAAACGCATCGACCTGCTGCACTTCGCCTGTGATGGGGCCATCGATACGTCGCTCCCATAGCAGCCTTCCCTGCGGGCTTATTAGATAGATATTATGGGCACTATCCTGCACAAACACCTCACGTTCGCGAGTGTTGTGGTTCACCACCAACTGGGGGCACTGGATAGGACGCGCGTGTAGATTCGAAATCCACTGCGTTTGGTTAGTACTGGTGCGAACCGTTTTGCCCTGCGCCATGTTTAGCGCAACAAAAACATAGGGGCTACCGCCAACCAACTGCACCGATATGCCTGTAAGACCCTGCTGCGCCGTAGATATGAGCAGTTGCGTGGCTGGTGCAGCGGTATATTCGGTAATTATATCAGAAGCATAGATTGGATTAACATAGATGCCGTAGTTTGCCTTTTTCACCGTTTCGCCAGCAAAGTTGCGATAGTTAACATCAGCCCCGAGCGTGTGGTTGCGATGATATGCCTTAGCCAAACGAACCAAAGCCTCGGGCGTTGGAGCGTAAACAATATAGTTATCGATGAAACAGCAATACTGGTCAATAGCGGCATCGAACATACTTCCCCACACATCGCGATGCAGGCCAGGGGCGGGAAAACGCAGCACGTCGAGCGATTGACCGCGCTCCAACTGCAACGTGCGACTGGCAACCCCATCGGGTGCTGCACCATTGGATTGCGCTGCCGCATAGGCCTTCTCTATGGCCTTGCGCGCAGCACTCGGACTGGCCGTATTGGCCACAATGTACCAACAGCCTGGCACATCGGCCTGTATCGATGCCCAATAGGCCAACGTCATCTGGTTTTTCATCAGCACAGAAAACAGATCCTCGGGCTGTATGCCCAACTGCTGCTTGCGCTTAGACAATGTTTGCGTGTATGGATGTATCTCGCGCTTGCGCTCCAAATAGTTGCGATACTGGCTCAAATACTCGGTTTGGTCGGATATTCCCCACCACATATACACGCCCACCTCGGCGGGCAGCAACTGCTGCAACTGCGGTTGCACTGGACGTTGCGCGCATAACAAACGCAAGAACGAGTTGGCCGAATCGGCCACGTTCGACAATCCGCTGGCCATGATTTGGTCGGTGCTGAGGCTCAAATCTAATTCGGTCCAAAGCGCCAAATCGGCCAATGCCTGACTGCCCCTACGATGCTTGATTCCCACAGCAGATTTGATGACCGCTGGCAACTGAGCATACTGCACAAACAGATTGGCAGGCATGTTTTTCCCCGACATGTCGAGAATCTGACCAAACTGCGGACTGCGCACCAACGACACACCTCCATCGATTTGCCCCACAGCGCGTTCAATTAGCAACTTTGAGCTGGCCATCATCGCCACGCCATGATATGCGCTAATGTAGTAGCAACGCTCGTCGGGCAGTTCCAACACGCTGATATAGGCCTGATTGTAGCGCTGATCCTGCGCCGCTACGCAATCGGGGGCCAGCTTGCGCAATGCCGCTAGCACCTCTGCCCTACCCATGCCCTGCGGCAACTGCAATGCTGCCAACCACTCGTGCGACTGTCCCACAGCACAAATCGACACCAGCAGCGGATTGGCATCCAACATCCGCTTTATGTCGGAACTGCTGGCGTAGAGGCTATCCAACATATACGCCAACGAGGCCGCATGGCGTATCTCATAAACACGGCTCATATTACGCCAAAGCTTATGCTCACGCAGCCCATCGGCAAATGCACCAAAACTATTCACCTTCAGCAACATCGAAGCCTCCATAGGGATGGCATCCATGGCCAAAGTGCGCTGCTGCCCCGCTCCGCCCGACCACATACGGATTACCACCGCTATGGCCACGGTGAACGCTACGATTATGACGCTAAGCAGTATGAACTTCTTCATGTGGCGGGCTATGAGGGTTAGTTTCGGTAAACACAAATCTTTATGCTGCTTCCCACACGTAGCTTGCTCTCGATGTTGGCATTCCAATCCAAAATATCGGCCACCGAACAACCATAGCGCTGAGCTATGCCAATCAGCGAATCGCCTGGGCGCACGGTGTGGTTAGTCCAATGCTGCGCCACTGGCTTAGTAACCACATCGGGCAGTTGGGCAACGGGGGCAACGGCAGCGCGTTGGGCTATATCCCTGCTTGCCACCCTTGGTATGCGCAGCGTATGCCCAGCAGGTGCAATGCCCTTAACCAGCTGCGGATTCAACAGCGACAGCAATTCCAACGGTGCAGCGGGCGGTACTGCTATCGATGTAAGCGATAACGGTCTATCCAGCCTAATGGTAACCGTTTGCGCGTGTGCTATGGGTGCGGGCGTAGAGCGTATGCCATGCGTGGCCGCATGCTGCATCACATAGTTGGCCGCAATAAAGGCCGGAACATAGTTCTGCGCGGCCTCGGGCAGCAGCGGAGCAATATCCCTAAAACGCTTCGATTTGGCACGCGATATAACGGCCTGCAACGCCGTAGGCCCCATATTATAGGCTGTTAGAGCTAAATGCCAGTCGCCAAACGTAGCGTAGAGATCCTTGAGATAGAGGCAGGCCGCCTCGGTCGAGGCCGTAGGGTCCATCCGCAAATCGACCACCGAATCGACTGTAAGCCCGTAGATTATGCCCGAATTTAGCTTGAACTGCCACAAGCCTACCGCCTGCGACCGCGATACGGCACGCGGGTTAAGTGCCGATTCAACCACGGCCAAGTAGCGCAACTCCTTGGGCAATCCGTGCCGCGATATGATGCTATCGAATAGTGGAAAATAGAGTTCGCCCAAGCCCAGCATCTGCGACACCTGCCCTCGGCGACGGTCGATATACTCCTCCAAATAGTGCTTCACACGGGGCGTAAACTCCAGGTTGATGGTGGCACGGGTATCGAGCAATGCCAATTGGTATTCGTAGTAGAGTTCGGGGTGCGCCCTAAATGTGGTATCCGCTGCAAATGTAGGCGCAACAAACAAACATAAACAACTGAATATCAGCGACAAAGCAGTGTGGAATACGGATAAAAATCGATGCTGCATAACCTACCTAAACAATCGGATAATATCGTTACCATTGGCGTATATTAGCAGCCCGAAAAGCAATGCCATGCCCACCATTTGGGCATAGAGCAAAAACTTGTCGCTGGGCTTACGTCCCACCACCATCTCGTAGAGCAAAAACAGCACATGGCCTCCGTCTAATGCGGGTATGGGCAATATATTCATTATAGCCAAAATTATTGACAGAAAGGCTGTTAGCAACCAAAACGATTGCCAATCCCACACACCAGGGAATATTTTGCCTATGGATATGAAACCGCCCAACGACTCGTAGGCCTTAGTTTGTGGCTTGAACATCAGTTTAAGCTGCTTCAGGTAGCTAACAGCGGTGGCATAGCCCTTTTGGGCTCCTGCGGGAAACGAAGCCAACAGCGAGTAATCCTTGCGGGCAGTTTCGAAGAATTTGGTTAAATCGCCCTGCTGCATGATTCCAACCATGCCCTGCTCGGTAACAGCCACGGTGGTTTCCTCCACCTGACCATCGCGCAGCAGCCCCAGCCTTATGCTGTCGCCACGATGCTGATTGGTGGCCTCGCGCAGCTCGTCGAAGAACATGGCTGGCTGTCCATTGATGGAGCGCAAGCGGTCGCCTGGCCTGATTCCCGCCCGTGCTGCGGGCATATCGGGTCGCACCTCGGCAACCACAAAGGGCATACGGGGCATGAATAGCAATGGGCGTTTCACCAGCTGCGCCAACGCCTCGTCGGGCACATGGACGGTGAGCGTGTCGGCTCCACGCGCCACCACCACCCGACGGTCGGACTCCAGCAGTATGTCGTGCGCCACCATCTGGAAATTCTCCACCTCGTGGCCGCCCACGGTTAGTATGCGGTCGCCATGCCTGAAACCCAGCTCCAAAGCCAGTGAGTCGCACTGCACACCGTAGGTTAGGCTGCGCGTGGGCAAATACTGCTCGCCCCAGGCGAATAGCACCATGCTATAGATGAACAGCGCCAGCAGAAAATTCACCACCACGCCTGCCACCATGATTATGAGACGTTGCCACGCTGGTTTGGTACGAAACTCGTAGGGCTGCGGTGCTTGCTTGAGCTGCTCGGTGTCCATCGACTCGTCGATCATGCCCGCAATCTTAACATAGCCACCAAGCGGTAGCCAGCCCACACCATACTCGGTTTCGCCCCTCTTGAACTTGAAGAGCGAAAACCAAGGGTCGAAGAAAATGTAGAACTTTTCGACCCGAACACCAAACAGCTTTGCCGCACAGAAATGCCCCAACTCGTGGAGCATCACCAATATGGACAGGCTAAGAAAAAATTGGGCTACCTTTACGAGTATCTCCATAACTTGCTCACTGATGCTATTGCGTTAGTCATTGGGAGCGATTCACGCTCCCGCAACACCGCCCCAAAGATAGCGAAAAAACTGATGGCAACATCATGCTCACAATCGGATAGACACCAAAATAGCGCAATTGGAGTATGCAAACGCTTTACTCCCACAACAGCGGTATATTCGTGCGGGAAACATCAAGGCGACGATGTTTATGAAATATAGATTTTAGATTTACGATTTTGGACGTATTTGTGAAGTATAAATTACAAAACGGACGCTGCGAATGCATGCGCCAAATCGCCACAAACAAGACATTCGCCACGTGTTCAGGCGCAACTTGTCGCATACTCGTACCTCAGCCAGCAAATATTACCACCCAAAATTGAGAGAGAGCGAACCATTGCGGGTTCGCCCTCTCTCCTATATCGGCTGCTATAATATCACAGCACTACAATCTGCCTATTAGCCTCTGACAAGGGGGCATGCCCACTTGCTTTTGCGTATGGCCTCTACTGTTTCACAATCGTAGCCTTTGCTTTTCCTACAACAACGAAGTAGAAACCAGCGGGATAGCTGCTCAGGTCTATCAGCACCTTGCCCTGCGCGGGTACGCGCTGTAGCAGCTGACCTGCGGCATTGTAAACCATCACCATGCCGTTGGCCTCAACCTGCACCGCACCAACGGTGGGGTTGGGGTAAACGCTCAGGCTCTCGATAACGTTGTCGAACAGGCCAGTAGCGGGAGCCGATGGCTTAGACAATATCACCTTAACCAGCGTATCGCTAACCAGGTTCACCTCGCCAGTTTGGGTGTTGTAGCCCGATAGTTCAACGGTATAGGCGTAGGTCTTGGGCAGAAGCGTATCAACCACAACGCCCTTAGCATCGGTGATGTAGTCCTTGCCACCCAAGGTAACCTTTGCACCAGCTATTGGCTGAGCGTCGTCGCCCAACACGCTGATGGTGAGGATATGGCGGATGAGCTCGAACTGTGCCACAAAGGTGGTGTCATCGATGTCAAGGTCGATGATGTCGGTGCGGGTGGCCTCGGTTACGCCATCGCTCCAGCGCACAAACCTATAACCAGCGTTAGCAATGGCGGTTACAGCCTCGGTGGCCACGCCCCTATCCACTATCTGGGTGGTTTTACCCTCGATGCGACCATTGGCAGCAGCCATGTAATCTACGCGTATCTGCTTGATGAAATAGGCTGTATAAAAATCGTCCTGATGTACATCACTTTCAAAGCGTGCAGCTTGCTCGTTACCATCATTCCATTTGTCGAAACGATAGCCATTGTTGGCCACGGCCTTCACCTCAATACTACTCTGCCCATCAGCCACACGTTGTGATGTTTGTCCCTTAATGCTACCACCTGGACTTGCAAAATAGCTAATATAATGAAGTTGAGTACCAACAGGAACAAACTCAACGGTTACATTGATGTTTTCCTTCACATTATAGTCCCGGCGAGTACCATTACCCCAAGATAGACCATCGCTCCAGCGTAGGAACTGATAACCAGAGACTGGAGTTGCAATCACCTCATCACCATCTTTTCCATAGGATACAAACTGAGTTACAGACTGTTGGCCTTCTACTGTTCCATTAGGACCAGCGCTATAGGTCAGGGTGAATGTAGGAGCAACACCACCAAAATCGTCGAAAGCGAAGTAGGTTGGCGTGTTTACACCATAGGCACCAACATCGGAGCTGCTCATGGTGAACGAAACGGTTTTCACATCGCCCAGCGGGCTCAGGTCGAGCCACTCCCAGCTGTCCACAATATAGTGCTCTGTGGCATCGCTCGAACGGAAGTCGGCCAAGTAGAAATCGAGGCTGTTGCCATTGTCGGCGGTGGCGGTGAGCTTAAACCAGTCGCCCTGCTCGAACTTACGAGCAAAAGCATTGCCATTATTCAGCACATCTATAACCTGGGCAGTGTTGGTTACATACATACCGCTGACGGGTTTAGCATCGGTGGTGTTGGTGCGCTCCACGGTGATGCCTGTGGGGAAGTCCCACGACGAGTAGTAGGCAACGCCATAGTTCTGTGAGCCATCAATGCCTGTGCCCACATTGGTGGTGTTCCAGCTGGCAGCATCGGTGGCGGTGGTGTTGGTGTAGGCAAAGCCTGCCCAATAGGTACCGCCCCAACCACTGGTGTTCACAAAGCGATAGGTGCCGCTCACGAACGAGGTAAACAGGCCATCGGGATTGGAAGCACCGGTCCAGAACGTATCGGCTTTAGCAAGGGTGAGATCCTCGAAGGAGGCAATGGCATCGGGCAGGGTATTGTTGTTCACATTCACTACGCAGTGGGCGGTGTGGCCGCCATCGTCGGTGGTTGCGGTGATGATGGCCGTGCCCATGGCCACAGCGGTTATCTCACCATCGACAACCGTGGCCACAGCCTCGTTGTTGCTGCTCCAGCTTACGCTCTGATTTGCTTCGGCAGGCAGAACGGTGGCCTGTAGCAGGTGTGTTTCAGTAACTTCGAGAGTAACAGCGGTGGAGTTGAGCGCGATGCTCTCTACCGAGGGAACAACAATCGTGCTTAACTCAAATTGAGCAGTTATCAATACATCCTCGCCAGGCATAATGAAAGTGTAAGTACCTGCGGCTTCGGTAACATCATTGCCATTGTACTTCAGCGAACCTGCCACTAGCTGGTAGTTAGCGTCTGGGATTACCGTTAGGGTAACGGGGGTGCCTTCAGCGGCCTTAGTGGGATTGGCAACAACCGTACCGTTCTCTATGTCCGTGGCGATGCTGATAGCGTAGGTGGTAGGATTTACAGGTATTAACTCAAATTGAGCAGTTATCAATACATCCTCGCCAGGCATAATGAAAGTGTAAGTACCTGCGGTTTCGGTAACATCATTGCCATTGTACTTCAGCGAACCTGCCACTAGCTGGTAGTTAGCGTCTGGGGTTACCGTTAGGGTAACGGGGGCGCCTTCAGCGGCCTTAGTGGGATTGGCAACAACCGTACCGTTCTCTATGTCCGTTGCAATGCTGATAGCGTAGGTGGTGGTAGGAATTAACTCAAAATGTGCCGTTACCTCTACATCCTCAGCGGGCATACTGAACTTGTATTGGTTGATGCCATTAGGCTCTACAATTGAGGCATCGCCATTCACCTTCAGCGAACCAGCCACAAGCTGATAACCAGATTCTGGAGTTACAAACAAATCAACTTGGTCACC
>JAFWUG010000122.1 GCA_017524185.1 Bacteroidales bacterium
CATGGCGGGTGGGTTGCTGAGTAAAGGTGGCGTCTATTACAGTTCGCGAACTTTAGTACCAAATAAATAATAAACAGGATTCCTATTTAATTTAATTGACACACTTTGCTCACCACAGGAACCACCTATAAGAGTTGATGTACCTAAAATTCCTGACATCAAATAAAGTTTTGTGGGGTTTCCTCCTTTATATTTTATCTCAAAATCTTTTTCACCCTCCCTAAAATCTATAAAAATTGTATTTTCAAATATTCTAGCATCATATTCTTTATTCCACATTTTAATCTTAGCTGTGTGGTTTGATTTATCTATTGGTATAATTTTCATTTCAAAATGGGCATCTCGGTCGTCTAATTTGTCGTCTAATTCTGATTTTTTTACAGTATCAGTTAGTTTTCCCTCATAATGTTTCACAACATCATCAAACGTGCAACAACAAAACCTATCTTGTGCTGCTTTTTCTGCGCATTCTCGCAAATTCCTATCAACTTCATCTGCAGGTTTGCCATCAACGAATAATAAATCGTGTCGATAATCAACACCATCATACCATACGACATCATACACACCATATATCGAATCATCAGCACCATTTGTAGCGTCCGAATCCTTCTTGCACGACACTACACACATGCAGGCCATTAGGGCTAATAAAAGCTTTGTCTTCATAATAGTTCAAAAAAATTAGAAGTTAAACAAGGTTGCGTTTCCGTTTGCAAAGTAAGCATGGTGCTGCGAAATCTATTTGCGCCAGTTTTTGTTTCCATGCTAAAAGGTCGCCAAGCACCCCCAAACACCGCCACCCCATTCGCATTGCGCGTTGGGGTGTGCATGTTGTTGCGGAAATTTAACGTTATTTTGCAGTGAGGGGGGGGGGGGTAAATCCTAAACAGCACCGCAAAGTGCGGTGGTTGCTGGTTGCTGTGTGTGCAATGTGCTGCTGCATGGCTAGAATTTATGCCTACAAAGGAAGGCAGGTTTGCTCAATGCTTTTACTTAAACACTCTAAAAAGGTTTCGATGGTGGGGCGTTTTTTTAGCGCCGCAAGGGTTTGGCGTGAGGTGCAGATGATTGCTAAACGGCTGTGTTTGTTGAGGTTGAAGGGTGCGTGGGTATGTAGTTTACTGGTGGTTGGATAGAATACCAGGGAGAGGTGCGCATACATAAGGGGTGGGCGTGCCAGCGGCACGCAATCCCAGTACCCCACCACACGGCACTACATTTGGTGTGGAGCTAATAAGATGTCGTGCTTTCAGCACGATTGGACGCGTTAAAGCGCACAATAGGGGGAAAAACACATAACTCAACTTTCACATGTTACTAAAGGCATATAACAACTGAGCATATAGCGTACCAGCAAATCCGTAGTTCATTCTTGACTATAATTTGTATCTTTGCACCTAACTATTAGTTCAGATGCCAAATGAAATTGAATAGCCTCATAGCGGAATGTACCGCATACGATTTCAAGATTATGCTTGAAGATAAGAAACCTAAGAGTTGGCTCAAAAGCGTAAGTGCTTTTGCCAATGGCTTAGGCGGCTCCCTTTTCTTTGGTGTTAATAATAAAGGAATCGTCAAAGGACTTGATGATGTGCAGCATGTATGCGAAACAATCAGCAGCAAGATTCGTGATTACATGGATCCACTTCCAGATATAGAAATGATTCCACTGGTAATAGACGGATTACACATATTACATCTAAAAGTAAACCCAGGCCACTATACTCCTTATTATTACGTAGGGGATGGTCAAAGAGTAACATTTATCCGTGTTGGCGACGAGAGTTTGCCTGCAACGGCAGAACAGATGGTTCGCTTGGTGCTGAAAGGTTCAAACAAAACTTTCGACTCCATTCATACTGACTATAAAGCCGAGGACTACTCTTTCACGATATTGGCTAACTCATTCAAAACACGTGCTCTTCAAGAATGGGACAAGAAATACCTAATGTCGTTTGGACTTGTTACCAATACAAGCAATCTCACAAATGCTGGTGCTTTGTTTGCCGACGACTGCCCATTATGGCAATCACGTCTTTACTGCACACGATGGGATGGTAAGGAAAAAGGCGATGCCATCAACGATGCAGAGTTTACAGGCAATATCCTCATGCTGCTCCGTGAAGCGATGAATTTTGTTAAGTCTAACACCAAAAGAGGTTGGGAGAAATTGCACGATGGACGAAAAAACAAACCAGAGTATGCAGAACGTGCCGTTCTGGAGACAATGGTAAACCATTTCATCCATCGCGACTATACCGTGATGGGCGGCGAAGTACATCTTGATATTTATGACGACCGTCTCACTGTAACATCTCCTGGTGGTATGTACAATGGAATGTTGATACAGGATTTAGACATCAAAGATGTGTCATCCGAAAGACGCAATCCCATTCTTGCAAATGTGATGGCTCAGTTAGACTATATGGAGAAGCGCGGCAGTGGACTCACACGCATTTGCAATGAAACAAAATCATTAGAAGGATATAAAGAGGATCTAAAACCCGTATTCAAATCAACTCCGACCCAATTTCAGACCACTATATATGCTGCTGCCGACACGCAAAATGTCGGAGACCATGTCGGAGATATGTCGGAGACTGAACTCACTGAACGTCAAGCGAAAATACTCAAACTCATCAAGAAGAATCCCGCAATAACAGGCAAACAAATGTCGGAGACTTTGTCGGTGAGCCAACGAACCGTAGAGCGTGATATTTCAGTTTTACAAAGGCTAGGCGTCCTAAAACGTGAAGGCAAAGACAATGATGGCGTGTGGGTGATAATTGAGTGAATATTCTTTGGTGTGGGGTTAAAAGGATGTCGTTCTTTCAGCACGATTGGGCGCAAGTGCGAGCAAGTATATAAATCACTATAACAGAAATATATACATAAAACTGCAACATCAAACACTAATAACACCAACGCAAAATAAACTAACAACAGTCTGGCGGCATGGCTACGTTGCAGGAATTGAGCAATCCTAAAGCCCGTCTTTCAGGAACTTGCGCAACGATAGGTGCGTAATGCCATTCTCGTCGCGCTGCGTCAGGAGCGGTGTGGCGCTGATTACGTATTTGGGATGATTGTCGCGAATCTTGTGCAACGTACCAAATTCGCGCTCGCGCGTAGCCTGCTCCGCAACAATGTAACTGGCTTGAACATAGATGGTTCGGCCATGTTTGGTGGCCACAAAATCGACCTCGCCAGCATTCAGAACCCCCACCCTAACATCGTAGCCCAAACAGCATAGATGCTTATACACGGCGTTCTCTATAACCTTTTCGATGTTGGCCTCCGTTGCGCCATTGGCCTTGAGATTACGCAGCCCCAAATCGTCCCAATATACTTTCTCGTTCGACTGAAACAGCTTCTTTCCGCGAATATCGTAGCGTGGCACAACGCTCAGCAAGAACGCCTCTTCGTAGAAGCGCCGATAGAGCAAAACCAAGTTGGTAGAAACGTCGTCCTGCTGCGACTTCATGTATTTGGCAATGCTGCTGGCCGACGTTAGTTTGCCCGTGGTGTCGGCGTAAAACGTCAGAAGGTTGTTCAGAAACGGAATGTTACGAATATCGTGCCGCTCAATCACATCCTTGAGCACTATTGTGTTGTAAACGCTTGACAGATAGGCCCAAACATGCTCATCGTTGTGGATGCCAACCTGCTTCAGACCCGGCAAACCACCATAGATTAGGTACAACATCAGGCTCGGGTCGCTATCAGTTAGGCCATGAAACTCCAAGAACTCGGCATAGGTGAGCGGGTGAATGCGCACCTCAACGTGCCGTCCGGAGATTAGCGTGGCCAGCTCGCCCGAGAGCAACTTGGAGTTGCTGCCAGTGATCACTACATCGGTGTTCGGCTCGCTGTACCAGTGGCAGAGGCTTCGCTCAAAATGCTCAATCTCCTGCGCCTCGTCAATCAGGATGTAGTTGTGCTTATTGTGCTGAAAACGAGCGGCAATCAGTGCATCGAGGTCGTCGCAGGTTTTGATGTCCCTATAGACCCGCTTCTCCTTGTCGATGTAGATTATATTGGCATCGGAATCATCCTGATGGCGCTGGATGAAGTCCTTCAGCACGTAGCTTTTGCCCACACGCCGCGCACCAACAATGGCGATAATGTTGCCCTTGCCTATCCAAGAGTCCACTAAATCAGCATAATAGCGTCTCGATAACACCTCCATAGCTCAAGATTACAGTCTGCAAATATGGCAAATTTATTGTCCATACACAACAAAACGACAAAAAATCGTATTTTATTGTCCATAGACAATAAAAACATCCACACAACCAACTTTATTGTACACAGACAATAAAATCATCAATACAACCACTTTTATTGTCCACAGACAACAAAAACAGCGTGCGACACCATCCAGCTGCACCCTACGACTGCAACATAAGACACTGACAATCAATTTATTAAGACACAAAAACGAGCGCGTCACACGTGGCACCGCGCTCGATGTAGAACGGCTTGCGGCCACAACTGGCCGTAGGTATGCTTGGCCAATTGGCTATGGCTCAGCCTGTAAGCAAGCGGACATGGAGCGGTTAATCGTCGTCGTGGTTGTTGTTGGGCTTAGGCTGCTCCTCGTCTTGCAGTATGTCGGTTACCAGCGGCTCCACCGTCTGCAGCACCTTCTCAATAACCGTGGGAACGAGCTTGGAGGTGTCGGTGGGCGTGCGGCGCCATTTGCGCAGGCGGAACGACAGCTGCAGGCCCATGTTGGGGCAAGGAGCATAGAATTTGCCCTGCTGCACCGCAATGGGCAGCCCAACATGAAACTGTGCGCTGAACACATATTTGGCATGATAGGCAAACAGCAGCGAGGGTGTGAAATGCAGGTGAGCACGTCGGTTGCTAAATCGCTGATACATATCTTGTTGCACCCTCCAAGGCTCGCGGCCTTCGAGCATGAGAGGTGTGTAGTCGTGGCTCAGGAAATGCACCAAATCGGCATGTAGCTGTAGGCCAGCCTGCAACGAACGGCTTTGGTTGAACATCGACACGCCGCCCATTATGCCATGACGCAGCGCAAAGCCGTGTATCTGGTCGTCGTTGAAATATTCGGTAGGGTCGTCGCTGAAAATAGAAGAACGCTTGCTAACAACCTCCGACTTTACAAACGATGAAAAAACATTAAAACCCAGCGTGTAGCGGGCTTCATAGGCAAAACGCTCATCGATCCAGTCGTGGAACGTGGCGCCCATTTCCCAAGCAAAATAGCCGCTATTTATACCATTTCGTGGTTGATAGGTGTTCAGTTGGTCGCTTTCGAAATATCTGTGGCTCAGCGTAACGGCCCCACTCAAAGCAACCCTGTCCCAGGGCGAATAATTTAGGCCGATGTTCCAGTCGGTGGCAGTCCAAAGCCGCGTCTGCAAAAATATGGGGTTTACCCATTGCTGCGCGGTTACATCCATGGGCTCTGGCATATTTTTCCTGGTATACCACCCCAAACCAAGATCGACGCGGAATTGACCTTTGTACGACAACGCATGCGAGGTGGGCACACGTCCGGGCGTGATATACATGGCGTAGCGTTTCAAAGCCTCGTAGCCCCACTGAGCCTGTGCCGTAGCAAAATTTGAAGCGCAGCCCAGAACAAAAATAAGCACCAAGGCTACAAAGTGTTTGAAATTAAGATTCATAGGTATAAAAAGTTATAATGTGTAAATCTCCTGATCGCCAATCACTGGCATGGGGCAAAGCGCGGTTTCCACATCGATGCCCAGCGGGTCGTTGGGCACAATCCAGTGCGGAGCCTGATTCACCACCACCCCATTCTCGTCGAGCCGTGCAGCAGATTCCTGCGGAGTATCGCTGCAAGCACACAGCCACAGTCCCAATGCGACTGCCACGACAATTCTAAAATTGCTTTTCGCACTCATCTGTTTACAAATTTGGTGTATTTTGTTTGGTTTTTTCTGAAGCGCAATGCCAATTGAAACAAAGCGTCGGCCGCTTATGCAAATTCTATGCCAACTTTATCTATTTAATTATCTATTATTTAAACAAAAACCGAAGTGTAAAGAAAATGTAAAAGTGTAAAGCAAAAGTGTAAAGTGGCCACTCAAATGCCTCAACGCCTCAGCCCAAAAATGCCGCCACGTTTACGGCCGTAATTTTATCGCCCAACTCTTTGGTCTCCATGTCGTTAGATAGTAGAAATGAATGCAAAATTGGTTTGTCGAGAATTGTTTGCAGGTTGCGCAGATGCCTAGCGTCGGTTTTAGCCACATGCTCGGCCATTTTAATCTCGAAGGCAAAATAGCCGTCGGGCAGCTCAACCAGCAAATCCACCTCCTTGCCGTCGTGCGTGCGCAGGTGGAAGAACGACGCCTCGGCAAGTATGTTCTGCGCCTGCTTGTAGAGCTCCGACACCACAAGGCTCTCGAACTCCGCGCCCGACATTCCGCCGCGTTTCTGCAACACGGCCTGTAGCACGCCGTGGTCCAGGTAGTGTATTTTGGGCATCTTTGCCAAACGCTTGTTGCTGTTGCGCTCCCACGGTGGCAGCGCAATGGTTTGGTAGCTCAGCCTAAGGTACTCGAGGTAGCGGCTAACGGTT
The DNA here is from genome assembly GCA_017524185.1 of Bacteroidales bacterium. Classification (GTDB taxonomy): domain Bacteria; phylum Bacteroidota; class Bacteroidia; order Bacteroidales; family Tenuifilaceae; genus RGIG6076. The sequence continues at coordinate 6,584 of JAFWUG010000122.1, forward strand.
TTGGCCGACATGCCCAATGCCACTGCCAGGGCCGAAACATTAACGGTTTGCGCCGTTTGCTGGGCAATGGCTCTTTGCAGCTTGATGTAGGGCTCAAGGTCGCGAAACGAGGCCAAATCGCGCACGTCGCGCTCCAGGTAGGTTCGCACATAGTTGGTTAGCCACTCGTGGCGCTCGTCGTCGGTGAGCGTGGCGTCGACCAGGGCTGGGTAGCCGCCAAAACGGGCGTAATAGTCCCAAGCGCGTTGCTTTTGCGCCATGGCGGGGTCGAGCACAAACGACGGCCAAAAGGCGGGCATCGCACCGGGCTGCTGCAGCAGCCGCTGCCATGGCGAAAGCCTTATGGTGTCGGCCCAGCTGTTGGTTTGCAGCTCGGGCAGGGTTAGCGGATACATGGCAAAAATGCTGCAACGCCCTGCCAGGCTCTCCTTCACCTTTTGCAGCAGCAGCAATTGGCTGGAGCCCAGCAGCGCATAGCGCACATCGGCAAATTGGTCGTAGCATGCCTTGATGCTCTCGATGAGCTGCGGGTGCTTTTGCACCTCGTCGAGGACGGCCTGCGGGTAGAGCTCGCGCCATTGGCTGGCTGTGAGGCGCAAGTAGGCCAGGCTGGCCACGGGGTCGTCGACCGGCAGATAGGTGTAGTCGGCGAGCACCTGCTTGGTGAGCGTGGTTTTGCCCACCTGCCTTGCGCCCGTAAACACCATAATACGCCCGCCCTTGCGGCCTTTACGCCGCAACACCTCCGCTGCTATCTGTCGCTTTTTTCCCATCGCATCCATGGCTTCTCCCTTTATAGTATCCGACGGCAAAGATAGTGTTTTGTATCATAATGTACAAATTTTACGCCAATTTTACGACTTTAATACCAATATTTACGCTAAATATAAGACATAAAGTACAGAATTTACGCCATATATACGATACTAAGTCCTAAATTTACGCCATATTTATGACTTATAGTCCTAAATTTACGCCTAAATTCGGCACATCAATATTTATAGGGGATTGCTAAGGTGCTATTTCCTAAAAATCTGCAGCTCGTTGTAGTTCAGCAGCAATAGGGTGGCCGCCAGCGGATACACCGCTACATTAAACTGCTGCGGCAAAGCCCACCAGCCCAGCAACAGCAAAAACGCAAGCAGCCCGCACTGCAAAAGCACCACGCAACGCTTGGAATGTGTTCCTAACGGCAGTAATAACAAAATATACAACGGCATACACCACAACAGGTTAAGGTTGAACTTTGTACAGCTATATCGCGAGCCTAACCACAGGAAGAGCAGCACCAGCCCCACCACGCATATAAGCGCGAATAGGCCAACGGCCAAGCCATGCAAAACTCGCTGGTGTCCAGAAACATACAACCAACCAGACAGCACAAAAAGCAGCGCAAACACGAAAACAGGGCGCAGCGGCCACGGCTCTCCCACATGCACATAGTCGCAAGCCACCAAAACCTCTGAACTGGAGACCAAAGGCTTTCCTGTGGTTGTGTTGCCGTAGCTTTTCAGCCCCTCGGCAAGCGTATAGGGCAAAAAGAGCGATTGACTAAAATTTGCCTTGGCATCGGTGCTTGGCCCCAGCAGCGCATCGACGGCAAAACCAAACCAATGTTTTTGCGGCAAGTAGGTGTGAATGAGCTGCCTGTAGGTACTATCTGGGCTCGCACCAGTGTGCTGAAAATCAGGATGCTGCAATATGTCGCGGATACGGGTGGCACAATTGTCGGTGATAAAGTCGTAGAGGTAGTATCGATTTTCGGGCCTATAGTTGGTCCAAAGCAACTGCGCTATACGCCTACGCTGCTCAGGACTAAGCAGCAACTCCTGCTCCACGGCCTGCCTACGCTCGGCGCGACACTCCATGGCAAACGTGCTATAGTCGCGCACCGATAGGTAGTAGAGCAGCGTACCGCGCCCAAACTTTAGCAAAAACAGGGGATCACCGTAATTGAACGTACCATAGTCGAACAGTATGTCGATGGGCGGCTGGGCTTGGCTATTGCGCAACCTAATGGCCGAATGGCCAAACGACGTGGGTATGTCGCCGCCAGCACTGCACGTAACCACGCTAATGCGAATCGAATCAGACACCAATGGGTGCGAAACGGCTCCCTGCATGGTGTTCAGCGCAAACAAAAACACCACGAGCAAATATATCTGCCTAAACCTCAACATATTATAGCGTTAGCGAAAGCTTTACCTGGAACGATTTGAAGCTAGCTTTCTCAAAGCCAGCAAACACACCAAATCCCATGAGCGCAGCAATGCGCGTCATGGAGTAACCCACCTCGTAGTAGGGCTGAAGCCTCTCAGTATAGAGCACCCCAAGGTGCAGGTTCTCCATCCAAAGGCGTTCGCTAAACCACGGCAGCAACTTGATGAGCATGAATGGGCTGCGGTAGTTGGCAAATAGTTGCACATAGTACGAATTGGTGCTATAAGCGTAGTAGTCGAGCGTTTGGAACGAATCGCCGAACTCCGACGCAGTCAAAAAGGCTCTCTGGCTGTGAAAATGTTTAAAATCGGCAAAGTGCAGGTTGTTGGTGCGTAGAAAATCGCCGTAGGTGAGCGAGTAGTTCAACTTGCTAAGCGCACCAATATCGAGGGTTTGGCGCACGGTGGCTTCCCAGTTGAATAGGCACGCCTTGGTGTTAAGACTGCTGGGAATGTCGAACCTGAACTTAGCCTCGAGCGTAGGGAAGTTCGATTTGGTATAGTCCACCCAATCGCCGCTACGCGTGTAGTGCATGAACGGGGTATAGAGTATACGCAAGCTACCCTGAGTTGTCTTCCGCGAATCCAAGTTCAGCGTACTGTCAATCAGCGGATTAATTGGGTTGTTGTTGGTATAGCGGCTTCGCAACGGTGGCACAAGAATAAACGTGGTGTTGTTGCTCATAGGCTTGCGATAATCGGCCGTCAAACCATAATAAACATCAAGACCGATGGCAGGCGACAAGAATCCTGCTAAATCCACCGAGTGATGGCTAAAGGCCTTCAGATAGTTCTGCCCCAGCAGCAACGAGGTTATGGAGTTCACCTGGCGGTTGATGCCCGTGGCGCGGTTAAAGTCGTCGCGCTCGTAGGAGAACGAGAGCCGCGTCCACGCCCGAACCTTGGGCGCATAGGTATAACGGAAATGGGTTGAAACGCGGGGCAACTTCGAAGCAAATCCAAAGCCTGCACTGGTGTAGAACGTAAACACCTGACTGCCTTTGAAATACGATACACGCACAAAGGCATTGGGCATAAAACCATCAACTGTGTTGAATTCGGGCTGATCAAAGTTCAATACGCCCGAATAGGTTACAAACAGGTTGCCCGCCGAGTTGCTCCACCTGAATCCAGAAAGTGCTTTGAGAAAAGGATTTACGCTAAATTTGATGTTGTTCTTTCCTCCCGTTGTATCGACCTGCGCCTTGAGCTCGCTGTCAACCTTTTTCTCGTCCTCCGAGAGCACCACAGGGCGCACGGTGTCCCACTGCAGCAGGTTGATTGTGCGCGCATCGGGGGCAACAGTGGTGCGATAGTAACCCAGCTGGTCCTCACGTGGATCGGAGTTGGGCACGGTGTCGTTGGCTCTATGCGCCTGATCTTCCATCAATTTCACCATCTCCATCATATCGCGGGTGGTGGGATTGTCCTTCTTTACGAGCTTTTCCAACTTCTCGGCATCTTTTTGCTGCTTGCGCTGCTGACGCGTCAGCGTTGCCGAGGCGTTGGCCACTGCAGCCGAGGCGGCCGCCGATGCCTTGGATGTGGTAGTGCTACCTGTCGAGCCTCCACCATTGGCCTTGTCGTATTGCTCCTGACGCGCCTCGGCCACCAACAGATTGTCGGGCTTAGTCAAATTCTTATTCACGCGCACCTTGTGGTATTTCACGCTCGAAACATACCAACCATCGGCCTCGTTGCCCATAAACTTGGCGCGCACCTCAAAGTGATGGCTCACCGGAATCCACACGTTTTTTTCCACCTCACCAAAGGTCTGCTTCACCCTGATTGTGCCAGCTACCGTGTTGACATTCAAATCCACCTCGTGTAAATTAAAATGCTCGTCGGCAATGTAGATATAACCCTCAACCAACTGCTTGCTTTTGCGTTTTGGGGTTACTTTTATTTTATCAATCACCCTGTTATCCTGTAGCGAATAGCCCACATACTTATAGTTGTAGTGCTTGAGTGCCTGCGGCGAAAGGGGCAATATGATGTCGGCTATCTGGGGAGCGTAGAAATTAGCGTTGAGGTAGGTCATCACGTCGTTGCCGTCGAACAAAGGGATGTTGGAGCGTATCATCTTCACCTCCTGTTCGTAGCGATCGGGGGCGGTGAAATGTATATCGTTCACCGACTCCTGCATCAGCACATCGCCAGCCTTGGGCACTTCCATCTCGCCCTTTAGCAGCTGTTTCGCCACACGGGTAATCTTTTTCACCTTCACCGTGCCCTTCATATACACCTCGGCCCTGAATTCGCTCACCTGGTTCCGATAGTATGGAGCCATGCTTATTGCTTTACGTATGGTGCCGTATGCTATATCCTCTTTGCTCTTGCCCACCGTAATCATCTCTATCTCAAACGAGCGCATTTGCAACTTCACATTCACGTTCACGTTGGCATTGCTCGTAACCTTCACGGCACGCTCCACAGTTTCGTAGCCCAAGCAGCGGAACACAACCGTGTAGGAACCTGGATCGAGCTTCATCACAAACTGCCCCTGCTCGTTGGTGGTTGTGCCAAGTTTATTTTCCTTAACATACACCGACGCATAAGGAACGGGAGCATCGTCGGCATCGGTTAACTTTCCGCGAACCAACTGGGCGTGAGCCGATATGCTGCCAACAAACATCAGCAGCATAACTAATGATTTTAAAATATATCTGATCGTCCCCATTTAGATGTAAATCATTTATTATCAATTATCTACTCTTACACTCACTGGCGCATTATTCCGTTCCCCTCCCCATGCAATTATAACTCGAAACGCTACTGCTGCCCTCCAACATTGGCTGTGCCACCCTGCGCTGCCGCTTTATTGCGCCTATGCTTCTTGCCTCCCCTATGCGTGCGCTTACGAACAGAATCGCCTGTTGGCGCAGTTTCTGCACGTGGTTCACCGCTCGAACGAGGTGCACCATTGCTCAACTTAGCGTTCTGCCCATCACGCTGTCCGCGAGGCTTATGCCCCTTACGGGCCTGCCCTCCCCTACGCCTACCTCCATTCTGCAAACTGCCTGCTGGCCGCGACGGATCGCCCAGCTCATCAGCCTTCAGTTTATAGGGCTGCTTATAGACCTCCGACTCCAGAAATTTCTCAATCTTGGCAAAATCGTAGCGTTTGTCGGGGCTAATCAGCGTGATGGCCACGCCATCGCTCTGCGCTCGCGCCGTGCGCCCTATGCGATGCACGTAGTCCTCGGGATCCTTGGGTATATCGTAGTTCACCACCAGGTCGATGTCCTCAATGTCGATGCCACGCGAAATGATGTCGGTGGCCACCAGCACCTGAAACTTGCGATTCTTGAACTCGCGCAGCACCTCCTCGCGCTCGCGCTGATCAATGTCGGAATAAATTGCCCTTGCCCCTACCGCATTGCGTTTCAGCCGTTGCTCCACCGTTCGCACATCAGCTTTGCGGCTAACAAACACAATGGCACTGCGCACCTCTTCCTTACCCTGTAGTAGCGAGCAAAGCAACTCTATTTTCTGCGTATCGCTCACAATATAAGCCATTTGCGTTATATTGTCAGCAGGCTTCGATACTGCAATGCTAATCTCCTCTGGCTCACGCAATATGGCCTTGGCCAATTCGCGTATCTTAGGTGGCATGGTGGCCGAAAACATCATGGTTTGACGCTGTTCGGGCAGCAACTTTATTATCTCCATAATGTCGTCGTAAAAACCCATGTCGAGCATACGGTCAGCTTCGTCGAGCACCAAATACTGCACGTGCGAGAAATCTACATATCCCATTTGAATATGCTGAAACAGGCGACCTGGTGTGGCTATCACAATCTCGGTGCCATTGGTGATGGCAGCCCGCTGCTTGTCCCACAAACTACCATCGTTGCCGCCATACACGGCAATGGAGCCAACGTTGGAGAAATACGAAAAGCCCTCAACCGCTTGGTCAATCTGCAAGGCCAATTCGCGGGTTGGCACTATAATCAGCACCCGCACATGCAGCGACTCCAAATTCTGCTCGGCCAACATGCTCAGCAGCGGCAGCACAAACGCCGCCGTTTTTCCCGTACCGGTCTGCGCGCAACCAATCAAATCATTACCCCTCAAAATGATGGGAATGGCCTGCTCCTGAATAGGCGTGGCCTGCTCAAATCCCATTGTGCGGACACCCTCAACAATGTCGGGATGAAAACTAAACTCAGAAAAATTCAATGCTCTTTGTTTTATATTTAACGGCCACAAAGATAGCAATTTTCGTATTTTTGCCGACCGCAACATGCGCCTTTCACCTCATGGGCCTACTACATTTCATACGCCGAAACACCTACCATCACGTATTTTTCGACCTCGACCGCACATTGTGGGATTTTGAGCGCAATCGCGACCTCACCCTTGGCCAGATGTATGTTGAACACCGCTTGGAGCGTGTTTTTGGCTCCCTACAGACCTTCTCCGAATGCTACTGCCGCCACAACGACAGGCTTTGGGGATACTACGGACGGCACGAGATTGACAAGCCAACGCTACGCTTCAAACGGTTCTACGACACCCTACGCGAGTTTGGCCTCGACGACCCCACGCTAGCTCACACGCTCGATGCCGATTATATAGGCCTTATGCCATCGCACAACGCCCTGGTGGACGGTGCCGCCGAACTGCTCTGCTACCTTTCGGAGCGAAACTACCAGCTTCACATAATAACCAACGGTTTCAGCGAAGTACAATCGCCCAAACTCGAACGGGCAGGCGTCCTACAGCATTTCCAATGGGTGATAACCTCCGAGCAGTCGGGGGTTCACAAGCCCGACCCGCGTGCCTTTGGCTACGCGCTGGCCAAAGCCAATGCCCGCAAGCGCGAGAGCATCATGGTGGGCGATAATTATGAGGCCGACATCATGGGTGCCATGCGCTTCGGTATGGCACAAATCTACTTCAACCCAAACGGCACAGTCCCAGCACACAAGCCCACGCACGAGGTGCAGCACCTGCTACAGATACGCAATATCCTTTAGCCTATACCGCTAAAAATCGGGCATGGGCCAAACACCACACGAATCCTCGCACCTATCGAGCAGCTCGGCCACCGTGGCATCCAGCTGCGGATGCCTATAGTTGGAAGCGATGTCGGCCAAAGGCCGAAGCACAAACCGCCGCAGATGCATACGCGGATGCGGAACCACCAATGTGGGCAGGTCTATAATCTGATCGTCGTAGAAAATAATATCAATATCCATGAGCCGCGACGAGTATCCACTATCCGTCTCTGGCGTGCGAATGCGTCCCATTGACAACTCTATATCGGCGCAAACATCGAGCAGTTCGAGCGGTTCGAGCGGAGTTTGTACGCAAACGGCCTGATTCACAAAGCACCAAATGCTCTCAAAGCCCCAAGGCTCGGTCTCGTAGAGTGCCGACTGCGCTCGCAACAGCCCCACCCGCTTGGCTATCTGCTCCCGCGTTTGAGCCAGTAGCGCAGGCCTATCGCCCTGATTTCCACCCAAAAGCAGATAGGCTATATGATGCGGAAGTCGCCTTCTCATAATATTTTTGTATTATTTTGATTATCAATAAGATCACGCACAACCACCGAGGCCATCATGCAGCCAAAAAGCGGCGGCATATACGATACAGTACCCAGCACCGTTTTCTTGTTGGGTTCGTCAAAGCATGGCCGCATAGCCGTGGGGGGAACTTCCTCGTTGGAATAAACCACCTTGAACCCCGTTCGAATGCCCAGCCTATGCAAGCGTTTGCGGAGCATGCGCGCCAGCGGACACCCGTGCGATTGGTCGATGTCGTCGATGCGCACCAGTTCGGGGTTCACCCGTCCGCCCGCGCCCATGGCACTCACCAACCTATGCCGCTGCTCCATGGCGTAGCGGATAAGCGTAAGCTTGGGTGCCAACGTATCTATGGCATCAACCACATAGCTATATGGGCGCTGCAACAGCTGCTGCATGGCCTCTCCGTGCAAATAGTCGGATAGCACGTGCAATTTCAGGCTCGGATTGATGTCGCGCAGCCGCTCGGCTAAGCATTCGGCCTTGGGACGCCCCACGGTGCTATGCAGCGCGGGCAGCTGCCGGTTGATGTTGGTGGGATGCACCGCATCTCCGTCGGCAATGGTTAGTTCGCCCACACCTGCACGGCAAATCATCTCGGCAGCGTAGGCCCCCACACCGCCAAGTCCAACCACCAACACATGCGCGTTGGCCAGCGCAGCTATAGCCTCATCGCCAATCAGCAGCAATGTACGCTCAAGCCACTCCATAAGCCTCCATCAATGTTCCGTTCGACATATCCTTAAATCTGCTCATTGCACAAGGTGAAGATAGATAACATTAAAGTAAATAAGGTAACTATAACGACAAATATTAATATTTATACGCCATATCGTCGGCTTTGGATACTTAAAATAAAAAATGAACTCCGTATCAACTACCGAAACAAACATAAACATTTAACATTCAACTATTTATGCTTGAAAGAGCAACAAACTGCATTCTTACAAAATCTTTGCCATTCTATCGTCTGTGCCTAACAAATCCAACGCAAACTCAGAGAAAAAACCAATCACACTACAGTTAAACGCCTGTATTTGTGTTAATTATATCATCTACACCAAAAAAACGATTCACATTATTGTTCAATTGATACACCAACTGATCGAATGCGATGCCCCTCAAACGAGCTGCCGCTGCATAAACCTCAGCGACAGGCGTTTGCGCTGCATCGGTTTCGAGAAACATAGCGTCTATTGGTGTTTGCCGTAACGCCTCAACAAGCGCTGGCGTGGGGTGCAGCAAATGCACGCCAAACGAGATGCTACCGCCCGCCTTGCGCAGCGTCTGCACCAACGTGGCGTTTCCCCTGAATCCGTGCACCGCCCAGCGCAATCGCACATGGGGGCGCAAACAGGATAGCAGTTCGCTCCATGCCGCCACGCAATGCAGCACCACTGGCAAGCCCAACTCGCTGGCCACCAGCAACTGACGCTGCAACACATCCATCTGCACAGTCATCGGTGCCCCCCTACGGCGGTCGAGTCCCACCTCGCCCACACCCACCACACCGCGCCGCCCACACACTTCGGGCAAAGCCCGCAAAGCGGCCTCAACCAACGGGGCATTGTTGGTGTCCCAAGGATGCAGCCCCACGGTGCGCAGCGTAGCATTGTCGGAATCGTTCAGCGGCGACACGGCTCGCACACACACCACACCCGCACACGGCACCCCCTCGCCATGGCTATGAAAATCAATGTAGGGACTATTCAATACCACGCTGTGTTTAGATTGTATATCAGTCGTTTACAGCATTTCGCACCATGGCGAACAATTCGGGGGCGATATGACAATATCCGCCAGGATTCTTCTCAAGGTAGTGCTGATGGTAATCCTCTGCAGGATAGAAGTTTATCAATGGCTTCACCTCCACAACCAATGGCTTGGTGTAGAGCCGCGCCAAATCGGCCATAGCGTCTTCAATTATAGGAAGTTGACTTGCGTCGGTGTAGTAGATTCCGGTACGATACTGCGTTCCAACGTCGCCGCCCTGCTTGTTGACGCTGGTTGGGTCGATGGTTTTGAAGAACCACCGCAGCAACACCTCGAGGCGTACCTGCTGGGGGGCGTAATCCACCCGCACGGTTTCGGCGTGGCCGGTGTTGCAGTGACACACCTCGTTATAGGTGGGATTCTCGGTTTGCCCATTGGCATAGCCCACCTGCGTAGAAAGCACGCCTGGTATGCGTTTCATGAAATGCTCGGTACCCCAAAAGCACCCACCCGCCAAATAGATTTCTGCCATATTTGATTAAGGTATTTATCGCAAAGTTCGGCATTTTTCGCAATGCAACAAAAAACATCAGCCGTAGTCAGAAAATACGCCCCAAAAATATAACAATCTATGGCAACTCTTCAACATACAACTCTAATTTTCAGTGCAATAAAGCCAATAAAAATTGATGCAACATTTTTACATCCTACTCGTTTCAGTTAGCATAATGACTAAATGATTCTTTACCATGAATAAGAAAAGTTCTACCCTAAAACTATTGATGGCTACGCTGGTTGTATGCGCTGTGATGGCTTCGTGCAACAAGAAAACCTGCCCTGCTTACAGCCAGGCCAATGCACCAGTAGCCACCGAAAGCCGCGCCTAATTTTAATGGCCGTAAATCCCACATTTAGGAGCAATATATTCTAAACCAATATATTGCGCTATGTGTGTATTGTCCCTATACTAGAGCATACATCGTCCAGCATAACAATGTTGGACGATGCTGTTTTTAGGCTGTATATCAGCGCAATATCAGTCTAGTTGAAGAATTTCCCAATCTTATTGATTGCCGACGGCAGAGCGAACACAACCACGCGGTCGTAGGCCTTGAGCTCGCTGTCGCCCTTTACGATGTAGGAGTAGTCGCCGCGCACCACGCCGCCCACAATGGCATCGTTAGGGAAGGCCACCTGCTTGAGCGTACCTCGAGTAACAGGTGCTCCTGGTTTCACCACAAACTCCAGCACCTCGGCCTCAGTGCCTGTTAGGCACTTGATGGACGACACGTCGGTGTTCATGGTGTAGCGAAAAATACGGCTGGCCGTAATCAGCTTTTTGTTAATAACGGTGTCGATGTCCATGCTCTCGGCCAACCTAATGTAGTTTATGTTCTCTATTTCGGCTATGGTGCGGCGTACACCCAACCGCTTGGCCACCAGGCACGACAGAATGTTGGTTTCGGAATCGCCCGTTACGGCCACAAAAGCATCCATGTAGGGCAACCCCTCTTCGATAAGCAGGTCGGTGTTGCGCCCATCGCCGTTGATTACCAGTACATTTTGGAATTTTTCGGACAGCACCATGCTCCGCTCGCGGTTCTCCTCAATAATCTTCACATTCATTTTCTCCTCCAGTGCCGAGGCCACGTGCACGGCGATGCGGCTACCGCCAAGTATCATCAGGTTGTTCACCTCAAAATTACGCTTTCCAGAGTGTTCCTCCACGTCCTTCACCCCGTTGCGGTTTGCAATGACATAAACCATGTCGCCAAGCTCAAACACATCGGTGGCTCGGGGAATTATGGTGGAACCCTCGCGCGATATGGCCACCGCCCTGTAGTCGAGATTGGCCACGTTGGGAGTGCATTGCTGCAATGTTTTGCCCAGCAGGGGCGACTCCTCATCGAGTTTGATTACGAGCAGCGACAGCATACCATCAGAGAAACTAACAAACTCGGTAGAGTTGGTTTGATCCAATAAAGTTATAACCTCTTGTGCAGCAAGTTTTTCGGGGTATATCAACGAGTCTATTCCGAGGTTTAGGAATATCTCCTTGTTGTTGTTCTCCAGCAGTTCGTAGCGATCGATGCGAGCAATGGCCTTTTTAACGCCAAGGCGTTTGGCCACAGCTGCTCCCACAATGTTGGCTTCCTCGGAAGTGGACACGGCTATGAGCAGGTCGGAGCGTTTTGCGTTGGCCTCATTCAGCACGCTGATGGAAGTGGCAGAGCCCTCGATGGTTACCACATCGGCTGCAGCCGACAACTCCTCGAGTTTTTGGGCATCGGGGTCAATAACAGTTACATCGTGATACTCCTTGGAGAGCATGGTTGCCAAGTGGGTTCCCACCTCTCCCGCTCCCATTATGATGATGTTCATGTGTGGTCGGGTTGGATTGCTTCTCTATTTAGAGCCGCAAGTTACGCTATTTTAGGAATATGTTAGCCATCAATACGCAGAAAACACACAAGTGTTCGTGTTTTTACTATATTCTAAAAAATCAACAAACATACAATATATTGAAAATAAAATACATACACCTAATCAAATCTCAAACATAGCCTAACGCGCGGATGTCAAACTGGAACGATAGGCTCCTTGCGCCTGTACATCGTACACAAAAGCACCACGAACCATAAACTTTATGGCTAATTGCGGAAGCCTGTAATTTCGCATTGATGCATCTATTACAGCCACACGCGGACGCACCAAACCCAACAACTCGTGGCACGCATGTCTGTTTAGCAGCAAAACATCCACATCGATTGGTGCGGGGGCTATGAGATGCCTACACGAGTCGCTGTAGGGAAAGGCCAAGCGAAAGCCTTCAGCCGACACAATGGCTAATCCGCCGTGCATATGCACAACTCCATCGCGCTTCAACTGCTCCATGCTCGCAGGGCAATTCAGATGATGGAAGTTCACGCCTGCACATCGCTCAGCGTAGCCCGAAAGCTGGAACGAATGGCGTGCCACAATGTCGCCCGGAAACGTATCGGTGTCAAAAAAGAGGGCTTGTCCACCACATTTGACGGCAACCACCGAATGCGACTGCACATCGAAAATCACCAACTCGCTGCTACGGTTGCTGTCGATACGATGCTGCTGCAACAGCACGAACAGACATAACATCCCCAGCATTAGGAAAATGGTGCGCAGCCTGCGCTGCTCTAAAAATGCAGCCAAAGCCGCAATAGTCATCACCAGCAGCAGCGCCTGCACGGGTGAACAATAGATGCCCTGCGACAAGGCTCCAGGCAGTGCCTCAATGCCACGCAAACCGCTATTGAGCAACCATACTGCTAGTTCGAGCACCTTGCCCACTCCTGCAAATAGTAGCGGCATAGGCTGTACAATAAGCAGCAGAACAGACAAATAGATGATTATGGAAGCCATTGGCGTGGCCAAAATGTTTGTAAGCAAAAAATAGTTGGAAAACTGCCCAAAATTGAGCAGCGTGATGGGCAATGTGCCTATCTGTGCCGCCACCGATACCGAAAGTAAATCCCAAACCAACGACAATGGTTTATATTTAATATACAATAAATTACGGATATGCGGATAGAACATCATGATGGACAGCACAGCAAGAAATGAAAGCTGAAAACCAATGTTATACAAATTTTTGGGGTCGATTAGCAGCAGAATGAAAGCCACAGCGGCCAAGGTGTTGTAGGAGTTGGAGCGATAGCCCAAGCAGCGCCCCAGCTCCACCAGCGAAAACATGGCCGTGGCTCGCATCACCGAGGCCGATAGGCCAGTGATTAGCGCAAAGAGCCATAAAAAGAGTAACGAAAGCAGGAGTTTTACGCGCCAATCGAGGCGCGGAACCAAACGCAGCAATAGGAGCAGCAGGCCATAGACCACTCCAACATGCAAGCCCGAAACTGCCAGTATGTGCATTGCCCCAGCAGCCGAATAGGTACGACGCAGCGCATCATCAAGCAAATCCTTGTACCCCACAGTTAAAGCCGACACAACAGCCAACTCGTCGCGAGGCAAACCAGCACGTTCAAACACGCCTAAAAGTTTGTTACGCAAGCTTATAGCTAACAAGCGAAGATTATTAGGCTCTTTTCCAACACAGCTCCAAGCCGCACTATCGACATAGACCATACGCTTGATGCCGCGCTGGTGCATATACGCCGCAAAATCGAATTGATAGGGGTTACTGGGCGAAGCGAACTGCTGCGGCACAACGCGCATGGCAAGCAAATCGCCGTGGCGCAGTTCAAGCGCCATGGTGTCGGCAGCGTTGAGGTAGCAGAGCAGCCGTTCGCGATGCGGTCGCAGCACCCTGGCCTCGTCAACCACACCCACCACAACGCCCTCAGCTCGGATTGAGCGCACACGTCGCTGTGGAGCATCGTCGAGGCGCAGCACTACATCAACCGGACGCAAGGACGGCAGGGTATCGCCAAAATCGTCGCCCACACCCAGGGTTAGCCCAGCGAAAAACATCACCACGGCCACCGCAAAAGTATAGGCTATACGCCCCCATCGCCACCAAATAGTCAAACGTACCGCGAATAACAGCACAACCGCCAACGGTAGCACCAGCAACACCCATTCGGCATGGGGCAGTAGATACAATTCGCTTTGCGCTATGATGCCACCCATCAGCGGGATGAGCAGCCGCAGAAACGGTACTTCGTGTATGTTGGTGGGTAGCGCCATGAGCGAACAGGGCGTTCAGCAAGCAACTACCGCGCCATCTTATAGCGATAGTTAGCCTTGAAGCGTCCTTTCTGTATGGCGTTTAGCTTCGACTTGAGCAACTGCTTGCGCAGGGGCGACACGCGGTCAGTGAACAGCATTCCGTCGAGATGGTCGTACTCGTGCTGAATGATACGCGCAGCAATACCCTCGAACTCCTCCACATGGGGCTGGAACTGCTCGTCGACATAGCGCATACGAATTTTGGGCTCGCGCAGCACATCCTCGTGTATGCCAGGAATACTTAGACACCCCTCGTTGAAATACTCCTTGTCGCCCATGCGCTCCTCGATATGGGCATTGATGAATGTGCGCCTAAAATTGGCCATGCTGGGATCCTCGTCGGCAAAAGGCGAGGCATCGATCACAAACACACGAACCGACACACCAACCTGCGGTGCTGCAAGGCCTACACCCTCAGTAACCTCAAGCGTTTCGTAGAGGTCGGCAATGAGCTGTGGCAGATTAGGGTAGTCGGGCGTAATGTCGGGAGCTATCTTACGCAATACGGGACAGCCTATTATCTGTATGGGGTAAATCATAGCAAAAATGTTTGACCGCAAAGGTAGTGTAAAATTTGAAAAGTTACGGATACAGTTCCGCATAACGGCGGCTCTCCATGAACGATTGCAGTATGATGGTGGCACTAATGGTATCGACAGTGGCCTTATCGCGACGAGCCATGCGGCGCATTCCGCCGTCAATCATGGCTCGATGCGCCATAGTGGATGTGTAGCGCTCGTCGAACTGCTCCACGGGTAGATTTGGAAATCGGGCTACAATCTGCCTAAGCACAGGATTTATATAGCGCAACGACTCTGAGGGCTGGCCGTTGGTTTGCAGCGGATAGCCCACCACAAGCAGCTCCACCTGCTCGGCGGCAAAATAGGCCTCGAGGAATTTGAGCAACTGCGCTGTGTCAACCGTTTGCAAACCATTGGCAATTATGCGCAAAGGGTCGGTTACGGCCACTCCTGTACGCTTTTTGCCTATGTCGAGAGCCAGAATGCGTGCCATGGTTAGAATTGGTTTGTGGTGGACGCATCGAGAGCGTCCACAAGCACAGCGCGATAGGTGGAATGCAGGGGCAATTCCGCCCCCGTGTCGAGCCGCAAGGTATCGCGCCCCACATGCACCACGCGGGATAGTTTTACCACACGCTGCGGTTCGATGTAGGCAAACTGCATTGAATCAACAATATCGAGCAGCCCCGAAATAGAATCATCAACCTGCAAAATGTGCCCATCGGCAAAGCAAATGGCAGTACCTGCGGGCAACTGCTCCATGTAGATCACCTGCCCTAAGTCGATGCATTCGCTCCTATTGTCGATGCTAACCACCAATTTGGTGGGCAGCACGGCCCTGATGTTGTCGAACAGAGCATTGTAGCGCTGGCGTGTGTCGAAATTAAGCGAACGCAGTCGGTTAACACGTTCCACCGCACGCTGCAGTTCTTCGGCATCGATGGGCTTGAGCAGATAGTCGATGGCACTATACTTGAAAGCCCTGATAGCATATGCACTGTAGGCCGTTGTGAACACCACATCGAACCGGCGATTAGGGCATTGCTCCAGGAAATCGAAGCCGTTGGCCATTGGCATTTCAATGTCGAGAAAAACCACATCGAGCGTGGGATGTTCCTCAACAAGTTGCAGGGCTTGCTGCACCGAATTGGCCACGCCCACCACCTGAACCCCATCCACATGCTTTTCGAGCATCATCCGCAATGTTTTTGCGGCCACATTCTCGTCGTCAATCACTAGCGCATTTAGTATCATAGGCAGAAAGACTTATCGTTTTTGTGAGATAAAATCGGTGGGAATATCAATCACCACCAACGTTCCCAACGGTTGGTGTTGGTCGTCCTCCTTGTCGACTATATCGATGCGGAAACTGCGTCCATACATGCTTCCGAGCAATTCTATTCGCTGCTGCGTTATTTGATAGCCGCGCGATGTGTGGTCGCTGCGCTGGCGTATTTCCTGCGCCTGTTTACGGCCCACACCGTTGTCGTCGATGCGTATCTGGATGCCCCCATCTTGCTTGGCTATGTCGATATGCACCCAACCCTCCTGGGGCTGCTTTAGCATGATGCCGTGCCAAATGGAATTTTCCACAAACGGCTGCATGAGCATGGTTGGTATAAGATATTTCTTGAGTTGATCGAGATCCGGACACGTTATGCTATAGGTGAACTTACCCTCGAGACGAATGGCTTCGAGGTAAAGATAGAGTTCGAGATGCTCCAACTCGTCGCCCAGCGAAACCACTGGATGCTCTGAATTATCGAGTGTTTTGCGCATGAGTTGGGCAAACTTACCGAGGTATTGCTGCGACTTTAGCGGTTCGTTGTTGAGGATATAGAACTGTATGGAAACCAGTGTGTTGAATACAAAATGTGGATTCATCTGCTGCCGCAACGACTGGTGTTTATACATGTTCGCATTGTAAATCAGCTCATTATGTCGGCTAACTATACGTAGGCGTATTCTGTAGAGCGCATAGAATATGCCCGACACGGCAGCGGCCAGCAACACAATGAACCACGGAGTTTGCCAAAACGGACGGGCAATACTAAACTCAAGCGAAGCAATTTCGGGGTATTGATTTCCGCTGGCATCCAAGCCCTGTACCTGAAAGGTATAGCGACCAGGGGACAAGGCGGCATACATGCATGAGGTGGCATCAGTGTAGCTCCAAGCCGTATCGACACCCAGCATACGGTAGCGATACGTGGTGTTGCCCTGATTGCGATACGACAGCACTACATACGATATGCTCAGCGCATTCTCTTTGTATTTAAGTTTTTTAGTTACACCATGCAGCACATCGTGGCGGCTCCCTCCATTCACTTTCACATCGGTGATATGGATTGGGGGCATGGGCAGCGGATTCATGAGCTGGGAAATGCTCAGCATCACCAGACCGCTCGATGTGCCAGCTACCAGCGTATCGCCCAACACGGCCAGGGCTGTAATCTCGTTGTCGGGGATGCCATTGGCGCGAGTGAACGACACCACCCGCATTTGGTCGTAGCCCTCGGCCTGCACCAGCGAAATTCCCTGCGCGGTGGCCAGCCATACACCGTAATCGGTGTACACCATACGGCTCACCGTGTTGGAGCGTAGGCCATTGTCGCGCGATATTTGCTTCACCACGTCGCGCTTGGTATCGTAGCGCAGCACACCCATTCCATTTGAGGCCAGCCAAAGCATTGAATCGCGGGGATGGAAGAACATATCGTAGCCCCTATATGCCAGCAAACTACTGCTCATACCCATACGCGCTGTGGCATCGCCATCGTAGCGCATCAAACCGCTATTGGTGCTACACCACAGATTACCCCAGCAATCCTCGGCTAAGCACCAAATATTGGATTTCATAGTTGTTAGCAACTGGTCGACCATACCAACGGAGTTCACGTGCACCAGGTGTCGCCCCCCGCCCATCCAATAGCCACCATCGCGGCTATTAACCATGGTTCTGATGTTGATTTCCTCATCGGTGCAGGCCCAGCACAAATTATCGTCGATACGCACCAGTGGACCACCGCCCAGCACAAACAGCCCTCTGCTTGAGGCATCGGCAACAAACTCTGTTACCCTATTCCTAACACCATCGGGCAGCTGGAGATGACTGAGGGTTCCATTACGCTGTATTTTATCAACAAAAGCATCGGAATAGCCCACATAAAGGGCTTGCGGCGTAATATGCAAAGCCGACACATAGTCGGATAGCAGTCCCTGCTGGGTGGTTATTTGGCGCGTATGCAAATCGGGGACATAATACACGCCATTGTACAGCGTAGCGAACCAATACGCACCCTCAATATCTTGCAGCACCGATGCCACCTGGCTTTCGGCAAACATCTCCCAACGCGGTTTCTCGGTTAGCTCATTGGCAGCGTAGCCACGCACACCGCCGTCGAGGCTAGTAACCCACAGATGCCCTTGGCTATCGGCATATAGCCCAATAATATCCGACGGATGCACGTAGGTTCTGATACTTTCGCCTCGCAACTCAAATAGGATTGAGTTTATGGTAACGTACATCACTGAATCGCCCAAGCACTCGGAGTGCATCTGATACCCACCCCGCCAAGCAACATAATCAACTCCTTCATAGACATACTCTTCACCTAAACGGTTAATAAATAGTAGTTTAGGATTTTCAGCAAGCACGGCGCGAGCCGAGACTAAGGGCGGGTCGCTACGCGCATCGGCCACAACGTTGGCACGGCCATAAACGCCATCGGAAAGCACACGCAGAGCTCCCTCCTCCGAGATGCTTACCAGACCAAAATGCTTGACGCTGATTTGCAAGTTGTTGAGCGTATCAACGCTAAACCCATGTTTAACAGGACCTTGCGTCGTATTAACTTGCGTTTTTATTTTTTCATTATGCTGATATGGCTCAATGCGTCCATTGAAATAATAGCAAAGCTGACAGCTGAAGGGAACAAACCAGATACGCCCTTTGTAGTCTTCGTATATTTCAAACACCACATTGTCCACCAAGCCATTATCGATGTCGAAATTCTCAAAATGTTCGCCATCGAAACGGCTCACACCATTGTTGGTGGCAAACCAGATGAATCCGCGCGAATCTTGAAAAACATGATAAACAGTGTTTGAGGGCAGTCCATCAGCCGCCGAATAGCGATGACATACAGCCTGCGGACTAACAACATGCCCCTCTGCCTGTTGGGCATAAACGCCTCCATGCAATATAACCGCAAGAAAAAAAACAAAAGAAAGGCACGACCTAAAAACAGCAGGCCAAGTTAACCCTGCCATTATCTGAACCTGCCATTGCCTACTGATGCGCATTGCGGTTTAGTCCTTGATGTAGATTGCCCTGATGTCCAAATCGCTCAGATCTGGTCCCAAAAGCGAATATTCCCATTCGATGCGCGACTCGTCTGAGCGTGTTAGCTTTCCGCTTCCCGAAACGGTATAGATGGGATTATCGCAGCCCATGATGGTGAACTCGTTGTCGGTTAGCACCAAGTGCACGCAGAAATCGTCGCCCATGTTGAACATGTTGTAGAGCTTGTAGTATGAGGTGTCGGTAGGGCTTGGGGTAATCTCCACATAGTAGTCCCTTTGGTCGCCATTGGTGCGATACTCGTGCACACGCCAAGCACCGTCAATATCCTCAACATCTTCAAACACCTTACAGCCAAGCAATAGCGGTAGCATTAGCACCGCTATGCTCAGCATACGTTTCAGCGTCCCAGAGGATAACCCATTCATAGGGGATAAACTATTCGGTTATGGCCTTGTTTACGATGTCATCGTCGGCAAGGTTTGGCAGGGTAACCTTTAGGAGCGGTGTGCGCTCCATCTCGCGCCTGATTGCGGCCATGGCACCCTCGTTGCGCGCCCAGCTGCGTCGTGCAATGCCATTGTTTACGTCCCACAACAACATGTTGTGCAGGCGACGGCTGGCATCGGCCGTGCCATCGAGTACCATGCCAAAGCCGCCGTTAATTACCTCGCCCCAGCCCACGCCGCCGCCATTGTGGATGCTAACCCAGGTGGCTCCACGGAACGAGTCGCCAATGACGTTGTGCACAGCCATGTCGGCAGTGAAGCGCGAGCCGTCGTAGATGTTGGAAGTTTCGCGGTAGGGCGAGTCGGTTCCCGACACGTCGTGATGGTCGCGACCAAGCACTATGGGTGCGCTGATGCGTCCCTGCGCAATGGCGCGATTGAACGCCTCGGCTATCTTGATACGCCCCTCGGAGTCGGCATAGAGTATGCGGGCCTGCGAACCCACCACCAGGTTGTTACGTCCCGCCTCGCGTATCCAGTGGATGTTGTCGCGCAGCTGCCCCTGAATATCGGCGGGGGCTGTGCGGGCAATATCCTCCAGCACCTCAATGGCCAAAGCATCGGTGGCGGCCAAATCGGCAGGATCCGACGAGGTACAAACCCAGCGGAAGGGACCAAAACCATAGTCGAAGAACATTGGTCCCATAATATCCTGAACGTATGATGGATAGATGAAGTCACCGTTGGGCTTAGAGATTTCGGCACCTGCACGGCTGCTCTCGAGCAGGAATGCATTGCCATAGTCGAAGAAGTACATACCTCGCGCAGCCATGGCGTTTATGGCCTTCACATGGCGGCGTAGACTCTCGTACACCTTTTCCTTAAACAATTCGGGCTGCTCGGCCATCATGCGATTGCTCTCGTCGAAGCTGAGGCCTGCGGGGTAGTATCCGCCCGCAAAGGGGTTGTGGAGCGATGTTTGGTCACTGCCCAAATCAACCTGAATGCCATCGCGGTCGAGGCGCTCCCATAGGTCAACAATGTTGCCCTGGTAGGCCAACGACACGGCTTCCTTGCCAGCGACGGCCTTCTGTATGCGGGGAATAAGGGCATCGAGGTCGGTATAAACCTCATCCACCCAGCCCTGCGAGTGGCGGGTGTGTACGGCCTTGGGGTTGATTTCGGCTATTACGCCCACCACGCCAGCAATCACCGCAGCCTTGGGCTGAGCACCCGACATGCCACCCAATCCCGACGACACAAACACCTTACCGCGCAGGTCGGTTTCGCCCGGTTTCAGGCGTTTGCGGCCAGCGTTCATCACGGTGATGGTGGTGCCATGCACAATGCCCTGGGGACCAATGTACATGAACGAACCGGCGGTCATCTGGCCATACTGCGATACGCCCAAAGCGTTGAAACGCTCCCAATGATCCTTGCTCGAATAGTTGGGAATTACCATGCCGTTGGTAACCACCACACGCGGGGCTTCGCGATGCGATGGGAACAATCCCAGCGGATGTCCAGAATACAGCACAAGCGTCTGCTCGTCGGTCATGTTGGCCAAATATTGCATGGTGAGCAAATACTGCGCCCAGTTCTGGAACACCGCGCCATTACCACCGTAGGTGATCAGTTCGTGGGGATGCTGCGCTACAGCCTTGTCGAGGTTGTTGCTGAGCATGAGCATGATGGCCGCTGCCTGCACCGAGCGATGCGGAAAATCGGCAATGGTGCGTGCATGTATTTCGTAGTCAGGACGATAGCGATACATGTAGATACGCCCAAATTGCTCCAACTCCTGAGCAAATTCGGGGGCAAGCGCTGCATGATGCTTGGGGTCGAAATAGCGCAACGCATTGCGCAGAGCCAGACGTTTTTCGTCGGCGGTTAGTATCTGTTTACGCTTGGGGGCGTGATTCACGTTGGAATCCCAGGGCTTAGCGGCTGGAATGGCCTCAGGAATGCCCTGGAGTATCTGCTGCTGAAATTCTTCGCGAGTCATGCAATTGCAATTAAAAATTTAGGGTTCAAAGATAATAAAAATAATCCATTGCCCCGTTTTTCACCCCAACCATCAACCGCTTAGCACTTTATGTGTTGCGTATATTTTTGTACATTTGCCGCCACAAAAAACAATCAACCACAACAGTTACACACATGGAGATTATCAACAACGGCATTGGCACCAACGAGGGCGGCTACACCAAGATTGAGCGCTGGGACGACGAGCGCACACAAAAGCTTGCCCATCACTATTCCGAGATAATCAAATTGCTGGGCGAAGACGTACAGCGCGAGGGGCTGGAAAAGACCCCGCTGCGCGTGGCCAAGGCTATGCAATTCCTGATGCAGGGCTACCACATGGACCCTCACGCCATCCTAAACTCGGCCAAATTCAAGGAAGACTACTCGCAAATGGTGATTGTTAAAGACATTGAGCTGTACTCCATGTGCGAGCACCACATGATTCCGTTCTACGGCAAAGCGCACGTGGCCTACATACCAAACGGCTACATCACGGGGCTGAGCAAAATAGCGCGTGTGGTTGAAGCTTTTGCTCGGCGCATGCAAGTGCAGGAGCGGCTCACCATGCAAATACGCGATTGCATACAAGAAAATCTTCAACCCGAAGGGGTGGCCGTGGTGATTGAGGCCGGGCACATGTGTATGCAGATGCGCGGCATACAGAAACAGAACTCAGTAACCACCACATCGGCTTTCACGGGCGTATTCCTCGACGACTCGCGCACCCGCCAGGAGTTTATGCACCTGATTGGAGTAAAACTACACTAAATCAGATATTTATACTATATTCTTACACCCACCACAAGGATGTCGTCGATTTGCTCCTCGTGAGCGCCCATCCAGTCGGTAAGGGTTTCCTCCAAGCAGCGCAGCTGTTCGTTGGAGGGCAGTTCGGCAATCTGCCGAAGTAGTTCCCTGAACCTCCCCGATTGGAATTTACGACGGTGGGGATTGAACTGATCGGCATAGCCATCGGAGAACACATAAACCATGTCGCCTGGTTCAACGCTCACCACCTGCTTTGTGCGCACCATGCTGCCGTGGCTGTAGAGTTTGCCCTTTACGCCAATTGGGAGTTTATCGGCCTTTAGCATCTGCACCTCACCCCGCCTAACAATAAGGGCGGGATTGAACGCCCCCGAAAATTCGAGCTGCATGGTGCTGTAGTCCACCGAGCAAAGGGCCAAATCCATACCATCGTGCACCATGTAGCCCTCGTGCTGGCGAAATGTTTCCATAACGCCATCGCTCAGGGTGTTGAGTATATCCACGGGGTCGTCCTGATGCAAATCGTTCACCGCATAGTTGAGCCAGTTGTAGCCTACCATGCTCACCATTGCCCCAGGCACGCCATGTCCCGTGCAATCTACAGCCGCAAACATACGCTTGTTACCAATCTGCTGAAACCAGTAGAAATCGCCGCTAACGATGTCCTTGGGCCGTAGCATGATGAACGTATCGGGAAATATGGCTGCAATGCGCTTGGGCGATGGAAGCATGGCTGACTGCAGCCGGCGGGCATACAGTATGCTGTCGGTTACATGCTTACGATTCACCTCCAGCACATCTCGCTGCTGCTCGAGCTCATCTTTCTGCCGCTCAATCTCGTCCTTCTGCGCCACAACCTCAGCGGTTCGCTCTCGCACCTTGCAGTCGAGTTCGGTGTAGAGTTCCTCCAGCTGCGCAATCATGGAATTGAACTGCACCGACAGCGTGGTTATCTCGTTGTTGCCCTCCACCTCGGCGCGTTCGCTCAAATTGCCAGCCGCAATAATATCGACATTGTTTACCAATTTCTTGATGGGATTGGTTATGGCATGAGCCTTGCGCAGCACCACCACGCAAATAATCAGCACCACCAACAGCAGCACGGCCAGATAACTCCCTAAGCGCACCAGCTGGTCGCCAATCTCATCGGTGCGGTCGCACACAATACGCACCACCGACCCTTTATAAAGTTCCGATGCGCCCATCTCCATGAACAGATACTGGCGCGATAGGTATCGCCCCTGGGCATCGCGCTGGTCGATCTGCAACGTATCGCGACGCTCGAACCGCGCCTTGATGAGGCTGCACTCATCGGGGGCGAGCGGGGCTTGCTTGGTGAGCGAAAACGGGTCGTCGGCGTTCATGAACAGTTCCGCCGACAGAATCGAGGGTTCGCGGCTACTCAGGTCGTTGAGCGTGTTCTTAATCAGGTCAATGATTGAATCGGCGGTGGCCGAACGCACGCCAATCTCCAGTATATAACGATGATCGCGGGTAGCCTGGTAGGTATATTTCTTCATGCGCCGCGTAGCCGCCTCGATGGTAAACTTCTCGCTCACAAACTTATCGCCACGCAACACGCTACGCAGCAGTTGCTCGTGTTCCTCGCCAAAGGCAAAAAAGTTCAACCCCATATCGGGCCTGAACGTGGTATTTACTACAATTCCATCAGAATTAAGTATATAGAAATCAAATAACGACGAATCGAGACCCAAACTCGCCCGCAACTGATGCAAATCGGCCTGCTCAATGCTGCGCGTCGACTTAAACACATAATCCACAATATACTCGCTCAACGCACCAACACGCGCGTTGATATTCTCGTCGAGCACCGAAAGCGTGATGTCCTGAAAACGCAAAACTTGCGTTATGGTATTAGAAACCAAACTATTACGCGTGTTGCTATGGCTCTTAAGCAACGCACGGGTAGCAAAGTAGTTTATGCCCCCCAGCAACAAAACGGCCAGCACTACAGGTATCAACACATTAACAATGAGTTGTTTAAACAATGTTGTGCGCTTGCTGCTATTTTGGGGTTCGGCCATCACAAACGGGGCATATCGAATATCAACAAAGATAACTATTTTGACACATCACGCATCTTCTACGCACACAAAATATGATGCCAACGCACATCGAATGCCCATAAATTCGTATATTTGAAACCGCATTTCAAAAACCAATAAACCATGAGCAACATCAATCGCAGCCCCTACCGCCGCCTACTCCGCTGCTCCGACGACCGCATCATAGGCGGAGTTTGTTCGGGTCTGGCCTACTACTTCCGCATCGATGCAATTATTATCCGCGTAATTTTCATAGTAGTGCTCCTCGGAATGGGAGCAGGCCTACTGGCCTATCTCATCCTATGGATAGCCCTCCCCCAAGCTCCTGCTGCTGAAATTATGCGCAACCTGGAGTGATTTATAATACTGATTATCAGCATAATATAATCTACGACATAAGAAATTCATCGCCATAGGCTTGCTTTTTCGACAGAAAAGTTATACCTTTGCGCCGTGAAAATTTAGGTTTGAGGCTGACCTATGGTGTAATGGTAGCACAGCAGATTTTGGTTCTGTTAGTCTAGGTTCGAGTCCTGGTAGGTCAACAAGATTCATCCCCGCTTTATAGGCGGGGATTTTTTTTTTGCATCCTACAAAAAACATAATAACCAAGGCTGGATTCAATTTTCAAATGCAACTTTTGGGGTTAGACATTGAGTATGTTGGTTTGCAATGTTAGCGTAAAAAAATTCGATTGGCGTTTGAAAGCCGAGACATTTTTTCGGGCGATTATTCAAGACAGCCGCTTCGCCCCAGCCTTCTCACAGCCGCCACGCAATTTACCATCTGCACTGAACACTGCATTGAAACCAATCGGGTTGATTGCATAAGCTCTCCCTGCGATTGGTTTAGTCCATAGAAGCAATCTCGCTTTCGCGAATGATTACGTCGGCAATGGCCTCCGCCTCATCTGATGGTTTGACCATCCTATTGGTATTCTGCTCGTTGCGCCGTGCGATGTTTTCGGCGAAAATCATGCGT
Source organism: Bacteroidales bacterium (assembly GCA_017524185.1). Taxonomy (GTDB): domain Bacteria; phylum Bacteroidota; class Bacteroidia; order Bacteroidales; family Tenuifilaceae; genus RGIG6076. Next base: position 31,885 of record JAFWUG010000122.1, read on the forward strand.
ATGACAAACCGTACAAACGGCTGGACAAAAAACATTTGTGAGAAATAAGCGAACGGCAGGTTGTAGCATATCATGCGAAACCAACGGCACAAAAAGTCGATAACATCGAAGCCCTCATAGTAAGGGTAGTAAAAGAAATCGGCCAATAGGCTCATTGACGGGCACATAAGACAAACGGTTGCCGTGATAATGGCCGCCTCAAAGATCATCGGGTGGTTGCGGCGCGGGTCGAACTTGCGGTTTGCCAATCGGAACGCCAATGGGCTGCCCATGCTCACCGCAAGCACAAAAGCGCAAGCCATTTCGATTACAATCATCAGCCATACCGGCAAATATCTACCGAACATATAAACACCGCCCTGGCTGTTGAGGCCTTGCAAAACCGAGGTGGTGCCTGTCGCCCGCATGATAGCCTCGCCCTCGATAACATACAGATTATAAAACACAAACGCATGAACGGTTATAATAACCGTAATCAAAGCATAAACTAAATGCTGGACTTGATTTTGATGAGATGGTGAATTTGTCTTCATCATTAAAACCATACAGTTAAACATGTGCCCAACTTGCATAGTTCTTACAGATTCACCCTATGTTCCAGCTACCGACACGCTCACTGGAATCGGAAGCAAAGGTACTAAAAAATGGTGAAAGGTTGCCCACGCCAACATCACCAAAAAAAAGCGCACCCAAAGTGGGATGCGTTTTTTTCAAACCAATTGTGCTGTAGCTACTTATCTTGATGCCGTAGTTGATACACGGAGCGTAGCAGATGATGAGCGCAACGAACGGCAAGCCAGCATTATGAGCCGCGAGCCGATGGAGGGACGGAAATCGACTTATTCGTCCTACCCCAACTAATCGTACACTACAGCATTCCCTCGATATCTTTCTCGAAATCAGCGGGCTCGGTGGTTGGGGCGAAGCGCTTTACCTCACTGCCATCGCGCGAGATGAGGAATTTGGTGAAGTTCCACAG
>JAFWUG010000014.1 GCA_017524185.1 Bacteroidales bacterium
AACCCCGCCGAGGGCGGCACAATCACCGGTGCTGGCACCTACGAGGAGGGAGCAACGGCCATGCTAACGGCAACGGCCAACGCTGGCTACAGGTTCGTGCGCTGGACAGCCAACGGTCTTGAGCTAGGAGCCAATGCCACGCTAAGCATCACCGTAACCTCCGACAGCACGCTTGTGGCCGAATTCGAGGTCGATAATACCACACCCTGTACTCCATCCTATAGCGAGTTCTCGGCAACAGCCACCAACAGCTACGAATGGAACGGCACCACATACACCGAAAGCGGCGACTACACGCTTACCCTGCAAACGGCTGAGGGCTGCGACAGCACCATAACGCTACATCTGACAATCTTAAATAGTTCTACTACAGGACTTAATGGGGCGCATGTACCATCATTGAGCGTATATCCGAATCCCACGAGCGGTCTTCTGTATATCGATGGGGCTTCGTTTGAAAAGGTGCTGGTATATAGCGTAAGCGGCTCGTTAGTACAACGTTGTACGACCGATGCTCATGGCCGTGTATGCATAGATCTAAGCATATTGCCCATCGGTATTTACTTTGTGCGGTCGGGTAATGCTGTGGCACGAGTGGTGCGCTTGTAATTATGAAGACTCATGAATGGATATTTAGGGTTGAAAGATAGATGCAGTAGTTGTTTGTAGATTACGTTACGGCTGATAACCATGACACCCATCAGTCCGATGAGAATGTGGGCGGTGGAGGTAATCCTGTTGTAGTTCTGGGCATACCTACGGGGCTAAACGTATCGAACATCACTCAAACCACGGCTACGCTGAACTGGAATGTCGTAAATGGCGCAAGATCATACAAACTGATGTTCAACGGCAATGAGTACGATGTGAATGGTACCAGCACCAATGTAACTTGGCCACCACTACGGCCATGTTCAACGGCGAGGTTATTGCTAACGGCAATGCTGCTGTAACTGCTCGCGGTTTCTGGATAGGCTTCACGCCGAATCCATCTATCAACAACGCCGCTGTGATTAATGTGGGTGCTGGTACTGGCGCGTTCACCGTGAATGTCATCGGCATGAGTGCCTATACCCCAACCCTGTTGCTGATGTGCTAAACATCAAGGCCAACGGGCTACAGGGCAGCGTAAGGGCCGATATATTCAACGCTCAGGATACGCTTGTTCGCACGGAGTACATCAGCGCAAGCCAGCCCGTCAACGTGGCCGATTTGGCCGCTGGCCTGTATTTCATCACCATACATGAGGAGCGTATGCCTGTAACGCTGAAGTTTATAAAACGGTAAACGGTTTTTGGATTGGACCTTCGCGAGAAGGGGAGGGGCGAGCCTACGGGTTCGCCCCTTTTTGTCATGGGTTGCTGTCAATGTTGGTCGGTAAATCCAAGAAGCAAGGGGTATGTTTCTTTGTCCCATCCGCGTAGAGGAAGAGTGCGGACGCGCTTTATTGCGTCCGTACAGCAATTGCTGGTGATATTATTCGGTGGCTGAGCTTGTCGAAGCCCCGCACTGCTGCTCGCTTCGACTGACTCAGCGACCAATCGAAGCCATGCATGTGGGGATGTGGAGCGCTATAGCCGCGATTGGATATGGGCCGTAAATATATAGTAGGGGCGAATAATAATTCGCCCCTACGCTAAAATGCTTTGTGTGAATTCTGTAGATGATTTACTCCTCAGGTGCGATGTTTGAGCGCAGCAGCCGCCACGAGAGGTTGAAGCCCACCGAGGGTAGGCGGGTGCAAATCTCGGTGTCGTGTCTGCCCGTGGGTAGGCCAATGTGCATCTGCAGGCTGAAAACCTTTGGTGCGTTGAACGTGAAAAGCAACGATGGCGTAAAGTATAGCGATACAGGATGCTTGCTGATGTGCGAGGCCATCTGGTCCCACACTTGTTTCTGTATGATTTCGCCGCTGGAGATGTAGCCCGTGTAGCCCGCGTTGAGCAGCAGTGTGGCTTGTAGCATTCTGTTCTTGGTGAACGCCGATAGGCCACCTTCTAAGCTGTGGTTGAACACGGTGTAGCGCAGTATTTCGTCGAAAAAGTCGGTTGTTGTTGGTATGCACCACGACATTTTGTAGGTGTGCTTGCCGCGCCCTATGGTGAGTGCGGTGCGGGCCTCGTAGGCAAAGTTGGTGCCGAGGGGGGCGTGGTAGGTGCCCGACAGCTCGAGCGAGTTGGCGTTGGCCTCGAAAGACATAAAGCTGTGGTTGGTTCCCGCCGATGTTTGCCCTTCGGGGAGGCGATGCAGGGGAAAGTCGGCCATGCGGTAGTTGCGGATGTAGGCCACGCCCAAGGTTATGTGTTCCCACGGCGTGTAGCTTGCCCCTACGCGTAGGTCGTGAAACATTATAGCTTTAATGGCTTGGAATGCTTGGTGTTCAGTGATTGACAGACGGGCGGAGTCGGGCTGGGCGAAGTAGCTTTCCTTGTGGTTCCAGTAGGTTTGATGCCCCAGTTCGAAGCGCAGCTGACCTTTGTGGGCCAGGGCACGCGATGTGGGCGGCTGCCATGGTCTGAAGTTCAGGCGTTTGATGTAATTGTCGGGGTTGTGTTGTTTGGTCTGCGCCCATGCCGAGGTGGCAAGCGTTAGGCATATCGTAAGGGTTGTGATTAAATATCTCATTGTCAGATGTTTATTGGTTGCGGGTGGATGTTAGTTTTCGGGCGTTCTGGTTGTATTTAGGATGCGCCACGATGCTTGCAATCCTAACGTGGGATGGCTTACCTGTAGGCCGCCGCCAGTGCCAGCCATGGCCAATCCCACATGCGCTTGTAGGCTGAACACCCTTTGGGCGTGCCAGCTCAGTATTAGCGAGGGGTGCAGATAGAGGTTGGCCTTTTCGGTCTCCATGCGGTTGCGTATCCGCGCCCAATCGAAGGTGTGCGTTTTGCCGTCCTTTATTTTGCCGTAGTGGGCTATGCCCGCCGTGAGCATCAGCGTGGCCTGCAGTGCACGGTTGTCGGTGAACGCCGAAAGGCCGCCCGTTAGGCTGTGGCCGAATGTTAGGCGGCTAAACTCCATCATCAGACCCTGCGTGGCTTTGGTTACGGGCATCAGCCAATCGATAATCGATGTGGCAATCTTCTGCATGGCGTAGTGCTTTTGCTTGCCAATGACGAAGGTGTAGCCAGCCTCCCAGGCCCAGCGGTCGCCGAAATGGGCGTGGTAGGTGGCCGACAGTTCGGCATGTAGGCGCGCGCTGGCATAGCTATAGGCGTATTTGATTTTCTCCTCCTCGTTGTTGTAGAAATTGTAGCGTATGTTCCATGCGCGGCTGCTGTGGCCAAAGCCAAGCCCAAGGGTTACGTGCTCCCACGGCGTGTAGCTTGCGTCCAGGCGGTGGTCGGAGTGCTGGCAGCTGCGGGCTTCGTAGAATGTGGGGTAAAGGCCATAGAACGATTGATCTAATGCGATGGTATCTACTTTGCTCGTTAGCAGACGTTGGTAGCCCAGCTCAAAGCGCAGCTGACCGCTGTGAGCCAGCGCATGCGATGTGGGCATAGGCGCGGGGAGTAGCGCGGCGCAGCGTTTGTAGGTTTCTTGCGAGTTAATGTATTGCGCTACAGCTGTTTGTGTGTCTACGCCAAGCGCAATGGCGAGCGTGGCAGCAAGATGCTTGAGTTTCATGGTTTGCGGTGCTTATTGTTCTTGTGTTGGGGTGCGGTGAGTGTTGGTAACGCGCCACGAGAATTGCAGCCCGTAGGCGGGTGAGAGGCTGCACAGCGAGCCATTGGCAAAGTGCATCGACAGCCCCGCATGTCCCTGTATGCTGAACACACGGCGGGCGTGGAAGGTGAACATCAGTGCGGGTTGCAGGGCGAGCAGCCCCCGCTGTTTTTGCAGGTGCGGTAGCATTTCGCCCCAATGGTTGTGGGCCGACTTATCGGCGTGGAATTTGCCCCTATGCGTGTAGGCCGCCGAGAGCATCACCGTGCCCTGTATGGCGCGGTTGGTGCTAAATATCGACACTCCGCCCGACAGGCTGTGGTTGAACGCTGTGTAGCGCTGCTCCACCTTTTCGCGCTCGGTGGTGAGTAGGGGCGGGCAAACATAATCGACGGGTCTGTAGAAAAACATGAGCTCCGACAGTGCCGAATAGAGCCTACCGCGCCCCACCTCAAGCGCGTAGCGGCATTCCCATGCCCATTGCTCGCTAAAGAATGCGTGGTAGGCTGCCGACAGCTCCACCGAGGCCATTGTGGCGGCCAGGAAGTTGGTGTTCGACAGTGGTAAAAGGATAGCAGAAACCTTATCGAGCCCCCATTTGCGGCTGGTGTGGCGCAGGGCCGCGCCCAGGGTTACGTGCTCCCACGGCGTGTAGCTTACGCCCAGGCGGATGTCCTTGTGGGCATTGGTTTTGGCATCGCGAAAGGTGAGCGTGTCCATGCTGAAGAACCATCCCACCGTGTCGATGTTGGTCGATTTCAGACGTTGGTGGCCCCAATCTATGCGCCATTGCCCCTGGCGGGCTGAGGCGTTCGTTGTTGGCATGGAGCCAGGCTGCACGAGCGAAAGGCGGTGGCTGAGCGATTGCTCGTTGGTGGGCTGCGCCATGGCGTTGCCGCAGGCAATCAGGCTAAGCGCAAAGGCTAAAAACAGATGCGTATGTCTCATGATTTGTTTCGGGTTATGTGAGGTTAGGTATGCATCAAAAATTGTGCAAATTTTTCTCAATCAACATTTATAGGCCAGGGAAGCAGTAGGTGTAGTCGACATTAGAAACAATCACGAACTTTTCGCCCTTGGCGTTTTTATAGACTGATGATGTGCCCGAACAATCGTAATCGCTAAAAAACTGATCTATCTTTTTCTCGCCAGTATTGATGTCAAAGGCATAGAAATTATGCCCCTCGGCGTAGTACAAAATATCATCCATGATGTTAGCGTGTTTATCTGCATGTATTTTGCGAATGACTTTGTTTGTTGCTAAATCTATTAGATAACCATGTGGTTGGTATATCCATGATGGTTCTAATTGATGCTCTGAGAATTCTTCACGACCTGTTTCGTTGAATTTCATTCCAATTACAAGTTTGTTGTTGAAAATATAGCTACATTCGAGCCAGTCATACCTCTGCTGTACTTTTTTGCCATTATCTAATTCGTGTGATTTTTTACCTAAAATATAGCTTTCAGAAAATTGCATTTTTTCCATATCAAGGATGCTATATCCGCCCAAACCACACATCACGTAAACAATGTCGTTGTGAACATGTATGCCTGCAAGTTGGTCGGGGATATAATTGTCGGCGTCGTCGTGCCATGCTAATGTATCTTTTGTCTCTCGGTCTAATATACCGTATTTATAGGTATGATTATCCTCGTCTTCTATGTCAAAATATATCTTTTCTGAAACTAATAAATATTTTCTTTCTCTGTAAGTGAAAGGAAGTGCTCGGCAATGAGCAACTAATTCAACTTCGGATGTGGGTCTGAACACCTCTTCTACAACCTCGCCGTCAGCTATTCTCACCTTATAGACGTTTTCGCAGTAGTATTTTGAATTCTCGGGTGTGTATATATTTAGTGCGCTGCAGTAATAATAATCGTCGTTTGCATCGTATCCTATGTGTACAGAACCCTGTGATGGAATTTTTTTTCGCCACACCTCTTTGCCTGTTGTAAGGTCAATGGCTATATGTAGCATTTCGAATCTTTGCATTATAGTTGGATTCCAACCAAATATTAGGTATTTATTGTCAGATGTTATAATGTAATCTTGTCCTTTAGTACATGAAAGAAATGGGCCAAATTCGGAATGTTCTATATCAGCATTGGCATACCATTCCCAGATAACTTTGCCTGTTTCGATTTCCAAGCAGCGAAATCCTGGACATCCGTTCTTGTGCGTTCCGACTATAATTTTATCGTCAACTATTGGCATGGGATTCAGTTCGGACCAAGCAGAAGAACGCGATGCAATATCTTTTGCTAAAATCCAAACGGGATTATAGCCGTCCACAATGCATCCTTCGTACATTAACGGATATGGGTTTTCGCGTACAGTTTTGCACGACAACATTGTGAGTGCAATGATTGAGTACAATATGTTCTTTACGGTCATTGTAGTTTGCGCTTAGGGATTGAAAGTGTCTTTTGATGCGAATTTTGCGCATCATTCGTTTATTTCTGTCGGTGTAGGCCTTCGGCCAGTTTTTATTGTTCTGAACGATAGCTGTATGCCCCATGAGGGGCAGGGGGCATAAACATTGCCTTTAATCACAGCCATAGGTAGGCCAACATGCAGTTGAATGCTGAATATCTTTGGGGCGTGCCACGCACAAAGTATTGCTGGCATAAGGAATAGGCGGCCACGATCTTGTTTTGTCAGTTGTGTGATTTCGGATAGCATATAGGGAAAAATATATTTTTGCTTTAAATAGTGCATAAATTCAGCGTTGAGCTGTATGGTGCCCTGCAATGACCGGTTTTTGTTGAACATAGATAGGCCACCTGTTACGCTATGGCATAGCATTGCACCTTTAAGATCTCCGTATTCGCCTAAATATCGATGAGATGATAGTGGGGTGCTATGATAAGCTACGTTGTTAATGGTATGTAACGGGTTGCTCGTAATATCAACATCGTTTGCGTAAAAGGTATATCTTGTTTCGTAAGCAAAGCGCTCACCGAAGGTGTCGTGAAACGACCCAAATAGTTCTATCATGTAATGCGTTATATATGCAGCTTTGTCTACATCGTTAAACGTTGGCGAGGCATAAAACCATTTTCTGTAACTAATTGAAAGTGCCGTGCCAAGTGTTATTCTATTCCATGGAGTTAGGCTCAGCCCTAAACGCCAGTCGTTGCATCTTGTCAGTTTTGATGCCATAAAATTCGACTGTGCATCAGTTTTTGGCCGTACACTCTGCTTAATGAAAAACTGGTTGCTAAAATCGATACGCATCTGCCAACGATATGCTAAGGCATGTGATGTGGGAATGTGTGAGGGAGAAAACATTGCATAGCGTTTGAGCAAAGCGTTGTCTTGTGCAATTGCTTGTGCTATGCAGATGAGGCTCAATATTGAGCTTACAAATATGTGCTTTATCTTCATGTTTTTGAAAAAAAAGAGAGCGGGGTATAGTTTTGGGGCTATTACACCCCGCATCTCTGTTGTTTATGAACGATTACATTATCTGATTGGCACTAGACCATCGTCAAAAATAGGTTCTAATCCTGGTTTTGGTTTTATTGGTTTAGGGGCTGGAGTGTCTGTTGGCCTACCTTCTAATTCAAAAAATTTGCCATGCTTACCTAAAAAAATTTTGGTGAAGACATTGATGGTGTTATATGAACGTTTTACTTTTTCATGGTCAACATCTTCTATTGGGATTGTGCAAGATGCTTTCCAAGTTTCCTGTGAGGGTGCAGTCACAATGCCATCACTATCATAGGTGTGGGTGTGCGTTACTGTATAGGTGCGGGGGATGTATTCCCAGTGTCCGTTGTTGGAGCCAGGACTATCGTCGCCAATTATGGGATATTCTATAAAGTCGATAGGGCCATCATGGCTTTCTATGGGTTTTGCGCCATGTCCAGTCCCATGGTCAACCCAAACCCGTTCGTAGTAGGTCTCGGTGCTGGTGGTGTAGTACTTATTGCCCAAGCAAGCTTGATAGCGTTGTTCAAAGGTGTATTTCCAAAAATAAGCCTGTCGAGAGAATGCAGCTGCAATTTCCTTGCAGTTTGCGCGTTCGCTAAGCAGTTTAATGGCATTGATGGTACTTATGGGTTCGCCAAATCCCAAGATTATATTTACTATTGCTCCTACACCAGAGGCGTTGCCTACTTTTTCAAAGTTTTCGCTTAGTGTCTGAGATTTTTTTATTACAACGTTGATAAACTCTTGGAGTTTGTGGTCATATATTTTCCCGATACTGCTTTCTCCGTGTGAGGTTAAATCCTTGCTGCATAGGGTGGACCCCATTAATTTCATGCCTACATTATCGCCCGTTACCTGGCTTACAAGATTGATGGTGTTTGGAGAGTGAAAGGCTTTTCCGTTATTGATAGAGCTTATAATTGGGCTGTCGTATTTAAGTTCGTCTTTGCCTATAGAATAGTATTTAATTTCGTTTGTGCCTATGGGAATGCTATAGTGAAATTCTCCAAATACGTGTTCCCCTGCAGTACTAACAAGCACTATGCTAAGTCCTTTTAGTAAATTTGTTACGTTGTTGGTTGTTATTGAAGTGAGGATGTTTGATGTGAATAAGTCAACGGAATTCATAGATATTATATCAGCACAAGCTTTAGTAATCAGTAGTATTGTTTTTAACGAAAGTGTTTTTTCTGCAGTTGGACGTAATTTTTCATACTCTTCCTTTAAGTCTCGAATTAAGCGGTCTGTTGAACCTAAAACAAGGGTAACCAAGGGCATTTTTATAATAGCCTTTTCAAATCCTTCGAGACCAGTAACGGTCATTCCTTCGAGAAAATATTTTACTCTGCCGTCGTCGAACGAATTTGCGAACTGTGAGCCTCGGTGTGGGGCAGCCATGGTTATAAGTCCCCCAAATTGGTTGCCTGTTGCATAGTGTTGGTCGTAGTAGCGGGCCACTAAGCCGCCCATGCTGTGGGTAATCACGAAGTTGTCGGTGCGGCGGCCAAAGTTGTAATTGCGCCAATAACTTGCTGCATAATCAATGCCTTGCGTTGATGGATATTTTGGATGATATGAGTTGATTTTGCAGCGTTTGCCGAAGTATTCAGCCAGTGCCTGCATTGATTGTTCATCGCCGTTTATTCCGTGCATCCAATATACGTCGCGGTAGCTGGAGTTGAACGGCTGTGTTTGCGCATGGCTGCGGCAGGTGTAGGCCAGCAACAATGCGGCCATCAGTATGATAGTTTTAAGCGTTCTCATGGCCTTAGAATTTTTTGATTTCGATGTTGTCGAAGTGCGTTATCTGCTTGTGCTCTATGCGCTCGCCGTCGAGGTTGGTGCTGTAGCCAATGGTTTCCTCGTAGGCTAACACGGGGATGTCGTCCACCAGCTTGTAGAGTTGCAGCAGGCTGCTGGTTAGCACGCCCTGTGCATCGTAGGCCTCCGATTTCACTGGTACGCCGTACTTTAGGTTGAGGTAGGTGATGTTGGTTGCGCCGTCGTCGTTGCGCACAATGAGCTTGGCCACGTTCTCGCTCAGCTGTTCCACGCTAATGCCGTGGCCGAGGTGCTGCGCCTGTTCAATGAGCAGCTTCAGCCCCTCGGAGCGCTGGGCGCAGGTCATCAGCAGCTCCGAGTAGTCGGGGGCTGTGCCGTCCTTTGCGCCATCGTTGGGGCGGCTGGTGGTGTAGAGCAGCTTGCCGGCGGCGTTGAACGCCGAGGTATGGCCGTTGCGCGTGATGCGCTCGGTGGCCAGCGCGGGGTCGAACCCCTTCTTCTTGTGGCTGTGCTCGAGCATGCGCGAGAACTCCTCGCAGCGCTTGCCCTCGTTGTCCACGAACACATCCACCTGCTGCACCTCTTTATATAGGGCATCGTTGGTGGTTTGGTTCTTGGCGCCGTTGTCCATGTTGTTGCTCACCATCACCTTGGTGGCGGTGTAGCTCAGGCGTGTGCCAGTTTTTATGGAGGTTTTCACCTCCTGCACTTCGTCGGCTTGCGTCGAGTCCGATTGCTGCTCCATGGGGCTTTCGTTGCAGGCCATGGATAGCAGCCCCATTGCGGTTAGCATCAGGGCTGTTTGCAGATGTTTGGTTAAGTTGTTGGTTGTCATTATTATCGTGGTGTATAATCCCAGCGTTATGTTCGGTTTTTATGGCTGGGGTTGTTTGTATTTTGCGCTTGTTGGCGCGATTGCTTTGGGGAGTTGATTACGGCGTTGGCCGTAGTTGCCGAGGCGGAGGCCGCTCTTGGGCGATGGGCGGGCCCCGTAGGCCGTGGTGAGCGTGTTGGGGCTGTGAGTGTTCATGCTTTGGGGTGGGCTGTGCGGAACGCTTAGCCGAAACTCGATTGCGGCTATATGTTCTGTATATAGCCGCAAGCGAGTTTCGGCAGGCCTTCGGCAGGCCTTCGGCAGGCCTTCGGCAGGCCTTCGGCAGGCCTTCGGCAGGCCTTCGGCAGGCCTTCGGCAGGCGCGTTGCTGCGTGGG
>JAFWUG010000123.1 GCA_017524185.1 Bacteroidales bacterium
CTTCGCTGCTGATTCTTAACCGATGTTACGGGCAAATCGCGCTTGATAGTAAACACATAGCCCTCGGCGGGCTTATCAGATGCAGGCTGTGCCCAAACAGCCGTGGAACTGAGCGATGAAACGCCCAGCACGGCAATACAGATGTTGCGAAATTTCATTGAAAATATATTGATATGCTTGAGTTTTTCAGCGTTCATCAAAATCGACAACCAGCATCTACCATCCCCATAAACCACCCGTTCCACGAGCATTACGATGCCTAAGAAGAGGCGCATCGCTACGTTCCACGCTCACCTGTACACCCAACGTAGCACGAGAACTAATGCTATAGTTCAAGCCAACCCCAAACATCTGCGCATTGTAAACGCCCAAACCTCCGCCACGCGGTACATAGCATGGCTGATTGCTATCTACAGCACCTGTTGCATAAACCTGCAACTTGTGATTTAGGCTATACTGCGCGTATGCCCATGCTTGCAAGGGCGTTGTGCTTGTGGGCATTGGTGCACTTTGTCCCAACACGTTAGGTTGCGCTGCGCCAATCAAAGCCGCACGAGCCACCGCAATACCACCAATCACCTGTAGTTTCTCGCTGGGAGCATACGATATTTGCGGTGCAATGTAGGCATTAGTTAACCCTACCCCACCGCCAAACAAACCCACACTAGTCCCAACGGACATACCATACTTTACACCTGGGGATACAGCTCCAAAGGGCGTTTTATACGCCATGGTATCGAGCATTGGGTGGCAGTACATGGGCACATGAAGCGTATGCAGATCGCTAATTAACTGCGCTTTAGCACTAAAACTAAGAAGCAGCACCACAATGCCTATTTTTATACATCTTGCCATAGTTTTGTTTTATACGAAAGTTTACCGAATGAGTTTCTTTATGCTATTCAATTCTTTATTAGATGTCTAACAATCAAATATATACATATTGCACTTGTGTGTAAATAACTTATATTCAACAACATACCCCCACACACACCATCATAAAAGCGATGCAGATATGTCAAAGTAAGTAATTGCCTAATAAAACACGAACATATATCAAACTTGTAACATTAGGCACAAAACAAATCAAAAGTCAATAATACTAAGATACACGTATCATATACACCGTGTATAGAAAACAAGCAACGTAAGAACTAGAAAGTGTAGCTTATGCCCACCTGCGCGGTGAAGCGGTGCATGGGATATAAATACCAATAACTATTGCGCGATGCTGTGATATTGGTGAGGTTCACAAAGGCCGATGCTCGGCGGTTGTAGATATACTCCAAGCCCATGTTGGCACTGAGATTGCCATCGAGGTCGATGGGCAGACCGCCAAGCGGGTCGAGCACCTTGCGCTTACCCTCCAGGTCGAGCGAGAGGGTTGCTATAATCTTGTGGCGCATGTTGTAGCGCACCGCTGCATAGGCCAAATAGGTTGGCTTATGCCACGGATGCTCCAGGTCGCGCATGGCGTAGCGCAAAAATTCGGCATGTACCAAAAAATCGAGTCGCTCCATGGGTGCAACAGTGAGTTCGCCCACAAACTTGGTTTGACGTACATTGTCGTAGAGCACGCCAAAACGGTTTGCCTGCGGATTAGCCGCATCAACGCTAATGTTGGTGAAGAAATGCATGCTATCGACCAGCGAGTAGGAGGCCAACAGGTTATAGGCCACGCGGGCACTGAATTTACCCTTCAAACCTCCCCGCAGTTCCATTTTGCGGCTGGCATTGTTCACCGCCAATCCTGGCTGTATCCACGGATTTTCGGTGAGCAACTGCGCGTATGGATTTTCCTCCAAGCGACCATCAATTTCCACATATGGTATTACATAGTCGTCCACTATGTTGTAGGAGACGTGCGCCTTGGGGTAGAAATGCGTGTAATTCTTGCCATTGTGGGCATCGAGATTGAAGGCGAAGCCAACCTGCACCCTCCAACGGCGGCCGAGCAGATTGATCCAAGGCGAAAGGGTAAATATCGTATTGGCACGCTGATCGTTACGAGAGTAGCGAGTGAACGCGATGTCGCCCCCAAACTGTTCCTTGCGGAAATACTTTTCGGCATTTGCCTTTAGGCTGATTTTATTCTCGCGCACGCTAAAAATGTCGCCCAGATGCTCGAGAGCAAACTGGGTAGCGTAGCATAGATGCGACGAGTCGGTATCGATAGAGCGAAACTCCAGTGCAGTCCCAAACCAGTTCAGCATCTGCTTATCCGACGTAGCCGAGGCCAAGCTATCCAAATAGTTGTAGCCATAGTAACGATAGGCGCGATTCCGATAGAACACATTGGCTACCAGCAGTTTATCATCGAACATATACTTACCAGATAGTGCCACCTCGGTGTTTGAATTAGGGGCGGCCACACGCTCGTCGTTGAGCAATTTCACACCGCTCAACGTGGACCGATGCTTCACCCAACCGCCATATTGCCAGTTCTTGTTACGCTGACTGCCATAGTAGAGCTCGGCCAGGGGCGACAGATGGGTGTCGAAGCCCAAACGGATGTACCACTGCTTGAGTTCGGGCAGCGGCTCGGCCACCATGCGTGCCGCCGCAATTGGACGCGGCTCAAAGGTGCTGAGCAGCGGACGTGGAACAACGGTGTAGTTGAACGTGGGCTTAACCTTGGTGGTGTCGGCAATTTGGGGCTGTAGGTTTATTTTGGATGCGTCGGGAATCGATGGTTCGTAAGGACGAACCACCTGTACCTCCTTTTTTAACGGGGCATCGTTTTGGGCAGATAGCTCCACGCTCATCAAGCCCAAGGTTGCCATTGCGAGCAATATTCGGATCAGTGTTCTGTTATCGTTCATAGCGCACAATGTTTAGAAAGTCATCTTGAGCCTAATGGTATCGGGGGTTGCAACTGGTGTTTGTTTCTGCGCCTCCATGTTCACCAGCAGTTGGAGACGGTCGCGGGCCTCATCTTTCACACCATCGGTGTCGTCGGTGTAGCCATCAATCACGCTTTGCAGCGTAGCCTTTGCTTGGAAAAAATTGTCGAGTTTGGCATATACATCGCCCAGCACCACAAAACTCTTAGCCAACCAATATTGATGGGGCGTATTGTGCTCAGCAAAGCGCATCACATGTTCCTCAGCTTTATCGAGTTTGTTGGTGTCGAAGTAGAGCTTGGCTAGCAGGTAGTTGGCCTCAGCTCCCTCGCGTGTTTGCGGGTTCTGCGCCAATGTGGACAGTTCAACCAGGGCAGCATCGCTACGCTGTAGAGCGAGCAGCGCGTGCGCTAAATGCCAACGGGTTTCGCGTTCAATCTCGTTGGGCAGATTATCGTAGGCCAACACGTTGCCTGCAAGTCCCACCACATCATCGTTATGCGCCATTGCAGCGGCGCTGCGCAGCTTACCCACACGAGCCTCGAGTATGTTCTGCTTGCGATCGGCCACCGTTTCGAGTTGCTCAAAGGCAGCATAGCTGGCCTGATGGTCGTTACGCTTGGCGTAGAGCTGCCCCAATTGCAGATAGGCCGACTCGGAGAACAGATTCTTAGCACCAGCCACAACCTTCTTATAGGCTTCGATGGCTCGATCGGCATCGCCCTGACGCTGTGCACAATCGCCCATGTAGTAGTGCGCATTAAGCGCAAAAGTACCGTTGGGATAGCTCTGCACATATTGCTCCATGGCGGTTATGGCTCGCTGGCAGTCGCCACCTATATAAATGTTCTCGGCGGCCATGTAGGAGAGCGAATCCTTCTCGGCCAAACTTATGTTTGCCATAGAACCCAACGACGAGGCATAAGCAAAATATGTATCAACATCGCCATTGTCAACATAAATATTGCGTATGCCCACAAGCGCATTCTTGGCCTCGGGCGTGTTAGGAAATTCTTCAACCACCCTTTTATATAATGCCTTAGCCTCGTCGGTTTGATCGGCATTATAGCATATAAGTCCAAGCTGAACAAGCGATTTTACGTAGTATGCGCTCCCTTTATACTGGTCCACTATGCGCTGATAGTTTCCACGTGCATCCTGAAGTTGTCCCATGAGCATCTGACCCTCGGCCATCTCAAACAGCGCATCATCGACGTATGGCGATTCGGGATAGCGGTCCACAAGCGTCTGCATGGTTTGCACCTTCTTTTCGAGCCTATCTACCAATCCCAACGCGAAGCCGCGCTGGAACATAGCGTAATCAGGCTCCAAGGTGTTGATTTCTATAGATTTATCGTAATAGTCGATTGATGGCCAATATTTACGCTGTATAAAGTGCGCATCGCCAATTCGGTTGTAGGCATCGCCCACGTAGGCGGTTTTCTCATCGTGGGTGAGCGATGTGAACTTGCGGAACCACACAATAGCCTCCTCGTAGCGTTTGAGTTTGAAATTGCTATAGCCCAAATTATAATGCGCCACAGCATACTCGCGATGCGTGAACGCGCCTGGTGTAAGGATAAAGCGGCCGTAGCCCTCGGCGGCCTGCTGATACTGCCCCAATCGATAGTTCGATTCGGCCTGCCAATAAGCGGCTAGGGCAGCCAGAGTGTTGCTATATTCGGAGTAGCGCATCGATATGTCGTAGAAACGCACAGCCTCGGCAAACTGCTGATTTTGAAATAGTTCCATGGCTCTAAAAAAAGCTGCACGTTGATAGGCGGCCTTTATGGTGGGGTCGTGCTGCTGCATTCGCTCCAGCGCCTCAACGGCCTGCTTGTAGTTGCGCGTGTTGAGATAGGCCAGCGTGAGGTATCCGTAAGCCTCGTCGGTGCGCGGTGTATTGGGATATTGGGCTATATAGCGATTAAAAGCATCGATGGCCTCGTTGAACGGGGCGTAGAGCTGCTCGTAGGTAAGCTTTGCGAAATTAAAAAGCGCATCCTCCTGTATAACAGCATCATAACTGCCTTTAGATGCCAAAGCAAAAGCCTGACGCGCCTTGGCAGGCTCGCCCAACCGCAGATAGGCATCGGCCAGATGATAGTTGGCATTCTGAGCCAGCGAGTCGTCAGATGTTCCAACGCGTTCGAGCAATTCGGCGGCTCGGGCGTAATCGCGGGTTTGATACGAGGCATAGCCCATCATGTAGTGATCGTTACGCGAGAGCTGCGGAGCCTTGTCGGCGTAAAGACCGAAATAGGCCAACGCGCTATCGTATTGCTGAAGGCGGAAATACGCTTCGCCCACCAAACGGGCCATTTCGGCAGTACGCTTGGTGGTGCTGGTTCGCACCAATGGCGGGGTGTAGTCAATCACACGCTGATAGTCGCCCTGAAAGAAGTAGATCTGACTGATATAGAAAGGTGCAATGGGCGCAAAAAGTTCATGCTCCTCCAACGTTTTGAAGCCTTTGAGGGCGGTGGCGTAGTTCTGCTGGTGATAGGCAATGTGGGAGTAGTAGTAGGTGGCAGGTGCAGCAAACTTGCTGTCGGTGTCCTTCACTCGGTAGAGGTGCTTGATGGCCGATTCGGCATCGTTACGCTGAAAATAGCAGTAGCCCAACATAAAATCCTTCTCCAAATCCTGCTCGCGGTCCAAACCGTTGCGGGCAATGCGATTGAGCCATTTTATGGCCTCGCGATAGCGCTTGGTTTGATACTGTATTTTGCCCATGGCAAAGTAGGCCGCGCTAATTTTCTGGCTTTCGGGATAACGCTTAATGAACTGCGCTATGAGGTACTCAGCATCGTCGTTGTTGAGCAATATGGCGCACATGGCGGCATAGTACTCGGCATTCGACTTGCGGTGGTTCACCTCATCGGTGGCGTTAGCCACATAGCGTTTGAATAGCTGCTGCGCATTGGCATACTGTTCCTTTTGGTACAGATCCATTGCGCTGTTGTATGTTGTTGCCTGGTCGATAGGCTCCGAAAATCCCTGCCCCAAACCCATGCGTGCTGCCAGTAGCAGCACGAGCAGCATCAAACCATATTTTCGCATTTTACTGATTATCAGAAGTATATACAACAATTGTTTTGGGTGTATAAAAACACGCTCAACTAGTTGACTAAACTATTTGACCACGCAGAGGATACCATGCAGCAATAACGCATCAAGGATTCTACACCAGCGTTACCTCAGGCTCAAGTTCGATGGCAAAGCGTTCGCTCACCGATTGCTTGATGTCGTTTGCCAGCTGCGCAATCTCGCTGCCCGTAGCACCACCATGGTTCACCAGCACTAAGGCTTGGTTGGCATGTACACCGCAGTTGCCCACACGTTTGCCCTTCCAGCCGCACTGGTCGATAAGCCATGCGGCATGGAGTTTCACCGTGCCATCGTCTAACGTGTGCGATGGCATGTCGGCGTACTGCGCCAATAACTCGTCGTGCCGTGCAGCCGATACAACGGGGTTTTTGAAGAAACTACCCGCATTGCCCAATTGTTGAGGATTGGGTAGCTTCTCGGCACGAATATCGAGCACAGCCTGACGCACATTGACGAGCGTTGGTTCGCCCTGAGCCTCAACCCTTGCGCGGAGATCACCATAGTCGAGCCTAAAATCGGGGCTTTTTGAGAGCTTGAAGCATACATGGGTGATTATGGCGCTGCCGCGCAACTCGCGCTTGAATATGCTATCGCGATAGCCAAAAGCGCACTCCTCGCTGCTCAAGGCCAAAGGTGTACGCAGGGCTATATTAAGCCCCTCAACCTTGGCGATGCGCTCGCTCACCTCGGCACCATAGGCACCGATGTTCTGCACCGCAGCGCCGCCCACATCGCCGGGTATACCCGACAGGTTCTCCAAGCCATAGAGCCCTTTCGACACACAGAACTCTACAAGCGCATCCCAGCGAACTCCTGCGCCAACGCGTAGCAGCACCTCGCGGGGCATATCCTCGGCCAACGCAATGCCACGAACAGTAGGACGCAACACCATGCCGTTGTAGTTGCCCGTGAACAACGTATTGCTACCGCCACCAAGCACCATTATAGGCACCTCGTTGTAGGCCGCAAAATTGGCTGCAAAGCTTATTTTTTCTATCGTGCCAGCCTCAACATAATAGGTTGAACTGACATCAATCCCAAAGGTGTTGTACTCTTTGAGCGATATTCCTTTCTTTATGATAAACATCTATGCAACTCTAAGTCAAAGTGCAAAGATAACGATTTTGACTTATACCATCCCGCTTTCTGCGCTATAAATATAAATGCAATATATCCTTATATTATAACTTTCTAAAATACAGTGGGTTATTCTTTTTTTACAACATACCGATGCGCAACACGGCTATAATGGCTATATTTGTGGCGCGTATGCATCAGCCCCGTGCGCTCAATGTGAAACATGGAAAATTTTGTTGTATCAGCCCGTAAATATAGGCCCGACACCTTCCACAGCGTGGTGGGTCAGGCGTCGATTACCACTACGCTAAAAAACGCCATACAGCGCAACCAACTGGCTCATGCCTATCTGTTCTGCGGGCCGCGCGGCGTGGGCAAAACCACGTGCGCGCGCATATTCGCCAAAACCATCAACTGCATGCATCAAACGGCTGAATTTGAGGCTTGTAACGAGTGCGAAAGTTGCACCTCGTTCAACTCTAACCGTTCCTACAACATCCACGAGCTCGATGCGGCCTCAAACAACTCGGTTGATGGCATACGTAAACTAATCGACATGGTACGCGTCCCCCCGCAGATGGGTCGCTATAACGTGTATATCATCGATGAGGTGCACATGCTGTCACAAAGCGCATTCAACGCATTTCTGAAAACGTTGGAGGAGCCGCCAGCCCACGCCATATTCATCATGGCCACCACCGAGAAGCACAAAATTCTACCCACCATACTCTCGCGCTGTCAGATATTCGACTTCAACCGAATCCGCGTTGACGACACCGTGCAGTACCTGCAATACATCGCCAAACAAGAGGGCGTAGAGGCCGAACCCGAAGCACTCAACATCATAGCGCAAAAGGCCGACGGTGCAATGCGCGATGCGCTATCGATATTCGACCAGGTGGTGAGTTTCAGCAACCACGAAATCACCTACGCCAAAACCATCGAGCACCTCAATGTGCTCGACCGTCAGATTTACTTCCAGCTCACCGAGCATTTCCTCAACTCACGCCTGGGCGAGTCTCTGCGCCTGTTCGACCAACTGCTATCGAAGGGCTTCGACGCGCAGCAATTCATCACCGGGCTTAGCCTACACCTGCGCAACCTGCTGGTGGGCAAAGACCCGCAAACACTCGAACTGCTTGAGGTTGGAGCTGCTTTCGCTTCGCGATACAAGGAGATGGGCGAGAAATGTCCCTACGATT
This sequence comes from Bacteroidales bacterium, assembly GCA_017524185.1. Classification (GTDB taxonomy): domain Bacteria; phylum Bacteroidota; class Bacteroidia; order Bacteroidales; family Tenuifilaceae; genus RGIG6076. The sequence goes on from JAFWUG010000123.1 coordinate 8,234, forward strand.
TCTTGGTGCAAGCACTAATGATTTGTAACCGATTTGATGCCAATTTCCGCCAAAGCCCCAACCAACGGCTACATGTTGAGTTGTTGCTGATTAAACTCAGCGAACTAACGCAGGAATTGGAAAAAAAAAAAATAGCCCAGCCAAGATAGCACCCGCTGCTGCACCGACATCTGCAACAGGCTCGACTGCACCCAAAACACAAACCACCATACCGCGAACCATATCGCTAAAAGCGGTACGGCAGGCCGAATCCGCAGCAGTCCCTCAACCATCCAACACCGACCTACCCGCCACAACCGCATTGAGCAAACGCACTCCGGTTACGATCGACAAACTGGTGGCGGCATGGAACGGTTACGCCGAAAACATCAAGCAATCATCGCCATCGATTAGTTCGCTGATGCAGAGCATTACGCCCACACTGGTTGACGGCGAAGCCATCGGCGTAGTGGTGAAAAGCGCAGTGCAGCTCGAACAGCTGCAAGGCATGACTCACCCACTACTGGATCACCTCAAAAGCGAGCTGCAAAACACCTCCATAACAATCAACTTCGACATCGACACCACACAATCCGAAAACACCAAGCATATATATACCAAAGACGACCAACTGAAGGATATGATACGCAGAAATCCAGCTTTGGGCAAACTGCTATCGCAACTCAACCTTCAGATTGAATAGCTCCAAAAGCCGCGAATCTCAAAAATAATTGGCTGTTAGATTGAATATATAGCATTTGATACACTAAACTCTACAGTGCATCAATCTGGGCATGTGTAAGCCCCGTCATTTCAGATATAAGCGCAGTTGACATCCCTTTTTGCTTCATATTACGGGCAATATTTGCTACGCCCTGCTCAATTCCCTGCTCAATTCCTTGCTTGATTCCCTGCATAAATCCGCGCTCAACACCCCTTTGGTAACCACCCTCGATAAGAGCTTCCTCGTTGATGACGGCACTCCAAAATTTTTCGTAGGCATAGAGTTGGCTCTCGCTCATAGCCGATTTCTCTACTATACTCAACGCTTTACGCGTTTCGGCGTTGGCCAGCAGCTCAGCAGGTACTTCCTCGGTCTGCTCGCTAATCTCGGTTAGAAAACGAAGCCACAACACGGCCATCTTTTTCTCATTCACGCTACGGGGCTTAAACTTTGGCAACTCCACATACACAAAACGTAAACCCTCAATAATGCGCTCGCTATGAGCTACATTCACTATGGCATAATCGTGATAGTACTCATCGGGGCCAGACTGAAACCCAACCTGGTTCACGAGGTTCAGGCAATATACTGGCTGTAACAAACGGTAATCCTCACGCTTATCGAGCTGCTTAACCACGGCCTTGGAGGCATTGAGCAGCACACGTTGCTGAAAGTACTGATTCCAGTACATCTGCATCTCTACTATGAACTGCCTGCCCTGCTGGTCTTTACAGCGCACATCTACCACGCTGTCTTTCTTGCCTGGATTCTCAGGCACCATCTCGGGCGTGAGGTACTCCACACTCTCAATCTGACCGTCAGGGGCGAGCGGCAACAGGGCGTTCAGCAAACTCATCACCAAATCGGGATGCTCGCCAAACACCAACTTGAAAGTCAAATCGGCCTTAGGATTCAAATATTTGCCCTGCTTTGTCATAAAGGCAAAGGTAGTAATTTTTTCTGTAATACAGCAAGTTGAGCAACGTGTTTACTCATTTTGACACAAACACCTCTCCCAAAAACAGAACATCGGCCCGGATTGCTCCGTGCCGATGCCTGTTAAATTGAGCAATAAACGCCTATTGCTTCACAAACTTCTGGGTTATAGCACCATGGGCATCGTCAACCGTAACAAAATATATACCGATAGGCAAAGAGCTCACTTCAATAACTGTTTGCGCACCCTGTAGATGACTGGAAAGCACCATCTGCCCCTGCGCATTATAGATACGCACTGGTATAGCCCCATCGAGGCTGCTAAAATCTATATATAGCGTATGGTTAGCAGGATTGGGCGAGAGCGACATCAACTCATTGCCGCTCAGACCAAGCTGTTCGGCAAATTCGTGAACGGCAGCACGACCCACCGCCGCGTTGGTGATGTTCACCGTATAGTCCTCAACCTCGCCATAGTGTCCGGTAGCACACGATGTGGGAAGCGAACCATATTTCATGCTTACACGCATGCGCGTTTGCCCAAGCTGGGCGTCGTTCGGAATATTCACCGTGGCACTAAGTAAATTGGCAGTGGAAGCAGACCCACTAACTACCAGCTCATTATCGTCGAACGTACCACTACGATCAAAGTCGATCCAAACAGCCCAATGCTCGGTGTAGGCCGCGCCACGATAGCCCGCGCTGAAATAGATGGTGGCCTGCTCGCCTGGGTTTACCGTGGCCACAAGGTTGGTGTTGTCAGCATAGCCTCCATCGGAGGCCGATGTGTGGTCGATGCCTGCAAAACGCACCAGGCTAATCCACTCCAACGAAGCCGAACCGCTTGAAGCACAATAATTTACCACAGGCTGCGGTGCGTCTTGGGTGGTAAAGGTGAGCTGCTGGCCATAGCTCGTGCCCGCACTATTGGTGGCAAAGGCTCGAACATAATAGGTTGTGCTTGGACTTAAACCGTTCAGAACGGTGCTAAACGGCCCCGTACCCACGCCCACACTCACAGTGCTGTTGGCCGTGGTTGGATTAGGTTGGGTACCATAGCAAAAGCCTCGAACCGTGATGCTGGCATTGCCATTGGAAGCAACCTCACCGCTGACAGTCGCATTGTTCTGACTAACGTTGGACACGTTTAGTGTACGTACAGCTGGCAGAGATACGCTAGCAGCAGCCTCAATCTGGAGGTTGTCGATATACCAATAGTCAATATTGTAGAGATTACCATCCAGCACAAAAGCAAAATAGGTGGCTGCTGCAGCGGGATCGATGTCGATGTCGACGGTTACTGTGCTTGCGCTAATGTTGCTGGCTGGTGCTTCAATTGCCCAATCGGAATTAGTCCAGGTGTTTAGATCGGTGCTAGTTTGCACACGCAAAGTTAAGCTGCCCGCCTTAAAAGCGTCGAGCATGTGGCGGAATGTGAGGGTAACCGTGCTAACCCCCTGCGTATTGATGGCGGGACTGATGTAGCGCGTGATGCCCTGCGCATTTTGATAGGCGCAACGAAGTTCGTTGGCAGCACCACCTGCATTGCTCGATGCGCTGATGCTCCAGCGGTTGCTAAGCGATGATGGATTGCTGTCCGCTGTCCAGCCATTTGCTGCCCCAAACTGCTCGCTAAAGGGCAACGTAGCGGCCTGTGGTGCCAACGACGTGAAATTGCTCTGCGCCCAAGCACTGCTGCCATTGGCATTGTTGGCGCATACGCTCCAATTATAGTTGGTGTTAGCCTGCAATCCGCTGAGGTTGATGCTTGTGTTGGGCGTATTGAAATCGTTACCAGCAATGCGAACGGTGTAGCCCGTAGCACCATCCACTGCGTTCCAACTCAACGTAACAGTGTTAGACGTTATGTTACTAGCAGCCAAATTTGTAGGCACAGCAGGAACCTGCACGGGGTTATTGTTAAGCATATCGACCAACGCCTGCAGCGAACTATGAGCATTTAGGCGACCTGTACCCAAAAGACCAACAAAATCGGGATTTAGAGCATATATTTCGTCTGTATGGTCGAGTAGCAGCGAACGCACCTCTGCACTGGTGAGCAGGCGGCCATTGCGATAGGCATACGACACCAGCAACGCAGCCACGCCCGATACGTGCGGACAGGCCATGCTTGTACCCTGCATATAGGAGTAGGTGTTACCCGTGATGGTGCTAAGCACACCGCGCGAATCTCCATCGAAGTACATAGCCCCACCCGGAGCCGAAATATCGACCCACTGACCATAGTTGGAGTAGTAAGAACGTACATCCTCGTGATCGGTAGCAGCCACAGCCACCACGTTTGCATAGCAACCTGGGTAATAGTTCCCCTGTGCATTATTGTTGCCCGCTGCGTAGATAGATATGCCGCCCTGCATCACCTGTCCGCCACCATTAGCGTTAAAATAGTCGATGGCATCGAGAGTGCTCTGATTATATACGCCAGGCGAGGTGTAGCCCCAGCTATTCTGCGATATGGCCGCACCGTTATCGGCAGCATAGACAGGAGCCAGATGATAGCCCCCTCCACCGCTCACATTGGCAGGAAACACCTGGGTGCTCATAAGACGCACGCCATCGTTTTCGCCCGTGCCACCTGCCACACCAGCCACACCCACGCCATTTTGGCTCACGGCAGCAACCGTGCCTGCCACATGCGAACCATGATCGCTGGGGTTCAGGAACTCGGAGTTGTTATAGAAATTATAGCCTATACCCTCCCACATGTTAGCGACCAAATCGGGGTGCGTATGCGCCACTGCACCATCCTCGATGGCCACAATCACATCGGGATGACCTCGTTCGATGTCCCAGGCCTCAGGCAAATCAATATCGGCATCGTCCGTGCCACCCGTTTGCCCAGTGTTGTGATAGTGCCACTGATTGTTGTAGCGTGGGTCGTTGGGGGTCCACTTGGCACCGCCACCCACGTAGCCATACGATGCGGGCTCCACATGGCCATAAACCTGAGTGCGATAGACAGGCTCAGCCCACTCCACATCTTTAGCGGCTCGGAACTGGCGAACCGCCTCAATTACGTCGGACTTGCTAGCCAACGTGAGGGTAAACCAGCGATCAAATCCCCATGCGCGATGGCGCTCGGCATAGAGCTCTGACTTGGCGTTGCGGTCGTATATAGGCAAGGCCATAGGCTTTAACTCGCTCACACCCAGCCTTGCGCAAAGCGCATCCAGTTCAGGCAAACCCGTTTCGGCATAACCCTTGGCTCCTGCCCGAGTTACAGCATCGGTTAGCCCTTTCTGCGCCCCAGGCATCAGTTTTATTTGCACCACCCCAGGCTCGTAGGCATCGGCTGGAACGGCGTCCAGATCAATGGGCGGCCTTTCGCCGCGCACCACTTTGTACTGCTGTGCCATAGCACCTAACGTGCAGGCCACAAGCATCATGCTTAGAAGAATCCTCTTCATACTTAAAAATTGGTTAGATTAAAAGGTTTGGTTTACTTGCCCATGCAGCACTTTTTGAACATTACTACATGGATAGCGCTAAATTAGCAGCCATACCAAGATATTAGCACAACTATCGACAAACGGTAAAGCATCAACGATAAAAAGACTGCATAACATAGAAGCAGCGCAACGATGCCGTTTTGCAACTCAACAATAGTTGTATTTGATTAATAATAAGTAATTTACACAAACAACAACAGAGTAATTTGCTTATTATGACCGCAGAAAACCTTTCCAAACCTACCCCATTCTGTTGTAAAATATAGTAAAAATACGAATAGTACGGCGTGAATATGTCCCCATTAAATTCATAAATACATGTGCCAAGAACACACATAAAACAATGTAAATCCAAACATTACAATACAGCACAAAGTGATTTTGGGACTGTTTTGAGGCGACTGATGCGCAAAAAGCGCTACCTTTGCCGTGCATTTGGTGCTGCCCAAGCCGAAAGGCGAGGGCGGTGAAAAGGGAATCAGGTGAAATTCCTGAACAAGCCCGTTGCTGTGAGCTCCGCGAGCACTCAGGCATCCACAGCGCCACTGTTTGGCTCAGCCAAACGGGAAGGCCCGATGCCCCAAACTTGAGGAGGAGCAAGTCAGAAGACCTGCCAGGTGCGTTTTGTTGCATCGCTTTCGCGGATTGAAGCGCATGTGAGAGCCAGCCAAGCGGATTTTGCCGCTAGGCGGCATTCCCACGTACTCACCCAACCCCAGCCGATGCGCAGGCCCCACCACACGGGGCCGTGGCCTGCATGGCCTTGCGCTACACTAACGGTGGGGCCGATACCAAATAACGGTGCAACAGGTTTTTGTATTGATAAACAACTGATGTTCAATTAATAAACCTGTTTTAACATGAAGCATTTGAAATTGTTTTTTGCCCTGATGGCGATGTGTTTGGCATCGTTTACTGAGGTGGCGGCAAGAGTAGAAGGCCCAACCCCAGCGGCCAATGGCAGCACGGTGTATTTGCCTGCAAGCGATGGGGTTTGTAGCCTTTATACCGTTGATGGTACTGTTACCTTCAAAGCCGTTGCGAGCGGTTCAATCCCTGATTACAAGGACTTTGGTTGTGCATTTCAGCCAGCCAACGATGGCGACTTAATCATGATTACGGTGAACGCCATTGGCATTTCGGGAGGGACACGCTTGATTATGTATGATGGCGATGGCGATTACACCAAAATTGGCACAAGCGGAGCGGGTGGCTCAGCGCCATTCAACTACTTCCCTGCTGGCTGGATCAAGGAGCTTACCGCAAGCGATGTGGGCTATACCTACACCTCGACAGCGACCAATGGTATGCTCTCGTTTGGTTGCACCACGCGTGGAACAGCTGGGATGACGGGCTGGGAAATTACTGTTACAAGCCTCAGTCCCAAGGACATGGAGTATGTGAGTGCCGCTGCCGTTGCTGGGCTCGTCAGTACGCATCGTGGGGCTAAGGCGCAGGAAATTTTTGGCGTCGATATAGTTATGGATGGCGGAGCCAACCCATTGGTGCTGAATGAGCTGAATATTGATGCCAGCGTACTGAGCGGCTCTGCTCAGGTAACCAACGTGCGCTTGATGAGGGGTAGCGATGTGCTATCGGCACCCAGTACCGTGGGAGATGCGCTAATGGCTACTGATGTTACGCTCAGGGGTGGGCACAACAAGTTCATCGTGCTGGCCGACATACTGCCCGATGCCACGGGGAGCATTCCCTCGCTTAGCATTGCTAGCGTAAAGGTTGACGGTGCATCTCGCACCGCTACTCCCGCTACGGCCACTGCAGTGGCCATCAGCAATGTAATACAGATGGGCTCCACTCCAGCCACATATACCATTGACGCAGCAGCTGCATTTTATGACGATGGCGGCATTGCGGGCAATATTACTCAGGGTTTTGAGGGAACGCTCACCTTTGTGCCTGCTACTGATGGGCAATCCATAAAGGTAGATTTCAGCAAGTTAGATCTGTTCAACACATCATCGACGGGCTATAACGATGTGTTTAAGTTCTACAACGGGCGTACCGTCGATGAGGCCAACCTCATAACCACCATCCTCGATGAGCCCGAGCTGGTAAAATCGACCGCTGCCGATGGCTCTATGACGGTGTATCTGAAGAGCACTGCAGGCTATCCTAAGAGCGGCTGGGAGGCCACTGTGAGCCAATTCCAGCCTGGCCCAATGACCATGAGCGCTGTGAATGCCCAGGCTGTGGCTAGCGGCACGGTATCGGCAGGCGACCGCGATGTGCAGATGCTTGTCGTTGATGTGCTTACCGACAATACGAGCAATCCCTTGAGCATGACGAATATCGCTCTGAAAATATCTGACATTAAGAATGTTGCAAATATACGAGCCTATTATTTGGGTAAGAAAAACAGTTTCTCGAACACCAGCGTATTCGCTCAGACCGCTGTAACCTCCACTAACATTGTGCTTGCGGGGAATAAGGAGCTCAACGAGGGGCATAACTATTTTGCCATTGTGCTCGACCTTAATGATGAGGGTGTCAATGGTGAACGTATAGATGTTGAACTACAGAGCGTTACTGTAGCTGGAACGACTCACGCAGTGAGCGCAAGCGCAGGATGTAGCGTTGATAATATCTGCCGTCTTACCAAGGGCAACCATGTGCATACAATACGTGAGGCATGGAAGTTTACGCACACCGCATCGGAGTTCTATCCTAATAAATACGAATATGAGGATGCCGAATATGTTGTAACATTTACCCCAGCAATAGCTGGAACGGTGGCCGAGATAGAGTTCTCACAGTTCGATGTGTACTATGTCAATTCTGCCTACGGCACCAAGGCCGTGTTTGAGATTTACAGCGGCACTGCCATCAGCAACGAGAACCTGCTGTGGAAGCTAAGCGATGCTACCCAGAGCGAGCAAGGGCCAGGGCGCAAAATCCGCTCCACGGCTGCCGACGGTTCGCTCACCATACGGTTCAATCCTAAAACCACCAGCAGCTACTATGCTGGCACGGGCTGGCAGGCCATTGTGCGCCCATTCCAGGATCACGCTATGACTATTGCCAACGTGCAGGTGAACCAGTCGAGCACCGCTGTGCTGCCCATAGGCGTAGCCAATGCCGACCTGCTCGACCTTAACGTGATTACCGAGGGTACGCTTACCCCCAAAAACCTTACTGGAATCAGCCTCGACCTAAAGGGCACGCACGATGCCATTGGTAAAGTGAGCGTGTATTGCAATACTACCAATGATCGAGCTACGGCAGCACTCTTTGGAGAGGTTGAAAATCCTGCTACGAGCAGCATTGTTGTGAGCGGCAGCCGTCTGCTGGCTGAGGGTAATAACTACCTATGGATAACAGTCGATATTAAGCCTACAGTCCCCGACAATACTGTGGTTGATGCTGCTGTAGTAGCCATTGTTGATGCTGCTGAGCAAACTGCTGTGGCTGCAGGCGACCCCGATGGTAGCCGCACGGTGAAACACATGATTATCATCGCCGCCGGCAACAACGGTGAGGTGAAAGTGCCCACGGGCAAGAGCATCATGTTCTACGACGATGGCGGCCCCGATGGCGATGGTGCCGATGGCTTTGAGGCCACCATCACCTTCGCCCCGCTCGATGCTGGCGCGGTGATTAAGCTCATCGACAAGGGCATTACGTTCGTCGCCACGGCGCACCTCTACATCTACGAGGGCGACGCTGTGGACGACACCAAGCTAATTGCCGACATAAAAGGCACTTCGGCTAAGTTTGAAGATCCCATCATATCGAACTCGCCCGATGGCAAAATCACCATAAAATATGTGGGCAAGGGTAGTTACACCCGCCCCAACTTTGCTATAGAGGTACAGGGTTACAAGAAGCAGGCTTTTGAGGTAACCAACTATACGGTGACCGACGTTAGCCCAGCCAACGTGATGGCGGGCGAGCA
>JAFWUG010000015.1 GCA_017524185.1 Bacteroidales bacterium
GCCCTTCGGCCTACGGCCTCCAGTCAACCCCGCTCAGGGATAAGGCTCAGCAGGTAAACCCCAATCAGGAATAACGACATGTAGTCAATGTTTACCAGTAATAATCTATAAACCGAGTCAACCTAAATCAGGAAAAGACATTGCGTCCCGCCAGCGAGACAAGGGGGCATGCCCCCTTGTCAGTATCTGCGCTTGTCAATGTCTACTTGCTCAATCCCTTCACCATCAAAAAAAGCTCCCCGCATAGGGGAACTTTTCGTAGGATGCAAATCTTTTCTGCCTTATAGCATGGCAATAATCTCGGCCTCAATCTCGGCGGGCGTTACAGGTGGCTCGAAGCGCTTTATGGTGTTGCCATCGCGCGACACCAAAAACTTGCCAAAGTTCCACCTGATGGCATTGCCCTGGTCGAACCCATTGCCATCCTCGCGGTGGCGGCTCTCAATGCGCTCGGCAAACGCCTCAGTGCCAGCTGGCCATCCCGCAAACGGTGCCTGCTGCTTCAGGTAGGTGTAGAGCGGGCTTTCGGCCTCGCCGTTCACCTCAACCTTGTCGAACAGGCGGAAGCTCACATTGTAGTCGTTGGTGCAGAAGCTCAGTATCTCCTCGTTGGTGCCGGGCTCCTGACCGCGAAACTGGTTGCACGGGAAGGCCAATATCTCCAGCCCTTTGTCCTTGTACTTCTGGTAGAGGTTCTCTAAGGCTTCGTACTGCGGGGTGAGGCCGCATTTGCTGGCCACATTCACAATCAGCAGCACCTTGCCCTTGTAGTCGGCCAGCGACACATCGTTGCGGCCGATGTCCTTCACGGCGATGCTGTATATTCCAGCCTCGGCCACAGCTGTTTCGGTGTTTTTAGCGCCCTTGTTGGGCCTGTTGCAGCCCATAATCGCCAGCAGAGCTATGGCGAATAGTGCAAAAAATGTTCTGTTCATAACTGTTTGGTTTGTTGATGTTTATACCGACTGATTTGAGTCTTTTGTTTATTTGCCTTCAATTTTAACGCACCCTTCAAACCTCCCATATAGGCTGTCGAACAGCTGGTTGAGCTCGTTTGCTTCGGTGGGTTTGGTGCATATTAGGTGTGCCAGGCGGCAGCGGCGTACAAAGCGGTAGAACCGCTTACGCCACAGATAGGCCAAAATTAGCCCCAGGGGCAACGAAAGCAGGTAGCCCAGGGTGAACCTCCAGTCGCTAAGCGTTAGGCCAATCACGAGCGTCTGAATGGCATAGGTGAGCGGAAAACTGAATAGCGAAACCACATAGCGAACCGAGCTGATGAACTGCTTGTCCTTGAACATGCCCGACACCTTGTAGGGCGCAAGCAGGGCCAAGAAGTTGTTCACGTAGCCATACACAAACACGGGCAGCGTGGCCAGCAGCATCAGAGCCTGCCACGGTAGCAGCGGCCATTGCGAGCGCCTGAATGGGGCTGCGTGTCCGCTCAGCTTGTATGTGGTTATTATGTTGTCAAAACGGTTTAGCTTGTCTATGGTATCATTGTATAAATCAGCATTTTGTGCGTGCATATCGTCGAGCGCAGCGATGAGTTGTTTGTCGATGGCAAACTTTTGGTTGCGGGTGCGCGGTAGCCCGTTGCGCCTGATGTAGGTGGTGGAGAATAGGTCAATCAGACGCATGTAGGCCGCGTAGTGCTCCTCGCTCTCGATGTGAATCATCTCGGCCTTTATGCGCGTGGCCAGGTCGTCCATCAGCGAGTTGTAGGCGATGGCCGGATTTTGGGCATACTGCTCCAGGTAAGGCTCAAGCCCAAACGGCTCGCCCAGGCGCACCAGCAGGTGACTGCGGGCATTCACGTAGTTGCTGTAGTCCAAGCCCACTGGTACAATCTGAATTTCAGGCTCTTGCATGGCCTCGTGGGCACGGAAAGCGATGCGGGCCACGCCCTTTTTGAGCTGTCGTAGCCGCTTAAACGCGCCATGGTTGCCCTCGGGCAGCATCACAAGGCCGTTGCGGCAGCGCAGCACATCGAGCGTTTTCTGAAACACGCGGTCGTTTTGGTTCAGGCTTTCGTAGCCATCGCGGATGCGGAATATGGGCAATATTTTGAGGTAGTACAGGATGTTGGCCACTTTGCGATTTTTGAATATATCGGCGCGGGCCAAAAACACGGGCTGCCAAATGGGCTTCATGCACAGTATGGCCATGGCGTCAATCAGCGCACCTTGGTGGTTGGGCGTAAAGAGGTAGGTTTTATTCGGATCGAGACGTTCCAGCCCCACCACCTCGCAACGGAAATAGCGGTGGAAAACAAAATCGACATAAAATCGCGGAATCTGGTAGCGAAGCGAACGCTTCTCGATGGTTTCGAAACTGGCCATTATGGTATGTGATTATGCTGATTTTTATAGTTTTGTTGGTATCTGCGCGTCAACAGGTTCGCGGTGGCTCCAGATGCCCGCCACGATGAACCCCGACACAATGTGCCATATACCCCAAATCGACGCAATCATGGCCATGCCGCCAAGACCATCGAACAGGTTGGGGTTGAATATGAGGGCCAAGCCCAGGCCCGAGTTCTGTATGCCCGTCTCGATGGCTATGGTGCGGCTGTTGCGTCCCGATAGTCGGCACAGTCGTGCCACGCCGAACCCTGCGAGCAGGCACAGCGCGTTGTGAATCACCACCAGCAGGGCAACCAGGTGAATGAATCGTACAAAATACGACCAATTGTTGAGCAGCGCGGCCAAAATAAATCCTAAAAATATTACCAAAGAGCCAATTTTTATGGGCTTTATGACGCGGGCGGTGAATTTCGGGAATCTGTGCGCTATATATATTCCCAGCAGGGTGGGGATGCCCAGCAGTATTAGCACCGTTTTGAGCATTTCCAGCGGGTCGATGCTGATGGGAATCATCATGCTCGATGTTTCGGAGTATAGGTTGCCCCATAGCGCAAAGTTGAGCGGGGTCATGAATATGGCCGCCACGGTGGCTATGGCCGAGAGCGTAACCGATAGGGCTATGTTGCCCTTGGCTAGGGCCGATATGAAGTTGGAGATGTTGCCCCCCGGGCAGGCCGCCACCAGCAGCATCCCCAGCGCGATGCTCGGCGCGGGGCGTATCAGCATGATTAGCAAAAACGTAACCAGCGGTACGCCTACAAATTGCGATATAAAGCCCACAATCACTGGCCTTGGATGCGATACGAGTAGTTTAAAATTGTTTAGGTTGATTTGCATTGCCACGCCGAACATCACCAGCGCAATGGCAATGTTCATCAGCAGCAGGCCGCGGTCGTTAAAGTTGAGCCAAACCCAGTCGAGCTTGTCGAAAGTCCGTCTTATGTGCGTCTCAACGCGTTGCACGTGGCCATGGCTCATCTCTACGCGGCGCCGCTGCGTGTAGTACCAATCTTGGCCAGGCACAATGCTGTCGGGCTGTCCAGCGCGGCTGTATGCTTCGGGCAGGTCCATCCCTATGCGGAGCAGCGTAACCGCTGGGGCGGCATTTTGCTCGTTGTGTTTGCTTTGGTTTATTAGGGTTGGATGCAAACGCTTGTCGGTAAGCCTAATGTCGATAATTATGCTGTCGGCGTCCACCACCACCTGGTGCGATTTGTAGTAGAGCCTGTGCACGTTCTGCACCCGCGATGGCTTACCGATGGTGCGTAGCACCGAGTCGGCGCTGATGCCCTCGGGTATGGCTTTAATTCGTTGGGGGTGTACCCCTGCAAGTGCAGTGCCGCCAAGCACTACAGCAGTAAGGGCTATGAGGATGATAAGCGGATATGTATGGCGACGTGACGTGCTGCGCATGGACTGGCTATTAACGCCGCAAAGTTACGCTTTTTCAGTGTATTATCAACTATCGTAGTCGCAAGAAGCCCGTGAGTAGTTGCGCGTTACTGATGTTAGGTTTTATGGGAGTTTGGCCTCTGCGCTGTTGCCGCAGTTCAGTCCTTGCAGTTCGGCCGATGGCGATGCGATTGGTGCTCCGATGTTGAGTTGAGGCCATAGCGCATCAACCTGGGCTATGGTTTGGGCGTCCATAAGGGCAGGGTTGGGCCATGGGCGTGGGTGTTGGTCCGACTGAGGCAGCTTGCGTGTGCCGTCAACTAGCACCTTGGCTCGTTGGCCATCTGTCGTTGGAATAATGAGTATGTCGCGCTTTGGATCAAGGTTGGCCAGCGTCCACCATGCTTGCAGGTCGAGCCTATCGGTGGGCAAACCCTTGTCGGCCGCCACAAGCACGACTATCGGCTGCATTGCGGCTTGCTGTACCAGCATTTGTAGTGTGCCGAGCATGGCGGGAGCGGTGTTGGTGCGTTCAAATAGCGCAAAGGCAATGGGCAAGCCTTCTTGTAGTAAATGTCTGCTCGATACGCTCAGCTCGCCGCCTGCCTGCGCTATGGCGTGGGCTATTGGTTCGGGGTCTATCTTGCTGAGCGCATACTGCTCTGGGCCAGTGGCATCAATCAACAATTTGCTGCCTATGCCTAAGGTTTGCGGTGCGTGGTCAAGCACGTCGGCTATGCCGTGCCCAAAGTGAAAATTGCGGGCAGGATTTATGCGCGAAAATGCTTTGTGTGCTAGCAATTTATAGTCGGTTAGTTCAACTTCAGCATTAAATGCAATTAGAATTTTGTTGAACATCATCTGTCCTGCGCCCCACAGTGCGTTCATGGCTTTGTAGGCCACGCCCTCGTAAGCATCGGTTTGCAGCGACACCAGGGCAAGGTTATGCGCTGTACCAGCATCGGGCATGTGCATGTCCACCAGTTCAGGCAGTATGGCGGTGCGCAGCGGTTCGAGGAAAATGCGCTCGGTGGCGCGGGCAATCTGTGCATCCTCCATAGGCGGTATGCCCACCAGCGTGGCGGGGTAAACCGCATCGCGGCGGTGCGTGATGCAGGTGAGGTGGAAACGCGGATACCAGTCGGGCAGCGAGTAGAACCCTGTGTGGTCGCCAAAGGGACCTTCCCACACGGGTTCCTCGGCGGGGTCGATGTAGCCCTCCAGCACAAAGTCGGCATCGGCTGGCACCTCCAAGTCCACCGTGAGGCAGCGCACCAGCTCCACGCGGCGGCTGCGGATGAATCCAGCCAGCATGTACTCGTCCATACCCTCGGGCATGGGCGCGGTGGCGGCATAGGTGTAGGCCGGGTCGCCGCCCAGGGCCACGGCCACGGGCATGCGCTCGCCCAGCTTGCTGTAGGCAGCCAGGTGCTTTGCGCCGGTTTTGTGCTTATGCCAGTGCATGGCCGTTTGGTTGGGGCCAAGCACCTGCATGCGGTACATGCCCACATTGCGGATGTCCGTGTGCGGGTCGCGGGTGTGCACCAGCGGCAGGGTGATGAATGGTCCGCCATCGTGGGGCCAGCAGGTGAGTATGGGCAGCATCGACAGGTCGGGCTGCTTGTGTATAACCTGCTGACAATCACCGCGTCCGCTGCGCACATGTGGCGTCCACTGTGCAATTTGGTTCAGCTCGGGCAGCATGGCAATTTTATCCCAAATCGTTTTTTTAGGTTCAAGTAAATTGCCAATAATCAGGCGCATAAGTTCGCCAAATTCATCTAAATGTTCAACTCCAAGTGCCGAGCAGATGCGTCGAGCCGAGCCCATCATGTTGGTGAGCACGGGGAAGGCCGTCCCTGTATTCTCGAACAGCAGAGCTTTGCCGCCATCGGGCTGTTTCGACATTCGGTCGGTAATCTCGGCTATTTGTAGCGTAGGGCTTATGGGTGTCTGTATGCGCACCAACTCGCCGTGTTTTTCTAGTTCGTTAATAAATTGATTTAGAGATTTATATGGCATATAGATTTGCAAAAAGGTTTAAGAATACACATCTAATTACTTTCACGATTATATTTGCAAAGGTAGTCAATTATTCGTATTCAACAACATATTAAGTTTTTGAAGTTTTATATGAATTTATTGATTCATCGCATTCAAACAGAATTGTACAAAATAATACTTGACTATACCTGTATTTCTTTGATTTTCATTTGTTTATTGTTAGTTTAAGCGTCTTGATTTTATTTTTATTCTACAGAACCATAAAATAATTCTATCTTTGAGATTCAAAACTGGCTATTACGGTCTGCTTTTTGTTGATTTTAGGTTGCCTTTTCTACATCAATGTATTTCATAACATGTCTGCTAATCGTTTAAAACTTATGCTAATAGGTCTGATGGTTGTCTTTCAGACCCTATCCGCTCCCGCCCAACCTCAGCCCGACGCTCGCATCGAGTCGGCGCCCCAGCTGTTACAGCAAATCGATAGTATTCGGCATCATTTCATGCACTTTCTCGGCTTACAATACGGCATCCCCGCCATGGCTCACGCCGATAGCAACGCGGCCGTGCGCATCCCCGAGGGGCTCTTCCTGATGTCTTCCGATGCCTACAACGCTTTCTGGGCCACCACTCCATTTGTCGAAATCGACTTCGACGGCAGCGGACGCAAGCATAGGCTGCAAACACATGTGGCCGAACAGCTTAAACGGGCCATCGCCGACCTCAAGGCAGCTGGCATACCGTTTAAGATTCGCGGTGCCGATGGCGTGTTCCGCTCCTACAGGGATGCCCAGCAAATATGGCTATCGCGTCTGCAACGCGAGCTCTCGTATCACCGCAAACAGAGGCCAGCGTCCGACACCGCCGCTCATCGCCTGCTCCAGACCATCGAGGAGCTTGGCAGGCAGGGTCGGTACATCGACCAGGCTGCGCTCATCTACTGGCAGGAGACCCATCTGTCCAAGCCCATGATGTTTGGCAAGCTTCACCAGGGGCCGCTATATGCCAGCTGCGCCGCCCCTGGCACGTCGCACCACACGCTGGGCATCGCCATTGACCTCGACATTGCCACCCTGCGTCACACCAAGTCGCTGCAAATAATGGCCAAGCACGGTTTTTTCCGCTGCATTGTGAGCGATTTCGCCCACTTTGCCTACCTCGGCGCACGGTTCGGCGAGCCCCAAACGCTCCAACACCACAACCTGCGCTGGGTGAAGCACGCCGATGGCGCAATGTATCTTAAATACGATGGTGAATAGGTATAATCACTTTATATTCAGTAGAATAAGTTTGTATGTTTAAATCTATTATTAAATTTATATTTTAGTTTATATTGATACATTTATATCGCTGATTTTTAGATTTATATGATAATATCAACGCTCATATTGCTGTCGGCTTTGGTGCTGTCGCTCAACGTGCTTTTCCGCGTTAAGCTGCTCCATCGCACATGGCACACGCCCAATGGCTACAGCGTAACGTGCATTCTGTCGCGGCTTAGCAACGTCTATTTGGTGCGCGGCAACGGCATCACCGTGCTGGTCGATACGGGGCTGGCCAGCCGCCGCGCCAAGCTGCTCAAGCGGCTACGCCACTACGGCGTTGAGCGCATCGACTATCTGCTGCTCACCCACGCGCATTTCGACCATGTGGGCAATGCCGCATATGTCCAGCAAGCCTATGGGGCGCAGGTGGTGGTTCATCGCGCCGAGGCCGAGCTGTTGGCCAGCGGTCAGTCGGCCCCGTTTGTGCCCGCCACGCGCCTGTGGCGACTGCTGCTACGCTCGGCTCGCAACTTTGCCCCCGCATTTGAGCCGTGCGCCCCCAACCTGCAGTTCGACACCTCGCTAACCCTCCCCGGAACCCACATCAGCCTGCACCACACGCCGGGCCACACGCCTGGCTCGGCCTCCGTGCTGGTGGATGGTACGGCCCTGCTAACCGGCGATGCCCTGCTGGGTATATTCAATTTTTCGATTAACAATCCGTTTGCAATCAGCGCAGAAGATATGCGCAACTCATGGAAAACTTTAGCTACGTTAGGCGCACGGGTGCTACTGCCTGGCCATGGCTCGCTCAAGCGTCCAGCCCACCTGCGCCGCGCATTGCGCCGAGCGAGGTAGGCGTAGCATAGGACAGTGCTTTGTAGCCGTTTCCCATTTCCTTTGTCGCAAGTCCAATTTTTTTGCAAGAAAACGATAAATCACCGCTGGAAACATTTGGCTTTGTACCGCTGGCAATGATTCCTTGTCCGAATCGCATTTAATTTTTAGAGAATAGGCTGTAGTGTGAGAGGCTATAGTATTAGTTTCAAACCATTATATACTTATACCCATGTATATAGCATTATTTATTTAATGTTTTTATTTAGTTGATTTGTTATTGAGTTTTAGAAATCAGCTATATATGGTGTGTTATTGATTATCTTTCATCCAAATAT
Source organism: Bacteroidales bacterium (assembly GCA_017524185.1). Taxonomy (GTDB): domain Bacteria; phylum Bacteroidota; class Bacteroidia; order Bacteroidales; family Tenuifilaceae; genus RGIG6076. The sequence continues at coordinate 8,203 of JAFWUG010000015.1, forward strand.
TCCTTAGTCGTCTAGCAAAATAAGACCTTGTCGCCGCATGGTCTCTAGTCGATGTGATACATGCTCAATCCTATAAGATACTCTAAGTAAATAGTTTACCATCATTTCGTGTCGGCGAATCAAATTTCTTGAACAGGATGTTCTTATAAAAATTTTAAATTTGCGTAATTTTCCTTGATATGTTGTCTAAGAAATGACGCAAGAAAATAAGGACATACAGCCACAGGCAGAACCGTATATCGTGAAGTCGCACGATATTCACATTGATGCGGACTATGCGGATTGGATAGCGGACATTAAGAGTCGCTATCGTTCCGCACAGGTAAAAGCTGCTGTCAAGGTGAATGCGGAAAAACTTTTGTTTAACTGGCAACTAGGTCGCGACTTGGTTCAGAAGAAAGCCGAAGAACGCTGGGGAGCAGGAGTTGTAGAACAAGTAAGCTTAGATTTAAAGCGTGAGTTTCCTGACAGTACAAACTTTTCTGTGCGCAATTTGTGGTATATGAAACAGTGGTATCTGTTCTATGCCGAGAATATGGAAAAACTGAAACAGCTTGTTTCAGAAATGTTGCTAGAAGACAACTACATAACAATGAAAATGCGATAATACAATGAGCAACGAAAATAACCAAGGCTATGTTTACATTCTGACCAATCCAAGTTTTCGTGAAGATTGGGTCAAGATAGGGAAAAGTTCGCGTCCAGTAGATGTACGCTCTAAGGAGTTAGACAATACGGCAGTTCCTCTGCCATTCGAGATTTATGCAACTTTAAAGACCTCGAAGTTCGATAAGGTTGAAAAGCAAATTCACAAGCAGATTGACCGCTTGACGGATTTGCGTATTCGTCAGAATCGTGAATTCTTCAATATCGCCCCTTCGGTAGCTCTCGATATTATGCGTGATATAGCAGATTTGCTCGAAGATGCAGAGCTGGCTGTTTATACAGATGGTAATCCTGTTATTAGTGGAAGCAAGGAAGAGGATAAAAAGATAGAAGCAGCAAGAGATGAGAGTAATAGAAAAAAATCCAAACCGCCTTTCAAATTTCACATGGTGGGGCTTAATGTTGGTGATACAATCATTTTTGATGCTCTTAATCTTCCAGTCAAAGTGGCTTCGGATGACAAAATTGAATACGAAGGTCGTCTATGGGCTTTATCTGCCTTTACGGCAGAATTCCTACCAGAGAGCATGCAGTATACTAGTGGTTCTTATCAGGGGCCTAAATATTTTAGCTATGAAGGCAAAACTATGTGGCAGATGAGATTGGAGAAGGAAGACGAAGAGTAATCAATTTGCAGAAGTATGACTGATATAAAAGAGAAATCAAACAACATCCCTGAACTCCAATCTCCTTTCGATCAGTTAAGAAAGATTGATGCTGATGGCAAGAAATTACGAAAATCATATAATAGGAGCTAATAATGATTTAATAAAAACAACATATGAGCGACGAACAGAAATATGCGACTCTTGGCTTGAATGAATACATACGCCAAGGCGAACCACAGAAGCGCGAGCGTAGCGAAGCTTGGAAGGTTGCTATAGGGCTTCAACAGGTTGATAGACTTCAGACTTCTGAATATCTGCTTGATACTGCCAAACGGCATATCGAGGGTGATATCAGCATCAATGAAGTAAAGCAACTTATCGACTCATACTACAAGTCTGAATCTGGACGAAAGGGTATCATGAATGACCGAACGGAAGAGGCAGACAAGGTGGCTGCACGTATTACGGAGTTGATAGAGGAAAAAACGTTCTCATATACTCCTGCTCAGTTGATTTCTATACATCGCCGTTTGTTTGATGGTATTTACAAGCTGGCAGGACGTATTCGTGACTATAATATCACGAATAACGAATGGGTACTTGGCGGCAAGACCGTGTATTATGCCAGTGCAGATACAATTAGCGACACATTGAATTATGATATGGGGCAGGAACGCGAGTTCAGTTATGCAAACATGAATATAGATGAGGCTATTCGTCATCTAACCCGTTTCTGTGCTAATCTATGGCAGGTTCATGCGTTTTGCGAAGGTAACACACGAACGATTGCCGTATTTATGATCAAGTACCTACGTACATTGGGTTTCAATGTGGTCAATGATGTCTTTGCTGAAAATTCGTGGTATTTCCGAAATGCGCTCGTTCGTGCCAACTACAGTGATTTGACAAATGGCATCACAGAAACGATAGAGTATTTGGAAAGATTCTTTCGCAGTATGTTGCTTGGGGAAGAACATGACCTTAGGAATAGGATTATGCACGTTGATTGGAACAAAGTTGATAACGAAACCATACCCCAAAGTGCAAAAGCTGGCGAAGAATTACCCCCAAAGTGCAAAAATTGCATTTTGGAAGAAGTCGCTCTACTTCGCATAGTGTAAAAGAATCCATCTGCTACCCAAAAAGAGATTGCTGCTGAAATTGGAAAATCTGAGCGAACCGTCAAACCAATTACCATAGCGTTGCAAGAGAAGAACATTCTACGTAGAGTAAATGGTAAAAGAAATGGCTATTGGGAATTTGTAGAGGATTCTATTATCCAATAATCTGGGAGATTGTAATCTTATGAATACAAATCAGTTGGAATATATAAAAGCAATAGAATATGGCAAATCGAAGAGAAATAAGAAATAGCATAGCTGAGTTCCTAATCTTTCAGATAGAGGGGAAGGAACAGGGTGTGGAAGTCTATTATTAAGGATAACACTGTTTGGTGTACTCAGAAAGCGATGGGCATGCTGTTTGACTGCTCAACCGATAACATCGGACTTCATCTGAAAAATATTTTCGCATCAGGTTAATTGGATAAAGATTCAGTTACCGAGAAAATCTTGCCAACTGGCGAGGAATACTTGGTGGTTCGTCTCAACTTCTATAGCGATAAACTGTTCGCTCTTCCTTTTGAATAAGATCCTAAAGATTAAGGAAACAAGAGTATTTGTCCGACACTATCCAAAAATTTGGTAGGACATGGACAAATGGTCTATTATAATGAGAGGTGTCGCCATATAGGAAACATCTCTCATTATTTATCGTGCGCGACGACTATTTGTTCAGCGACCGTTTAAACCTATTGCCAGAATAGTGTTTGGCTTGGGCATAACGCATGGCACGGTAAGCCCAATGGAGATAGTCCTCGTCTTTGTCTCGCCACGGCATATCGCCTGATGTGCTACCACCGCCAGAACTTGGGCCACGTCAGTTGCGCCATTGATGTCTGCTATGAAGACCTTTAGCCCTGTGCTCAGCGCATCCTTCCAACGGAGATAATTACGGTCATCACAGAAAGGAACCTATGCCTTTGTTTCGGGTACTTATTTTGGACGCGTAACATAGCACATGAGCTCATTTTAAGCTCTAACACCCCATAGCTCTGTTATATAAAAGATTCCATCTATTATCGGCAAGTTTTGTTCAAATTGGCGAAATAGGCCGTATCTACAGAATCTCCCGCGCAATCCAGGCGCAGGCCTCCGCGTCGGCCAGGGCGTGGTGGTGGTTGGCCAGGTGGTAGCCGCAGGCCTCGGCCACGGTGTGCAGTTGGTGGTTGGGTAGCTGGTAGCCAAAATGTTTTCGCGCAGCGCGGCAGGTACAATGGAACTCGTAGTTGGGGTAGTCCATTCGGTAGCAGCGCATCACGGCCTTTAGGCAGCCCTCATCGAAAGGGCTGTTGTGGGCCACCAGCGGCAAACCCTCAATCAGCGGCTCAATCTGCCGCCAAACGTCAGGGAACAGCGGTGCGCCATCGGTGTCGGCACGTGTGAGGCCGTGAACCCGTGTATTCCAATAGTTGTAGTAGTTGGGTTCGGGCTTGATGAGCGAGTAGAATGAATCGACAATCTCGTTGTTTTTCACAATCACCACGCCCACGCTGCACACGCTGGTGCGAGCGTTGTTGGCGGTCTCGAAGTCGATGGCGGCGAAGTTGTTCATAGTGAGTTGTAATGATTCCACATCCGTTTCACTGTGCCCGCCAACTCTTGCCGCAGCCAAAGCGGTTCCAACACTTCAAGCGCGTCGCCGTTCCAGAGGAGTTCTTGCTGGAAATCGAAGGTCGGGCGGACTTGCAGGGTGAAAATGCTATGGTCGGCGTTGCGCTCGGTTTCTTTTTGGCTTGGGTGCAAAGGCAAGGAACGCAGGTAGTTGGCTTGGTTGGCACACACCTTAATCTTCACCGTTTCTATTCTGGTTCCGTCGCCACGGATGACACCAAAACAGCCCTCAAAATAGACCTCGGGACTGAAATCTTTGGGATAGGAAAAAGGCGCGTCCGTCGGTTTGACATCCAAAACGCGGTCCAAGGAATAGATGCGGATTTTGCCTTCATAAACGCTGTTGCCGACCAAATACCAACGTTGGCGAAACAGTTTCACACAACATGGTGCCACCCTGAAAGAGCTTTCGTGCGCTCTCC
>JAFWUG010000124.1 GCA_017524185.1 Bacteroidales bacterium
CTTGGGCGGGCTAATAGCGATGGAGGCTGTCGAAGCGAAAGCAGGGGCGGGGCTTCGGCAAGCTCAGCCGCCGTGTAACTCCCACACGCGTTGCTGTACGGACGCGATTTATCGCGTCCTCCGGAGCAGTATATTCGTTGATTCGGCTGTAGGGACACACCGCGTGTGTCCGAAACACGCGTATTTGTTGCGTTTTCGAATGTAGGGGCGAATAATCATTCGCCCCTACGCGCACCCTGCAACACCAAAAAAAGGCGAACCCATAATGGATTCGCCCTCTTTCGTATCGTGGACGCGATAAATCGCGTCCGTACAGTAGTTGCGGTAAGACAAGGGGGCATGCCCCCTTGCTTCGCCTAACTGCCTTTCGGCAAGCGAAGCTGAAAACTTCGCCTCCTTCTACAGCTCCGTGTGCTCAATCCGCACAAGAGCCTGGTTGTTGGTGCGGCTACCAATGTAGCGATACTCTATGCCTACCTTGCTGTCCTTGCATAAACCTATAAACCTTCGTGTGTCACCATTGAGCATACCTTTTTGTATATATGCAAGTATATTCCGCTTCACCTCAGCATTCAATATGCTGTCGTTCAGATTGTTGACATCGCCATCGGCTCCTTCATCAACATCGGCCAAATATACCACATAGTCACCTTGATGCTCAATCTTGGTAATCACCGTTGCATCGTCAATCTGCATGGGACAATTGCGATTGGCTGCCTCAACGGCCTCGTCCAAAGTCATTTGCCTACATGCCATAACCAAGCCCATTGTGGCCACCAACAACAGGGTCGAAAAGCGTTTCATGTCTGTTAGTTGCTATAGTTCAACGTATTATATCTTCTTCAAGTTCATATCCAAACTCCTGATTTGGTGCGTAATAGCACCTACGGAAATAAAATCCACACCACATTCGGCGTAGTCGCGGATGGTGTCGAGGGTGATGCCGCCCGACGACTCGGTGGGTATGCGCCCGCCAATCAGCTCCACGGCGCGGCGGGTATCGGCTACGCTAAAGTTGTCGAGCATGATGCGCTGCACACCGCCCACGCGTAGCACAGTCTGCACATCGTCCAACGAGCGGGTTTCCACCTCGATGGGGAGCGAACGCCCCGTCTGCGCCAAATAGTGCTGGGCGCGACGAATGGCAGGCTCAACGCCACCCGCAAAGTCGATGTGGTTATCCTTGAGCATAATCATGTCGAACAAACCCATGCGATGATTCATGCCGCCGCCAATGGCCACGGCCATCTTGTCGAGCACGCGCATACCTGGAGTTGTTTTGCGCGTATCGAGCACACGTGCTTTAGTACCAGCGCAGCGCTGCACGTAGGCGTTGGTCTGCGTGGCAATGCCGCTCATGCGCTGCATGATGTTGAGCACAATGCGCTCGGCCTGCAGCAATGTGTGTACGGTGGCCTCAACGCGGAACACGATGTCGCCGTAGCCCACCTGCGTGCCGTCGGCAATGAGCAGCTGAACTGTGGCCGTGGGGTCCAAGCGTCGATAGATGCGCTCGGCCAGCGCAACACCAGCCACAATGCCCTCCTGCTTCATCATCAGCTGCGCCGTGCCGCGCTCGTGCGGGGGGATACAGGCCAACGACGAGTGATCGCCATCGCCAATATCCTCGGCTATGGCCAGTTCTATAAGCTTGTCTATAAACACATTAACTTCTTCAACTTGCATGGCTTATTGCGTTTTTGTGGGAATAAAATCGGGGTAGAGCAAATATTTATCCCTTATGCTGCGGAATGCCTGTAGGTCGGCCTGCCACGATTGGCGTATGTCGTCGGCACTCATGCCCTGCTCAATCTGCTGGCGAAGCTTTGGAGTGCCGGCCAAATTCTTAAAGAAGCGGTTGAAAAACGCCTCTGGCTTGGGATAGGCCCGATAGGCCATAAGCAGCCAATCGAGGTTGATGGCGCAGGCATCCCGAAAATAGGCCTCGGCATAGTCGCGCAGGTCGATTCCGAAGCAGAGTTCGTCCTTATAGGGCGGATTAACGCTTGCGTGTGGGCGCTCCTCGGGGGTGAAGTGAAATCCGCGCAGCGGAAAATCGGGGTAACCAAAAATTTGGAACGGCCAATCGGTGCCGCGCCCAACGCTCACGGGCGTTCCCTCAAACAGTCCGAGCGATGGATAGAGCAAAATAGAGCACAGATTTGGCAGATTTGGCGATGGTCCCACGGGCGGCGCGTAGGTTTGCTGGTGGGTGTAGCCGCTACACGGTATCACCGTCAGACGGCACTGAATGCCGCCTTTCAGCCAACGCTCGCCGTTAATCATCTGGGCATACTCGCCTATGGTGAGGCCATGCACCAGCGGCACGGGGTGCATTCCCACAAACGAGCGGCTGGTGGCGGTGTCGAGCATTGGTCCATCGATATAGAAGCCATTGGGGTTGGGCCTGTCCAGCACAATCACAGCCACGCCCTGCTCGGCGCAAGCCTCCATCACGTAGTGCATGGTAGATGTGTAGGTGTAGTAGCGCACCCCCACGTCCTGCAGGTCGATTAGCACGTAGTCGATACCGCCCAGGCTCTCGCCCGATGGCTTTTTGTTCTTGCCGTAGAGCGACACCAGCGGCAGCCCTGTTTTGCTGTCGGTTTGCGACTGTATGTACTTGCCCGCCTCCACATCGCCGCGAAAGCCATGTTCGGGGCAGAATATTTTTTTTAGATTTACACCCATGGACAGCAGCGTATCCACCAGATGCACACCGCACACCAGCGAGGTGTGATTGGCCAAAATGGCCACATTGCTGCCCCTAAGCATGGGCAGATATAGCTCTGTACGTTCGGCTCCAACCCGCAACTCACCCATCTGCTCGGCAGCGCGAGCAGGGGCTAAGAGGATGGCGCGAAATAGCGCTATGGCAACTAATCGACGACGCAATGTAGAGACTTTGCTTTATAGTTTATCGATTAGCTCCAACATCTGTGCCACGCCCACCGATGCTTTCTCCCTGATAGCGGTGATGCCCGAAATGGGCACATCGGCCGGATCGACCAAAAATTTTGGACAATCATCTGGCACATAGTATATTAGACTAGCAGCGGGGTACACGGCCATCGATGTGCCCACCACGGCGAAAATGTCGGCCTGCTGGGCTATCTGCACAGCCTCGTCCATGGCTGGCACAGCTTCGCCGAACCACACAATGTGCGGACGCAATTGCGAGCCCAACTCGCAGGTGTCGCCCCAATTAACGCTCTTGTAGCCTATGTCGTAGATTAGGGCCGGATTCTTTGTAGAACGCACCTTGGTGAGCTCGCCATGGAGGTGCAAAACTTGCTTGCTGCCAGCGGCCTCGTGCAGATTATCGACATTCTGTGTAACTATATGCACATCGTAGCGTTGCTGCGCTTCGGCCAAGGCTACGTGGGCGGCATTGGGCTTTGCGGTACGCAACTGCTCGCGGCGCTCGTTGTAGAACTGTAGCACGAGCTTAGGGTCGTCGTACCAGCCATCGATGCTGGCCACCTTCATCACATCGTAGTTTTCCCAAAGGCCGTCGGCATCGCGGAAGGTGCGTATGCCGCTCTCTGCGCTGATGCCCGCCCCTGTGAGCACCACTAATTTTTTCTTGGCTGTCATGCTCATTAGGCTTTTGCGGTTAGTAGGCGCTCCATCTTCTCCACCACCTCTTCAACCTGGAACGGTTTGCTAATATAATCGTCCATACCAGCCTTTAGGCACTCCTCGCGGTCGCCCATCAGCGCGTTAGCTGTGATTGCAATTATTGGAATATGCGTATCGACATTGGCCTCCATTTCGCGTATTTTCTGAGCAGCCACAAAACCATTCATCACAGGCATCTGTATATCCATCAAAATGATGTCGTATTTGTTGGTGGCGAACTTATCGAGAGCCTCGCGCCCATTGTTGGCCACATCGATGCCCTTAACAATCTTATCGAGGCTGAGCATAACAATTTTTTGATTGATTTGATTATCCTCAACCAGCAGCACTTGGGCTTTTGAGAGCTCCACCGTTGTTTTAGGACCAACATTCTTCTTGCGAGGTGCAGCCGACCCGCTGTTAACTCCATTAGTGCTGATGCTTGACGCTCCGTACCGCGAACCGGCTATGCTATAGTCGAACGAGAGCACCACATTCTCCTTACCCATATCGATACGCAGCACACCTCCATGCTTCTGCACCAGCAGTTCAGAGAACGAAAGCCCTAACCCAGTAATCAGAGCCGACCGACTACTGGTGGTATCGGGCGACGCTATGCCTGGCTGTAGGGGTACGCGAACAGGTGTGCTGCAACGGAAGTCGAAGTGCAGCCCCGATAGTTCCTCGCCATTGCGTACCGTGATGGCCAGCGACGCTTTGGAGCCAATCTTGTGCTGCGCAAAGCTCTCAGCTATGTTAAGCGCAATTTGCTTGATGTCGATGGGACTACCCTCAAACTTTGGAGGCAGGTTTGGTTCAATATGATAGGAGCATGCAAGTTCGGGCATTTGCAGTTTGAGCAGCACAAGCAGGTCGTCGAGAATCTTATCGAGTTCAAAAACTAGTTTCTCCTTGGGTTGGCTGGTGTTGCCCGAAAGAGCAAGGCTATCCATGCTATCAAGCACTTCTTCAAGGTTTTTCACCGATGCTCGGATATGATCGATTAGATCGCCATCGGAGGCCGATGCTGCAATCATGTCGGACACCATGAGAATGTTGTTGAGCGGGACACGAATGTCGTGCGAGAATTTCGACAGCACCTGACTGTTGAGCTGCATGGTTTGCTGATGCTCGCTAGCCGATTGCGCAAACCGCTCGTCGCGATAGCGGATACTGTTGATGGTGATTTGTACCAGCAGATGCAGGGCGCAGTATAGCCCAATATAGACTATTTTGGTGGTTGTATCGATTATTGGCAGCGGATTCCCTGCCACATTCACAAACAGCAACAAAATCCACAGAACACCCAGCACCATTGAAATCCACTTACCAAACCGTTCTCCCAGCACAGCCAGCGTAAGCAGAGGAAATATAAGCATGGCAGCGGTGTAATCCTCACCAAAAGTGCTAAGCAGCAGCGAGGCCACAAACGCCGCAATGGCCACCAGCAGCGGCAATGGATGCTTACGCTCTAGAGCATTAGAAATGGGCACATCGATGATGTAGGTGGCCAGAGCCACCACAAAAACCCCCATCAGCGACATGGCTTTAAGGTCGGTTTTTACCACGGCCAGAGCTAACACCAAAACGCCCACGGCAATGGCGGCTACAATGGAAAAACGGGCAATGGTAAGGCTATATCCCTCATGCGTTGCTGTGTTCCTATCCATTTTCTACTGCGGTTTACGAGTTATTTGTGCGCTGTTATACGGGATTACTGAAAAAATATACGCATAAAATATCAATAATCTGCATATATCGACAAATTTTATAGCCCTACCTCCTAATAACACTGACATACCTACAGAATACCAAACGCAGCACTAAAGACTGCCAGCACACCAAGCAGCACAATGAGCGCACCAGCCACCTTGTTAATCCACCACAAATGCTTCAGCCTAAACTTATGCCTGAACCGATTCACCGTGGAGGTGAGCATATACCACCACAGCACACCGCCCGCAAACACGCCTAAGAGTACAAGCAAAGTATGAGTGAAATGACTGGTATTCACAACATTACCCATTGCAAACAGGGCTATGAAATAGAAAATAATCAGCGGATTGGTAAGGGTGAGCAACAGGGTGGTTACATAGTCCTCCCAAATACGATTTTTTCTTCTCTTATACTGTCGGAGCTGCGAGAGCGGATTGGTATAGAAAGTTTTGAGTCCCAGCACTATAATCACTGCAGCACCCACAATCTCAATCAGCAACCTATGAGAATCGATAAAATCGATTATGAAGGCCAAGCTGAAGCTGGCAATGGTGGCATAGAATGTGTCGGAGGTGGCCGCCCCCAAGCCCGAAATGAATCCGCTTGCCCGCCCTTTATTGATGGTACGCTGAACGCACAGCACACCTATGGGACCTAACGGTATTGTGGCCGCCAGACCAATAATAACACCCTTTAGCAGCAGCAGCAGCGTATCCATATAAAATAATCGGGCGGCAAATTTAGTAATATTCGGGCTTATGTTCAAAAAATTACTGCCATAGTGAAACAAAAAAAGCCCAAACATCTACAGAAAGTTTCGCGATATGGACTTATTATTTGTCAATATGCTGATTTACAAACCAGTAAGCCGTTTAATCTCATTGAGTTTATTCAGAGCCTCTATAGGGGTTATATTGTTGATGTCCAAACCTTTGATACGGTTTCTGATTTCCGACAGCACAGGATCATCGAGCTGGAATATGCTAAACTGATAGCCTGGGCGGTGGGTGGCAATATCGGCTGTGGGTTTCTGTGCCAGCCCATCTTTCTGCGATTTCTCCAACTCGCTTAATATACTGTTAGCCCTATTTATAACGCTCTTGGGCATTCCAGCCATCCGTGCCACATGTATACCAAAACTGTGCTCGCTCCCACCTGGCTTCATTTTGCGCAGGAATATCACCTGATTGCCAGTTTCCTTAACGGTGATGTGATAGTTGCGCACGCGTGGAAACGACTTCTCCATCTCAATGAGTTCGTGATAGTGTGTGGCGAACATGGTTTTGGCTCGTGCCGATGGATGTTCATGAAGATATTCCACTATGGCCCAAGCAATTGATATTCCGTCGTAGGTTGACGTACCTCGTCCAATCTCGTCGAGCAGGATGAGGCTACGCCCCGACAGGTTGTTAAGGATGCTGGCCGCCTCTTGCATTTCAACCATAAAGGTGGATTCGCCCTGCGAAAGGTTGTCCGACGCCCCTACACGGGTGAAAATCTTGTCCACCACACCAATTTTTGCTGCCTTGGCGGGGACAAACGAGCCAATTTGTGCCATCAGCACAATCAAGGCGGTTTGTCGGAGCAAGGCCGATTTACCGGCCATGTTGGGGCCTGTAATGATTACTATTTGCTGCTCGTCGGCATCAAGGCGAACATCGTTGGCCACATACTCCTGCCCAGCGGGCAGCATACGCTCAATTACAGGATGGCGCCCCTGGCTTATGTCTATGGTTTCGGAAGTATCGATTTCGGGCTTACAGTAGCCATACTCAGTGGCACTCGTGGCGAACGACTGCAGGCAATCGAGCTGCGCCACAAGGTTGGCATTGAGCTGTATGGACGGTACATACTCGTTAATTGCGCCCATCAGGTTGGCATAGAGCTCCGTTTCGATGGCCAATATACGCTCCTCGGCTCCGAGTATTTTCTCCTCATACTGCTTGAGTTCTTGCGTTATATAACGTTCGGCCTGAGTGAGCGTCTGCTTGCGAATCCAATCGGATGGAACCTTGTGCTTATGAGTATTGCGCACCTCTATGTAGTAGCCAAACACGTTGTTGAAACTCACCTTGAGGCTTGGAATGCCCGTACGCTCCGACTCGCGCATCTGTAAGTCCATCAAATAGTCCTTACTGCTATGCAGAATGCGGCGTAAATCGTCGAGTTCTGGGTGTACGCCAGCAGCAATCACATCGCCCTTGCCCAACTGGGCTGGCGGTTCTGACACAATTTCGCGCTCGATGCGCTGCGCCATACGTGTGCATGGGTTTATCTGCTCGGCAATGTGCTGTAGCGTAGGCTCCGACGTTTCGGCGCATTGTTGCTTTATCTGCTGCGCCAATCCTAACGCATAGCGCAATTGCACTAATTCTCTGGGCGTTACGCGACCAACAGCAGCCTTTGCGCATATACGCTCCAAATCGCCTATGCTGTGCAAGGCACTCTGTAGCGACTCGGCCAAATTTTTGTTGCTCACCAAATGCTCCACCACATTGAGCCGTTGCTGTATGGACGCCACATCTTTAAGCGGAAAGGCTATCCAACGCTTGAGCAGGCGGCCGCCCATGGGCGATGCCGTGCGATCAATGGTGTCGGCAAATGTACGGGCATTCTCGTTGAGCGAGCCAAAAAGTTCGAGGTTGCGCGATGTGAATCGGTCAATCCATACGTATTTATCCTCGTCGATTCGCGATATGGAAGCAATGTGATCGACGTGTAGATGCTGGGTTACGTCGAGATAGTAGAGTATGGCACCAGCAGCCACCACGGCATAGTCGAGCCCCTCGACACCAAACCCCTTGAGCGACTGCGTTTTGAAATGCTTCAGCATCTTTTCGCGTGCCGAATCGGGGTTGAACGCCCATTCGTCGAAACGAGTGGTGTAGTACTTGTTGCCGAATTTATCCACGAAATCGGCATGTCGAGTGCGTTCGTAGAGCACCTCTTTGGGCTGCATATTGTTGAGCAGTTTCTCCACGTATGCATATTCGCCCTCAGAGGCGTAGAACTCGCCCGTAGATATGTCGAGAAAAGCCACGCCAGCAGCCTGTTTCCCCATGTAAACGCAGGCCAAATAGTTATTCTCCTTGCGCTCTAGCACATTGTCGTTGTAGGAAATACCAGGAGTAACCAACTCGGTGATACCGCGTTTTACCAACTTTTTGGCCAATTTGGGGTCTTCGAGCTGCTCGCAGATAGCCACCTTTTGACCCGCCCGCACCAACTTAGGCAGGTAGGTATCGAGGGCATGATGCGGGAACCCCGCCAACTCCACCGTCGAGGCAGCACCATTGGCGCGACGCGTCAGAGTAATACCCAGTATTTCAGATGTTTTTATAGCATCCTGACTGAATGTTTCGTAGAAATCGCCTACGCGGAAAAGCAATATTGCATCGGGATGTTCACTTTTGAAGCCCATATATTGCTTCATTAGCGGCGTTTCTACAATCTGTGATTTGGAAATATCGGCTGACAATGTAGGATAGATTTTGGGGGCTACAATATTACCATTTTTTGCCCAATCTATAACCATATCAGGCAAACAAACAGAGGGCATTCCCTATCGAGAATGCCCTCCGCTGTGCGTTTGTAGCGCTTTATGATGTGGCTACACTATTTCTTTGCCTCCTGTTTGCGCTCGCGACGTTTCTCAAGTTCGTAGGCAAACGGAACTGCAATGCAGATGGTGGAGTAGGTACCAGCCACCACGCCGAAGATTAGCGCAAAAATGAAGCCGCGTATCACCTCACCGCCAAACAGGAACATTGGGATTAGCACCACCAAGGTTGAGAACGATGTGGAGAATGTACGGCTCAGCGTATCGTTCACTGCACGGTTGACATTATCGCGGAAGTTGCGCTTGGGATATAGCCCCATGTACTCGCGCACGCGGTCGAACACAACCACCGTGTCGTTGATGGAGTAACCTATAATGGTTAGGATGGCTGCAATAAACTGCTGATCGATTTCGAGGTCGAATGGCACCCTGAAGTAGAACAGCGAGAAAAGACCGAATATAAACAAGGCATCGTGGCACAGGGCAACCACCGCTCCTGCTCCATAGGTCCAATGGCGGAAACGTAGCAGGATGTAGAGGAAGATTACAATCAGTGCAAAGGTAACTGCAATCACAGCATCCTTCTTGATGTCCTCGGCGATGGTTGGTCCAACCTTAACCGAAGTTTGCTTGTAGCCAGTTTGGAACTCCTCGTAGGTTGCACCCTCGGGCAGCAAGGGTTTCAAACCAACGTAGAAGAGCGAATCCACCTCGTTATCTACATTCACATCGTCGTCGGCAATGCGATATTTGGTGGTGATTTTCACCTGATTATTCTCGCCATAGGTTTTTACCTCGGGAGCCTCGCCAAACACCTCGCGCAAAGCAATGCTCACCTCGTTGGTGGTTACAGCACGGTCGAAACGAACCACATACGAACGTCCACCAGCAAAATCGATGCCTGGGTTAAGTCCCCTGATGGCCAGCGATGCGATGGCGACGATGGCCACGGTACCCGAAATGATGTAGGCCTTTTTGCGGAATCCAACAAAATCGATATTCATGTTTGCGAACAGCCCTGCCGACATCTTGGTGGAGAAGGTCAGGTTCACATTGCGCTTAGCCAGCAACAATATAATTAGACGGGTGATGAACAGGCCGCAGAATAGCGATGTTAGGATACCGATAACCAGCGTGGTGGCAAAACCACGGATGGGACCCGTACCGAATAAGTAGAGGATTATACCCGTGAGCAGCGTGGTTACGTTACCGTCGATGATGGCCGACAGGGCGTTCTTGAAGCCCTCGCTGATAGCCAAATTCAATCCCTTACCGGCTCGCAGCTCCTCGCGTATACGCTCAAATATAAGCACGTTGGTATCGACGGCCATACCCAGCGTTAGCACAATACCAGCAATACCAGGCAGGGTGAGCACTGCACCGAACGACGAGAGCACACCCATGATGAAGAACAGGTTGCACAACAGGGCAAAGTCGGCGGCTAGGCCAGCACTGCGTCCGTAGTACAACAGCATGTAAATCAGCACAATAAGCAACGAAACCAAGAACGAGTTGATACCAGAACTGATGGCCTCTTGACCAAGCGATGGACCAACCAGTTGCTCCTGGATGATGCGAGCGGGCGCAGGCAGTTTACCCGATTTCAGCACGTTGGCCAAGTCCTTAGCCTCGTTAATGCTGAAGTCGCCCGTAATCTGCGAGTTGCCGCCACTAATTTCAGACTGAACTGTGGGGTAAGAATATACATAATCGTCGAGTACAACAGCAATTGAGCGACCGATGTTCTCCGAGGTCATGCGTTTCCATATCTTTGCTCCTTCCGAGTTCATCGACATGCTCACCTCGGCGGTGCTCTTCATATCGCTAAACTGCTCGCGAGCATCGGTGATTATTCCGCCATCGAGCGGTGCCTTGCCATCGCGCGATGTTACCTTGATAGCAATTAGTTCGTAAACGCTCTCAGAGTTGTCCCACTTGGGCGACTTAACGCCCCACAGGAAACGCACATTGCGGGGGAATAGGCTACGCACCTGCTCCATGTGCAGCATCCGATTGATAGCGGCCGTATCCTTGTAATGAGCCACACCCACCACGGGGCCACGGCTGGGTTCGTTGTTCTGGCTCACATTGGGGCTAAGCAGTGCAAACAACGGATAGTTGCGAGCAAAATCGGCCTCCTGCATCGTACCGGTCGAGTCGGTACCGCTGTCTTGAATGCGAGCCAGCAAATCGCCCTCGGCCGAGGTGCTATCGGTTTGAGCCTCAACTACTAAAGGCTCAACTTGAGCCGTTGGCTCGGCGGGAGCAGCCGTGAGAGCCTTTATCTCAGCAATCTTGGCATTGGCAGCCATGAACGAGTTGAATATCTCGGCAAACTCGTAGGTTTCCCAGAACTCAAGGCTAGCTGTTCCCTGCAGCAGTTTACGCACACGCTCTGGCTCTTTAACACCAGGAAGCTCTATGAGCACGAGACCCGAGTTCTCAAGGCGTTGAATGTTGGGCTGTGCCACACCGAACTTGTCGATACGGTTGCGCAAGATGTTGAACGAGTTGCTGATAGCGTTCTCGGCCTCATCCTTAAGCACGCGCAGCACATCATCGTTGGTTGAGTTGTAGTCGATTTTATCCTTCAAATCGGGCGAAATGAAGATTGACGCCAGCCGTGCATTGGGGGCTACCTGCTTGAACGCATCGCCGAATTTGTCGATAAAATGGGCATTACCCAAGGTCGATTTGGCAATGTTCATGGCCTGTACGAACGAGCTATCAGTGCTATTGCCAGCTAGGGCATACACGAGATCGGTAACCGATACCTCGAGCATCACGTTCATACCTCCCTTTAGGTCTAGGCCAAGGTTAATCTCGCGCTCCTTGCACTCCTTGTAGGTGTACTTCACCAAACCCAGGTTGTAAACCGTGGCCGATGAGATTGAGTCGAGGTAGTGGCTCTCTTTCTTCCTGTCCACCACTCCGTCCACGGTTGCGAAGGCGATGGCTTTTTTCTCCTCGCGCCTAGTAATCAGCGTGAACGACAGTTGGTACAAGCATACCAAGGCCATCGCTATGGCAATGAACCTTATTGCTCCTTTGTTCTGCATTTTGTTGATTTATAAATGATTACACTATAATTATTGTCGCTG
Source organism: Bacteroidales bacterium (assembly GCA_017524185.1). Lineage (GTDB taxonomy): Bacteria > Bacteroidota > Bacteroidia > Bacteroidales > Tenuifilaceae > RGIG6076. The sequence continues at coordinate 11,998 of JAFWUG010000124.1, forward strand.
GTGTCATCCCAAAAATGACGGGCAAATATAACACTTTTTCAACATCTAGATATCAGCTGCGCTATAAAGAGCCTTTTTTAGGTAAACGGCGCAGGTTTATCGTCCTATTTATCAGATTTATAGATGTGCAACACGATAATAGGAAATCGCACCCCAGCACTCCAAATATTTCCCTGCCGCTCGCCTCGGCATAAAGTTCGCGCATGGCCGATAGATCTGCAGTTATAAAGTCCATTCGCCTAATCCACAAGCCATTACCAAGGCTCAACTCCACCCCATGCACCAAACGCACGGGAACATTGCCTGCATCGACCCCATAGGCCACAAGCGGCTCGACCAAATCAATTGGCACAGTGCTGGCGGGGAGCAAGGTGCTATCAATAAGCGAGCGCGACGCTCCTGAATCCAGCACAAACGAGGTCTCCACGCCATACATCCGCACCTCAATGAGCAGATGATAGCTCTGCGGCCCCAACTCCACCAATATGAGCGGAACAAGCATCCTATTGCCTATATCAGTGCTGCCCGCTTCAGCATCTGCTGCATCTTCTGCTGCAACTCCTCGGCACTGCGCCGGGCGGCCTCGGCAAAGCGTTCGCCGCTATCGGCGTAGATTATGCCACGCGACGAGTTCACCAACAGGCCGCACTGCTTGTTCATACCCAGCCTAGCCACATCGTCGAGGCTGCCGCCCTGTGCTCCAACGCCTGGCACCAGCAGAAAATGTTCGGGGACTATGCGGCGCACAGCCTCCAGATAGTCGGGACGGGTTGCCCCCACCACATACATCATGTTGTTGGCACTCCCCCACCGCGACGAGCGTTGCAGCACCTCCTCGAATAGCTGTAGGCCGGTCTCCTTGTTCTCGATGGTCTGCAGGTCGGCATAGCCCGAATTCGAGGTGATGGCCAGCAGAATAGCCCAGCGGTCGAGATAGTCGAGGTATGGCTCCACCGAATCGCGCCCCATGTAGGGCGACAGGGTGATGGCATCGCAGTTCATGTTCTCGAAAAACGCCTTGGCGTACATCTTGGCCGTGTTGCCAATGTCGCCGCGCTTGGCATCGGCAATCACCATAATTTCGGGATACACGCTCTTTATGTAATTCACCGTTTCGGACAGTGCGCGCCAACCCTGAATGCCATGCGCCTCGTAGAAAGCCGTGTTGGGCTTGTAGGCCACGGTAACATGGTGTGTGGCATCTATTATGGCCCTGTTGAACTCAAAAATAGCATCCTGACTTCCACACAAATGCGCTGGAAGTTTAGCCATGTCGGCATCGAGCCCTACGCAGAGGAATGACTGCTTGCTCCGTATCTGCTCAAATAGCTGTGTTGGTGTCATTTATACTTTACTTATGCACCGCAAATTTACACATTTTTGCCTATCTACAGCACAATGCGCATAAAGATACGGCCTTGCCTAGGGCTAATCAAATGCTAATTTTCACACGCCCTCTGAGGGGTCTGCTCGCCACGAACAGGTGCAGCTCCACGTTGAATGCGCCTGAGCCGCTCGCCATCGTCGAGCGCCGTGAACACTGCCGGACTGACCATAATGTTCCACTGGAAGACGGCCAGTTCCTTTCCGCCTGCGTAGTCCATGAGGTTGGCCGTCTTCCCCTCGCTCTTTCTGCCGCCCTGCGCGGGCAACGCCGCAGCGTTGGGCTCGCTGACGAAACGCACCTTCCGCAGGTCGATGTCCTTGCGCCCGTCGTACCGCGCCGTAACCACATCGCTTTCGCCCACGGGCACGAGCTTCCACGGGGCAATGTACCCTTTGGCAAAGGGCTTGTAGAAGCGGTCGAGCTTCACGGATTTTTTGTACCAGTCGTCCGTGCCCGCATCAAAGGCATACCGGTCCTCGCCGCGCTCGAAGCGGATGTGGCCGTAGCGGTCGGACAGGGCTTCGGTGCTGAAGTCCCCTACACGCTCAACCCTGTCGGCCTGGAGCGGTACTTTTGCTTGCTGGTCTGCGTTATCCGCACCGTCCGTAAGCTGTTCGGCGGGCGTAAGCTGGTAGCTGTTCCCCCTGTCATCGGTAACAATCATGGGAAAGATGCTCTCGTAGGGGGCGTTTTCGGGGAGGTCTATTTGAATGGTGCGCGGGTTGCCGTCGGCATCGGTGAGCTCCAGTTCGCCCGTGGTAGGATTGAGGGCAATCTGCGGGATGTCGGGCAGCGTGAAGTCTAATTTATGCTCCCTGATGCGCAGGGTCGAGGGCTGGATGTCCTTGCCGCCGTCGTCGATATAGTCGAGGTTGCCAATCTTTACCTTCTGCTCGTCGTAGGAGGCTTCCTGTAGCGGCAGTTTGTTCGTGCTGGGAACTTTCCCTATATTATACGCATAAGAAGTTTGAGCAAGGCATAATACCAAACTCAATGATACGAATAGCGATATGTAAAACTTC
>JAFWUG010000001.1 GCA_017524185.1 Bacteroidales bacterium
CACCCGCGCCCTGCGCGAAACTCCCACGAGCAGCTCTTCACCGTCGAAACTCAGCAGGTCGGGCAGGCCGTCGCTGTCGAGGTCGAGTGCGGGCTTAGCGCCGGCGAGCCTCAGGGTGCGTATCTTCGTCCAGTCGGGCTGGGCGTGCCAGCGGATGATAGTGGGGCGGTGGGCTATGCCCTGCTCTGTGAGCTCCACGCGCTGCAAGCGGTCGCCTGCGGCGTAGGCAAGTCGGTAAGCGTAAGCCTCGGTGCCCTCGCACAGGGCGGTGATGGCCGCTATGCGATGGCGCATCACCACCGATTCGCCCGCAACGCTGCGCACGGGCAGCTGCTCCAGCGGCTCGTAGCCGAATAGCACGGTACAATAGGGCGGCAGCCCGTACCGATGGTTGCCCGTGTAGCAGATGGCACGCAGGCGCGGTGCGCCATCGTCCACCTCGTAGTTGTAGGCGATGTAATTGCCGTCGGCATCGGCGAGTTGCCGCAGGGCGTAGCAGTAAACCTTGCCAGAAGCCGTGCGGAAGGTGGCGGCATCGCCGCCGTAGTCGGCTACCATACCGTTGGGATACCTAACGCGGTAGCCCTCATCGGTGCGGCGCACCTCGATGTAGGGGTTGTCGGCTGGCACCCAGCAGTCGAGCCCTGCCTCAACGAGCCGCACCCCATCGAGGACGAGGGCATCGGCACCATCGTAGCGCAGCTCACGTCGTTGCCCATCGTAGTAGGGGGTTCGGGGTGCGGGTTCGATGGCCGATAGGCCCTCCAGCTCGAAGCCCACGCCCAGTGCCCCCGTGGCCGTGCCGTGCGCATAGCGGATGGCCAGCTGGGGCTGCATACCGCGTGTGCCTGGAGCCACGCGGATGGGGATGCGATAAGCTCCGCTAAGTCCGTCGAACTGGCCGCCCAAGCCCAGGGGTACTCCAGAAGAATAAGCGAACAAACTATGGAGAAAAAGTAATATTATTAGCAGCAAACGATACACGTCGCAAATAACCTATAAACAAAAACATTCATAGACTTTGCTTACTACACTGACCTCACCACCTCCTGGGCGGATAGCACAGCACCAGCACGCCGATTAGCAGTACAAAAAGCAAACCCACCAGCAAATGGTTACGATGCTGTAGCTGTAACTTTAGGCACTGCGCGTCAATGCTTTGCTGTCCGGATAGGTCGAGTTTGGGCATTACTCGCCAATGCCATTTGCCAATTATTGTGCCTCGATGCAGCAACAAAATGCCAGGATTAGCACGCACAATGGTTTTGAGCAGCGTTTCGTCGGCTTGCACAAAATGCTCTATGCCATGCTGCTGCGTAGTGCGCTCCATGACGTCGATGGGTGATGCTGTAGCGCAAGCAAAGGCCACACCACCCTGTAGAGCCTGCGATTGCAGCTGCTTGAGCAACCCAATGCTGCGCTGTGGCATATCCTCCAAACGCTTGGCCACAACCAGCAGCAGGTAGTCGCAGCGGTTGAGCAGCGAGTCAGTGAGATCGTCGCCGCTGGGCGAATGAAGCGCAAAATTGCCAATTGGCGGCGTGTAGCCGCGCTCAACCAGCTCCGAGCGCGAATCGACAAACACCCAGGTTGAATCCTGCCAGGGATAGTTGGTTTCGTCGAACTCCTGCGTTTGGCCGTCCTTCTCGTAGATTAGCGTGGTGCGATAGACATCGGCTGGCGCGTCGTCGGGAACACGCATGGCATCGGGAATGTTTGCCCCAATATGATAAGGACGGAAATCGATGGCGGGCAATCGCAACAGACCATGCACCGAAGGCAGCACCGCCACCACAGCCAGCACAATTGTAGCCACAAAACTCCAAAGGGCAGTATGACGCGTGCGCAGCTCATCGCGATTCACAAAAAGCACAATGGCCGCCACCAAAAACACAATATTCTTGAAAAACGTCTGCCAGTTGGTGAGTTTGATGGCATCGCCAAAGCAACCGCAGTCGGACACGGGATTGGCTATGGCCAAATACAGCGTTAGCGGCGTAAACACCAGCATAAAAATCAGCGCACCCAAGACCCCCAAGCGCATACCCGCTCCAAAAAGCAACAGCAGGCCGATCAGCAATTCGGCTGCGCACAGCAACACCGCAAACACTGTGGTGGCAGGATTTAGCCATTCCATGCCAAAAGCTATAAAATAGTCGTGAAGTTTATAGGCAGTACCCAGCGGGTCGATGCCCTTAACAAATCCAGAAAAAATGAACGTAGCAGCCAACAAAAAACGACAGATGTTCAGTATGGTTCTCATAATATATAACAAAAATATTTACAAATGTTTATGCTTATTTCGCCTCGCAATACGCCTACAGGGTTAGGTGCTGACCGAGCAGCGCCACGATTCGCTGATGCACCTGTTGCGGTGGCAGCATATTGCCCTGAGCCGAAGCGCATTCCACCACACGAAAAGCAGGGTCAAGCGATGGTTGTTCGAGGTATATCCTACGCACGGCGCGCCGCAGATCGAGATCGGCCTCATGAATATCGGCTTTGCCCTGCAAATACACCCTGTCGGCACCCTGACGGACGGCAGCAAGCCTATCCTCGGTGAAGTTGAACGGCACATCGAGAAATACGTTGAGCGTGGGACGCGGAATGCCCATACGCACGTACTCCAGTTCTAAAATCCAATCGCGCAATGCTTTACGCTTGTCGGCATCGGCAATTTTAGCGCATTGAAAGGCCACGTTGGAATAGACATAGCGGTCGAGCAGCACCACCCTACCCTGCTGCTGCCACTGCAACAGCTGCTTGGCCGAATCCATGCGATCGGCAGCATAGATGAGTGCCACCACATAGGGATCCACCTGATGCAACGGACCGAGCTCGCCGCGCAAGAAACGCGCCACCAGTTCGCCAAAGAAGGGCGAATCGACCCGGGGGAAATGCACATACTCCCAAGCCATGCCCTTTTGCTCAAAATATTGTCCCAAAAGTGCTATTTGGGTCGATTTTCCCGCCCCATCGAGCCCCTCAATAACCACTATAGCCATTCTGTATCAATTAGTTGTACTTTTAATTGCATATTTCACCGATGTTCTGTAATTTTACCGTTGAAATCTTTCGCAAGATAATGAAAAAATGGAACAGCAAAGCTCAATAATCCATCCCCGGCGCACGATTAACAGCCGTGGCCGCATCATCGACATGTCTAACCCATTGATTATGGGCATATTAAACGTAACGACCGACTCGTTCTATTCGGGCAGTCGCTACCGTTTTGCCTACCAAATAGCCCGTCGCGCAGAGCAGATTCTCGCCCAGGGCGGCCATATAATCGACATAGGGGCGTGCTCAACCCGTCCCGGGGCCGCACCCGTGGAGGAGCAAACGGAGCTAAAGCGGCTTGCTAAGGCCGTTGGCACAGTGCGCAAGCGTTTCCCCGATGCCATAATCTCCATCGACACCTACAGAGCCAACGTAGCTCGGGCCATGGTGAACGACTACGGAGCGCACATAATCAACGATATATCGGCGGGCAGCATGGATGCCAACATGTTCAGCACCGTGGCCTCGCTGCACGTTCCCTACGTGCTGACGCACATGCAGGGAACCCCCAGCAACATGCAGCAACAGCCCACCTACAACAACGTGATTAGCGACCTGATGTCATTCTTCAACCAAAAAATCGAAGAGCTCAAAGCGTTGAATGTCTGCGATATAATAGTTGACCCAGGATTCGGTTTTGGCAAAACCGAGGCACACAACTACACCATACTCCGCAACCTGAACGTGTTTGAACTGCTGGGACTTCCGTTGCTGGTTGGTATATCGCGTAAATCAATGATATACAAGGCGTTGAATACCGACCCGCGCCACGCGCTTAACGGCACCACAGTGCTGAACACCATTGCCCTACAGCGTGGTGCCAACATCCTGCGCGTGCACGATGTGCGCGAGGCGGTTGAGGCCATAGCGCTGACCAACAAGATGGCTGAACAGCCCGAATTTATGTAGTCTATAGCAGGATATTAGCCCATGCTCTCACTGTTCATCACCATTCGGGCACTCGACATAATTGACATTCTGCTGGTTGCCTTCCTGCTCTATCAGCTCTATCGGCTCGTGAAGGGAACAGGCGTTATTAGCATTGTTGGCGGCGTGGCCGCGCTCTACGTGCTGTGGCTAATTGTGCGCCTGCTCAACATGGAACTGCTGAGCAGCATTCTGGGGCAAGTGCTTGGCGTTGGTGTGATTGCGCTAATTGTGGTGTTCCAGCCCGAGATACGTAAATTCTTGCTCCTGCTGGGCAATCGCTACATGAAAAACAACCTGCGCTCGCTCGACAACCTGCTGCGACGTAAGCGCAGCACGCAATCAACCACGGTGAACGTAACGGCCATCACCCAGGCCTGCATCAACATGTCGGTTACGCAAACCGGCGCGCTGATTGCCATTGCCCGCAGTTCAAACCTTCAGGAATATGCCGAAACGGGCGATATAATCGACGCGCAAACATCGAGCCGCCTGCTTGAAAACCTATTTTTTAAGAACAGCCCGCTGCACGATGGCGCAGTGATTATCATTGGTAGCCGTGTACATGCAGCTCGCTGCGTGTTGCCCATATCGGAGAACCTAGAATTACCGCCCCACTATGGCATGCGCCACAAATCGGCCATTGGGTTGAGCGAAGTAAGCGATGCGCTAGTTGTGCTGGTATCGGAAGAGACAGGCAAAATCAGCGTGGCCGCCGATGGCAAGATAAAATATGGGCTAAATCCCAATAAACTAGCCGATTACCTATTGGCACGGCTCGACAGATAAATCTTAAAAAACACTAAACAAGCAACAAATCGTTGCATAAAATCACAAAAGCAGTAACTTTGCAACTTGGGACAAATTGCATTCGAGCAACTGATATGAAGTATAAAATTAGCCGTAGATCGGCACATCTAAAGGGTGAAATTAGCCTAGCCCCTACCAAATCTGTGGGCAACAAAATGCTTGTTCTCCGTGTGTTGAAGAACTCGAGCATAACGCAGCGCATAGCCAACGAGCACGAAGATGCGCTGATGGTGAACGAACGCATGTTTGCCAATGGCAAACGCGGTGGAGTATACAGAGGGGTACGCTATGCCCGCGCTGTGCTTAACTACTTTGGCGGCGATTGGCTCATCTCATCGTCGGACATCATCAAGGGCAAGGCTGCGCAGAAATTTGTGAAGATACTCAACCAGTCGGGCATACGCATTGGCTACGAGAAACGCGAAGGCCAGCCACCCATTAGGGTTGTGGGCAAAAATGTGCGCGGCAATGTGATACGCGTTGACGGCTCAATCAACAGCAAGATGGCCGAGATACGCTTCATATTCCCCAGCAACAGCCCTGTTGAGGCACTATTCCAGCTGCGCGACACCATCTATAAAACCAACTACATCAACATGAGCCTAAAGGCTCTGCAACGTTTGGGCGTAAACACAGAGTGGGACAGCCAAGAGGTGCTGATTGAGCAGGAGGTGATTGACGGCTCGGAGCTGCACCTCGAGGCCGACTGGAGTTTGGTGTCGTATTGGTATCTTTGGGCAACACTGCTACGCCGCTCCGAGCTCACCATTGCTGGCCTAAGCCTCGATGATATACAGCCCGACATGGCTGTGAAAGAGCTGTTCGACGGTTTTTTTGGCATACGAACCATCAGAAACAGCAAGGGAATTACGCTGCTACGCGACGGTAAGCCCAAAGGCTCATTCATACACAACTTCACCAACTATCCCAACCTGATACCCGCTGTGGCAGTGGCCTGCGTTGGCAAGGGCATACCGTTTATTATAGGCGGCATTGAATCCCTACGTCAGCGCGAAGTGGACCGCATTGAAGCACTTCAGCGCGAGCTGCGCCGCGTGGGTGCTCAGATTGAGATTATGAGCACCGACAAGGGTGAAACCATCAATTTTAACGGACATAGCGACATAGAAAACATAAAAGAGGTTGAGTTCAACACCTACGACGATGGCCGCCTGGCTTTGGCTCTGGTGGCATTCAGCGCGCTGGGAATCAACATAACACTGAAAAATCCGCTCGTGGTGAACAAATCGTACCTGAACTTTTGGGACGAGGCCATCCGCCTAGGGCTGATATACGCGCATGAATAGTCGCCAAGAACAACCATTAAACAACACAAATGGCTGTCCAACAATATTTGGGATAGCCATTTTTTTGTTTGTATTTTCGCGCCACCTTCTACAGTCAATGTTCATTTAAAAGCCACAATGGATGCTTTCTTAATGGATATGCATTATTGTAAAAGACTGAACATCAATACAAAACAAAAAAAAGAATAGAAACTAACTATAGATACCAAACACGCTCAACAGAGTTTGCAACAGAACGACACTAACGGCCTATACGCTCTATAATTGACGAAAGACCAATAATCTCTGAGCATGTATGAATAGCACCCACAATCACGCCAAGCACACCGTGCGCCTGTATGTTCTGGCCGGTGAAAAATAGGTTGGGAATCTTGGTACGAGGCGAAATGAACGACTGCAAAGGCGAACGCTTGTCGCGTAGCACCCCATACATTGCCCCACGTCGCGTGGCGGTGTAGTTTTGATAGGTTAGCGGCGACGATATGTCGTAGCCTTCAATTTGAGCCGTGATGCCTGGAATGACCTCCTCTAAACGTTGCAGCAGCACTTGCGCCCGTTGCTCCATGAACTCGGCATAGCCCGCACCGCGATGCCCTACTGCCGTACCAGCCCATTGCTGCACCTCGGCATAATCCATGTAGGCTATGAGGCTGGCACCCAACGCGTAACGCTGATTGATTTCGGAGCACTGATGCATAAACATAAAACTATGCCCAAAATGCTCTGGCGAATAGGGCTGTAGCGGATCAATATTATCGAAATAGCAAAACAGATTACTGTTCAGATATGGCACAGCATTGGGCTTGAAGCGTAGATATAGCACCATGCACGATATGGTACTGGGCAGCTGCGCTATTCGCTCCCTATAGGCATTGCGTATATGGCTGTTTTTCAATCTGACAAGCGTTTCGTAGGGATGTATATTCGAAATAAACCTTTGCCCCTCGATACGCTCACCAGACGACAATAGCACAGCCTCTACCCTACCATCGGCTGCGCATACGAACTCGTTCACCTGCGCATTGGTTCGCACCATACCCCCGTGCCGCTGGATGGAACTACGCAACGATTGGGCAATAACATCACTCCCATTAACAACGCGGAACGCGCTCTGCATATAGGAGTTTGCAATTATGGCATGGGTGTAGGCCGGTGTTATGCCGCGCACACCAGCATAGAGCGGTGCATTGTCCAGCAGCACCGATTGCAGCGTGCCATTGGCAGTAACAGAAGCAACCAACTCGTCGGCACTATAACTGAGCGCCTCGGACTGTAGAAAGGTCGTGCCGCCCAGTTTGCTCAGGTTGTAGAGGGGCGAAGCGTTGGCTATCTGCTGTATTTTTTGCACATAGCGGCGTAAATCGGCGGCCTGACCAGGAAAGCCCCCCGCCAACGATTGCACAAATCCATCGTAGCCCGATGCCAAACTATAGGTTTTGCCGTTGAGCATCACTATATCGTAGGCATTGCTGTCGAGCCGGCTCAGCGGCACATCGTCGAGCAGATTGAGGTAGGTAAAAAACTGATGCATGAGCTGACCAGGCTCAAGGCTGCCAATGTAGTGTATGCCAGTGTCGAACTTCACGCCGCCGCGCGTGAATGTTTGCAAGCATCCGCCAAGCTGCCTATTTTTTTCGAGCACAAGCACACCAAGACCATTTTTCGATAGAATATAGGCACTAACCAATCCGCCCAAACCGCCACCTACAACAACCACATCGAACTTCATAGGTTAATATACTAATTAACAATCACTTACCTGTTGTTCAACGGGAATTTCGGGCATATCCTCAAAAACAAGATTCGATGGCACTAGAGCGTTGTTTCGCGCCAAATCGAGGAGCATAGGGTTGGGGTCGGAAGCCATCACCTGCTGCTGCTTACGCACGAGCGCGGCCATGATGGCGAACTCGCCCTGCCCGCAATTATTGATGCGAATGGTGCCATTTTCGGGCAAAGCCGCCACCTGCGTAGCAAAACCATTGTTGTTGCTAAGCGTTTGTCGAGCACTACGTGCCACGGAACGTCCCTTGTAGAGATAGCTGTCGCGCACGGCACGATAGAAATAGCTGGTGGTTTCGAGTTGCGTAGCCATGTTGGCGTATTCGCATTCGTAGAGGCGGCGCAACTCGCGAGCGGCGGCCTTGGTGTCGGCTGGCACATTGGCTGCCTCAATGCGAGGCATTACCCGCACATCCACCCTGCCAGGACGTAGCACAAACTCGTTCTTGGGGAATACATGCCCTACGCCATGCAGCAGTACGGGCTGAATATCGAGTCCCAGTTCCCGAGCCAAATAGAACGCCCCCTGATGGAAACGTTGTATGGAGCAATCTGCCGAGCGCGTTCCCTCGGGGAACACAAGTATGGAGTAGCCCTTGGACACCAACGCACGGAGCTTGTCGGTGTTGGCCTCAATGCCATTAACCACGGGCAAAAAATCGGCATAACGGATAATCCACCCATAGAAAGGGCAGTTCCAGACCCATTTGTTGGTTAGGCAAATGATTTTGGGCGATAGCATTAAGGTGTACATCAGATCTAAATGCGACTGATGGTTGCTAACGATGATGCTCGGGGTGTCGAATGCCTGCGGAAATTGGTTATCTACATGATATTCAACGTTCATTATGGCGCGGGCGCAGAATCGCATAACGGCGCAGAGCATACGGTGATAGATGAACTTATGCCGCTCGGTGGGCCTACCGATGGTTATTAGCACAAAACCCGCAATGGTGAGGGCAATGCTACCCAACAAAAAGGCCGTGAAAGCTAGCACTGTGCGCCCCATATCGGTGAGAGTTAGCGGCTTGGGGCGTTTTGCTCCGCCCGAAGTGGTTAGCCAGCGGAAGATGAGCGGCGGAACCACATAGGCCATCAGCACCACGCAACCCATGCCCACCACAGTTACCTGTCCGAGCGAGCGCATGGCTGGATGCTTGGCAAAAATGAGCGAGCCAATGCCCACAAACATGATTATGGCCGATAGCAGCACCGTGCTTTTGTAGGTTTTGAGCATCTTTTTGCCGTAGGCATATTCATACATCAGACCTTCGGCCACAAAAATACTGTAGTCGTCGCCCTGACCGAATATGAATGTGGCTAAAATGATGTTCACGATATTGAACTGTAGCCCCGTAAGTCCCATAATTCCAAGAATCCACACCCATCCAAGAGCAAGGGGCATAAAGGCCATCAGCCCCAACTCCAAGCGGCCAAACGATATGGTAAGGAATAGGAATACGATTATACCACAGATATATAGCACGTAGTCGAAATCGTCCGATAGCGCGTTGATGAGCTTCTGGGTGATGCTCCCCGTGCTGAACGCAAATATATTTGGCGATAAGGCATTGATGTCGGCCTCTAATTGCTGCGCCCGATCGGGATTCACATAGAGCATGGAAAGCACCATGGCGCGGCCTTCGGTTTCGATTACATAAGCACCGCCAAAAGCCTCAATTATCGGGGCAAAATGCGTATGTTCAACCACGCTATGCGGAGTGGATATAAGCCTCGTAAAACCGTCGAATGTGCCAGCCCTAAATCCAAGTTTATTGGCAGCTGCTGTAATCTGCACCGTAACCTCCTCGGCTCTATCAGCCCAAAAATCAGCCCAAAGAGCCAAACGTCGTTCCTGTTCGGCCTTTGATGGCAGATAGTTCGCCAATCCTGCCCGACGGCTCACACCATGACGAACCGCCACAGTGTCAATACAAGGCTGCGATTGC
>JAFWUG010000125.1 GCA_017524185.1 Bacteroidales bacterium
AACGTTTGCGGCTGCCATCGGGTTGCATTTGGTCGATCAGGCGGCGGGCTATTAGGTTTTTGAGCGTGGTGCTGGTGGTGCTCTTGCTTAGCCCCAACTATTGCTGTATGTCGTTAAAATCCAACTGCTTATGTTCCGACACCATGAGCAAACCCAGCACGCGCCCTTCGGAGAGCGAAAGCCCTTGCGTCTCAAAGAATTGGGCTATTCTGAGCACTAACGATTGGCTGTCGGTGGTGTGCTTTGATGTCATGCAGTGAATTTTGCTGAAACGGGCTGCAAAGGTACGCTTTTTTTGTTGGTTCGCAAAATCCCGAACCAAAAACTATACGTTAATTAATGCAAACAAAATATCATACTCAGGCGTATTGGAGCCGATATGAGTCCAAAGAGCCTCTATGTGCGTGGGCAAACCCTTTACTCCCGTTCCTTGTTTGCTAAGTGCTGGTCGATTTGTGCCATCAACTGCTTGTAGCGGCTGGCGTGCTGGGGGTGGTTTGTTCTTTCAAAGTTGAACACTAAACTGCGAAGCAGCATGCGTACGGACTCCGCGTTGCTGCACGGCTGTAGCGAGCAGCGTTCGTTCGACCCCTCGTGGCGCAGCGCGTTTTCCACCTCTAACCTACTAAATGCCATGCCACGATGGGCGGGATTGATGTAGAAATAGATGGCATTTGGCGCTTGCGCATCGGCCTGCTTGTTCATGTAGGCCAAAATGATGTGCTTGGGCAGCTTCACAGGGTATATGGGGAGGTTCAGTGTTTGTGCAACTATGGCGTAGAGCAGCGACAGCATGGGCGGACTAACCTTTTTCGATTGTAGTGCGCAGTTTATAAAATGGCTGTCGGGGCTTAGCTGTTGGGGGATTCTGTAGCCATATTCGCCGTAGATGAAACGGTTGATGGTTTGCACTGTTTCGAGAGCCGAGCGGCCATCGTTGAGTTCCAGCCAAATCCGATGGCACATAATCTTCACCTTGTTCTCAATCGTGTCGAAGTCGAGTTCAGGGAAGTACGATTTTGCTACTATAAAAACGCCGTAGAGCAGGCTTCGTGCCCCATCGTCGAGCCATGTTTGGAGCATCCGAGCCGAATCGTTAAACTGTATGGCGAAAATGATGTTCTCCAGCCTATTCTGCACCAGTTCTAATGCCGATGTTTCCCAAGCGGTTTCCAATTCGGGTAGGATGCCCACTCCGTTCTGTATCAGTGCTTCCGACACCGCTCCATACACTTCGGCATCTGGGTCGTCGAGCAAGCTAATCAGCGCGTTTATGTGCTTGGGGCTAACCATAGGCGTTGGAACTTAGAGGGTTGATAAACGGTCAAGCGTTTTCTTAATCAAATCGGCTATGGCCTGCTGGTAGTCCACTTTGGCTCCCTTGGCCACGCGTTGCGCTATTATTGTGCAGATTGTAAGCGATTTATGTCCGAGCAGTAGCGACAGACCGTTGATGGCCGAGCTTTCCATCTCAAAGTTGGTGATTTTGCGCCCTTGATAGTCGAAGCTTTCAATCTTGTTGTTCAGTTCGGCGTCGGCCAGTGGTAGGCGCAGCACGCGTCCCTGTGGACCGTAGAATCCTGGTGCCGATATGGTCATACCTTTCACTGTGAAATCGCTAAAAAGCTCCACCAACTCGGGGTTCGAGTGGCAGAAGTAGGGTTTAGCGCATTGCGGATTCCAGCCCGTGTGCTTCACAAATGCTGCCTCCATGTCGAGGTCGCTCACTCGGTCGCGGTTGGCGTAGAAGTTCAGCAGCCCATCAAATCCGATGCTTGTGGCCGTTAGCACGTGGCAGCCCAATTCCAACTCCGGTTGCAGTCCACCCGATGTGCCAAGCCTTACCAGCGTTAGCGTGCGGTGCTGTTCGCGCACCTGGCGTGTTTTTAGGTCAATGTTGGCCAAAGCATCGAGTTCGTTCACTACAATGTCGATATTGTCGGTGCCAATGCCCGTCGATACAACGGTTATGCGCTTACCGTTGTAGCTTCCCGTGCACGATTTAAATTCGCGGTTCTGCACCTTGCACTCAATGCTGCTAAACTGCGCTGCGACGGTGTCCACACGGCCTGGGTCGCCCACAAGTATTATCTTGTCCGATAGTTGCTCGGGCTGTAGGTGCAGGTGGAATATGCTCCCATCGGGATTGATTATGAGCTCTGAGGGTTCTATGGTTCTCATGGTCGATCGATATTTGGGGTAAAGATAGCAAATATAAGATACATGGCAACGCTGATGCTGTAATTTTTTGGCTGGCAGGGCGGTTTTATGTACCTTTGCGCCGATTGTTATTATAATGTTAAAAATGTAAATGCTTATGATACAGCGTGTTCAAACTGTATATCTTCTAATCGTAGTGGTGCTCATGGCCTGTCTGTTTGTTGTGCCATTTGCTGAGTTTATTTCACTTAGTGAGTTGGGTAGCATGCGTTTCACGGCATGCGGCCTGTTTGAAACTGATGCCGATGGGCGGGCGGCTGCCTATGTGATGCGTAGCACCACGTGGCCGCTCACCGTGCTGGCTGCGTTGACAGGTGTTGTGGCGCTCATCACAATTATGCTTTTCAAGCGCAGGATGCTGCAAATTCGTCTCTGCGTGTTGAATATGGTGCTGCTTGTTGGGCTACAGGTTATGCTAATTGTGCTGGTCAAGATGCTTACCGCGCAGCCCGAATTGCTTGGAGGTAGCAGCCAGATGGGATTCAAACTGATAGCCGTTTCGCCCCTGATTTCAGCCATTCTCACCTATTTAGCCCTACGGGCTATTGGCCGCGACGAGGCTTTGGTGCGTTCGCTCGACCGCTTGCGATAGGGGAGAGTGTGGCTTTGCTTCTGCTGTTATGCCGCATAAACAACGGAGGCGCATCAATCCAATGCGCCTCTGTTTTGCTAAACTTTGGTGCGATTTATCGCTGACGCACCATAAAACGTTTGGTAATCAATTGTTTGCCGTCCTGCTCAAGGGTGTAGAAGTACATCCCGTTCGATAGTTCGGCCGTACTTATTTGTATGGGTGTGCTGTTCACCACGGGGGTGGTATACACCGTGGCACCCAATATGTTGCGCACCACCAGCAGGGTGTTGGTATAGAACATAAGTCCATCTACACGAAACGAGATGTTGCCGTTGGTGGCGGGGTTGGGGAACGCCGTGATTTGTATCTCTGTGTTCTCGCTGCTGTCGGCTGCCATTGAGCCGTACCACGTTGTATGCGCACGAGCGGCCAACGTGCACCACAAAGTGGCGATGACCATAAGTGTAAAAGCTCTTTTCATACGTGGTTAGTTTTTGTGGAACGTACAAATGTACCAATTATTATGTTAGGTTTTACGCCTTACCCCAAAAAAGGTTCAAAATTCGAGCCAAACCAATCCACTTTGTTCTCAAATTTTAGGCATGATGTTTTGTAATATGTTGTATATGAGAGTTATGCGCAATAGGACTTCTGTATTGTACTCTGCTGTGCGTTAGTGTTTTTTCTATGTTTGATTTGTTGGTAGTTTTATTTTTTATGATAATACGCGATTGCACCTAATGGACGCTGAAAAGCACGGTAACTTATTGGAACATACGATGGTGAGCGTTAAACGGAGATGGACATTGGGGCGTTAAAAGGCTTCGGCTGTTTGAGCCTGCCCGCTGGGCAGGTGAGTTCCGAAGGCTTAGCCGCGATGTCCTTCGGAGTAGCGAAGCATCGTCGTTCCTATACCTTTTTGCATACTTTTTGGGGTAATGCCAAAAAGTATGTGGGGTTTGGGGCAAAGCCCCAAGCGTACCTTTGCGTTTACGTGTTGGGGTTGATTGTGGATAATCATATTATTTTTTCCTTACGCTAAATTCGCATCCGCAGTAGGTTTGGTTATACAGTCCAAGCTCGGCAATCAGTTGGTTGCGGCGTTCTTGTAGTCCTCCCTTGCGCCAGTTGTTACTCCAGAACGTAACGCCAGGCACGGTTTCTTGTGCTTGTTGGCCTGCCTGTTGCACTTGGTCGAGGCGTTTCCAGCGCGATGCAGCCAACGTGGTGGTAAACACCTGTAAACCTTGCTGTTGAGTGAACTGTGCGGCAGCCAGTAGTCGTACCTCAAAGCACCGTAGGCAACGGCCTTGGCGTTCAGGCTCGTCCTCTAATCCTGCTACTGCGCTTAGCCAAGCGGCATGATCGTAGTCGGCATCAATAAAGGTTAGCCCCAGTTGAGTGGCATAGCGTGTGCATTCCTGCTTGCGCTTTTCGTATTCCTGCTTGGGATGGATGTTGGGGTTAAAGAAAAAGATGATTGGTTCCAAGCCGTTTTGCACCATGCATTCGGCTATGGCCGTGGTGCACGGAGCGCAGCACGAGTGCAGCACCAAACGCCTAACGTTTAGGGGAGGATGCAGCTCCACCATTCGTTCTAACCTTTTTGTATTTTGTTGATTAGAAATGGGGCTATCTCGTTAAGTGGTAGTACTTTGTGGGCTGCGTCGAGTTTGATGGCCTCGCGGGGCATACCAAACACCACGCAGCTTTTTTCGTCCTGCGCTATGTTGAATGCGCCAGCCTGTTTCATCTCTAGCATACCGCGTGCGCCGTCGTCGCCCATGCCCGTCATAATTACGCCGTAGGCGTTGGCTCCTGCGTATTTGGCGGTGCTGCGGAATAGCACATCTACTGATGGACGGTGTCGGTTAACCAGTTCGCCCTGAATCACTTCCACGTAGTATCGCGCGCCGCTTCGCTTGAGCAGCGTGTGTCTATTGCCTGGGGCTATGAGAGCCTGCCCAGGTATGACGCTATCGTTGTTGGCCGCCTCTTTCACCGATATTTGGCACAGTCCGTTGAGCCGTTCGGCAAACGAGGCGGTAAATTTCTCGGGCATGTGCTGCACCACCACAATGCCAGGGCAGTCGATGGGCATGGCGCGTAGGAATTCCACCAGAGCCTCGGTGCCACCAGTTGATGCGCCTACGGCAATAATCTTGTCGGTGGTGGTGATGGGCATTGGGCCGTTGGGCGATATGCTCAGCACTGCATCTGCAGAGTATTTTGGCTGTACGGTGTAGGGCGTTTGGGGTTGGGCAAAGGGAGAGGGGCTGCGCCTACGCGATATGGTTGCGCTGGCCGCTGCTTTTATGGCATCGCAGATGGTTATTTTCGACTCCTCCAAAAAGGCTTTGGTTGACACTTGCGGTTTGGTGATGATGTCCACCGCTCCATATTCCAATGCACGTATGCCCATCTCGGTGGCCCTGTCGGTAAGGCTTGATATGATGATAACCGGGATGGGATGTTGCGACATAATTTTGCGCAGGAATGTGAGGCCATCCATTCGGGGCATTTCCACATCGAGCGTAATCACGTCGGGGGCTTCTTCGGCAATCTTACGCACGGCCACATAGGGATCCGAGGCCACGCCCAGCACTTCCAGCGCTGGATCTGACGATATGACATCGGTGAGCGTCTGGCGTACCAGCGCCGAATCGTCCACAATGAGCACCTTGATTTTACGCGGCATAGCTTTGGTGTGTGTTTACACGTATTTTTGGCGCACCTCGTTGGTTTGCGTGTTGAATAGTATTTGGCGTCCGTGATTGCCGCCCAAACTTTGGGCTATTATGGGAATTTTATGCTCGGCTAGCATGTCTAAAGCTAACTGCGCGTTACGTTTGCCTATGCTAAAACTGCTGGAGCTACCCGTTTTGTTAAGCACATCGCCGCCACCGAACACTTTGGCAACCAGGTTCGCCTTGTTGGAGCCCAGTTTTTCCATGCGTTCGAGTAGTTTTATTATGGCTATGTTACCGTATTTGGGGCTGGCCAATCCTGTGCCGTTCCATAGCGGAAGCATGTAGTGGTTTATGCCGCCTATCTGTAGCTTGGTGTCGTAGAGGCAAACTGCAACGCACGAGCCTAGTACCGTCGATACCACATGCGGCTGAGCCTCCGCAAATAGTTCGGCGGGGAACAGGTAGTGGGTGATTACTAGGTTATTCATCGTGTGCATTGGTTAGAATATTTCGGCATCTTCGCTCAGGTCGAAGAATGTTTCGTCGGCGTTGGGAGCGTAGCCCAGTTCGGGCACGTCAATCTCGGGTATGCTAATGGTGAAGCACGAACCTTGTCCCAGTTCGCTCTCAACGCTGATGCTGCCCGATAGCATGTCGACAATAGCCTTGTTTACTGATAGGCCTAAGCCGTGGCCGCGATTGTTTGAGTTGATTCCCGTGTCCACGCGGTTGAAGCGGTCGAATATGGTTAGGCGGTTCTTTTCCGATAGCCCTATGCCGTAGTCGCGAACGGATATGTTGAGCGTATTGCCCTCGTGGTTGGCTATAATCTCCACATCGCCCTCCTCGAAGCTGAACTTGATGGCGTTGCTCATCAGGTTAGATATAACCAGCTTCATTTTTTCGGGGTCGGTTTTGAAATTATGCTCGCCCTGAAAAACGTGTTTTATCTTGATTTTCTTCTTCTTGCTTTCTATTTTGAACGAGTCAATCACATTCTCAATCAGCTTGTGCATATCGACGTTCAGTACCGACGGGCTTTCTTCGCCAGCCTCGAGTTTGGCGGCCATGAATATGTTGCGGAACTGGAAGTCGAGGTTAAAAACCTCGGTGTGGATGAGAGCAACCATGGAGATAA
This sequence comes from Bacteroidales bacterium, assembly GCA_017524185.1. GTDB lineage: Bacteria > Bacteroidota > Bacteroidia > Bacteroidales > Tenuifilaceae > RGIG6076. The sequence goes on from JAFWUG010000125.1 coordinate 6,623, forward strand.
CCTTTTTCCAATTCTCCCTATCTACGGCCAATATGGCTTTTGATAGCCCTAGTACCGATGAGAATGGGTTGATAATCTCGTTGGCTATGTTCGATATAAAGTGGCTTTTCATGGCCTCAGAGGCCTCCAGCTTGCTGTTCATCTCCTTGAGCTCATCGTTCAGCTGGTCGATCACCTTTTGGGAGTGTAGATCCTCACTTAGCCTATCTTTGATTAGGGTGAGCAGTTCTTTGTCGCTTATCTTTGTTGCCATTGCTTGTGCCGTTTGTTTTGGTGGTTATGCGTATGTGTGTGTACGTGGTGTGTATGCGTTGGTTGTGCTATATTTTGCGGTATATGGTGGGTTTCACCTGTTGTAGGGGGAGGTTCATGTTCATAATCGATTCGGAATGACCCAAAATGAGATAGCCGTTGGGCATGAGTCGCGTACATAGTTTGTTTATCACTTTTTCCTGTGTGGCGCGGTCGAAGTAGATAAGCACGTTGCGGCACATAATCAGTTGCAGATTGCCCTGTATGCTGGCGTAGGAACTGTCCATGAAGTTGAGCCGTCCAAAACTAACGCGCTGTCTAATTAGTGGGGCTATGCGTACGGTGGGTTTCTGTCGATCTTTGCTCCGGAGCAAATATTTCTGGCGCAGGTGCATGGGTACAACGTCCACTTTCTCTTCTGCGTAGATGGCGTTTACGGCCTGCTGTAGGATTTGGGTGGAGAGATCGGTGGCCAATATGGAGTAGCTAAAGGTGGGGTGTGCCATCATAAACTCGTTCAGCACAAACGCCAATGTGTATGGTTCTTCGCCGCTCGAGCAGCCTGCGCTCCATGCGGTGAACTGTCCGCCAGGCTTGCCATGCATAAATTCGGGCAATATCTCGTTGCTGATAAAGTCGAAATGCGTGGGTTCTCGGAAAAAGTCGGTTTTGTTGGTACTCACCACATCGAGCATGCTGATTATCTCGGCATCGCCCCCTGCACGGCTGAACAGATAGTCGCAATACTCCTTAAAGGTGTCCATACCCAACTCGCGCAACCTTTTCTGGAGGCGGCATTGCAGCATGACGCGTTTAACAGGGGGCAGTTTTATGCCGCTCTCGTTGTAGATGAACGAGCTGAGCTGGTTAAATTCGCTGTCCGATAGTTCTTGGCTGTTGTTGTACGACATGCTTATGCGGGTAGAATTTGGGAGTTATTGGGCTTATTCCGTTTTCTCGCCAGTGGCCGTTTCGGCTGAGGTTTCCTCGGCAGCTAACTCATCGGCTATGGGGGTGGTGTCTGCGCCAATCTTGAGCTTGGTAATTTCGTCGGCAGAGAACACGGCGTCCATATTCAGTATGATGATGAAGCGCTCATCGAGTTTGGCCATGCCGATTATATACTCGGCCTTGTAGCGGCTTCCCAACGTGGGCAGGGGGAGTATTTGCTCTGTTTTTATTTCAATCACAGCCTGCACTGAGTCTACAATGGCTCCAACGTGCACCGAGTCGCCATCCATATCCACATCTAACACCACTATGCAGGTGTTGGAGGTGTATTCAGTGGGCTCCATGCCAAATTTGATGCGGGCATCAATCACGGGGAGTACTGCGCCGCGCAGGTTCATAACCCCTTTCATATATTCTGGGGCTTTGGGTACATGGGTAAGCTTCGACATCTCAAGGATGTTGAGCACCTTGTCCACATGGGCGGCATATTGTTCCTCGCCGAGCTTGAATGTTAGGTATGAGTTTGATTTATTGCTTGTTAACGGTTCCATGTTGGCTGTCCTCCGTATTTAGTGGTTTATGTGTGCAAACATTTTGATTATTTTATTGGTGTCCATCACCAGTGCCACTGTGCCGTTGCCCAGAATGGTGGCACCCGAGAATATGTCGTTGTTCTTGTAGTGGCGCCCCAGCGGTTTTAGCACGGCTTGGTATTCTCCTTCCACATAATCAACCACTAGTCCAACGTAGTTGTCCTCAAAGTTCACCATTACAATTTGCTCCAGTTGCTCCTCGCTGGGCGGCAGGTCGAACTCCTTGCGTAGGCTAAAGAAAGGAATTTGTTCGCCATCGAGGGTGATTAGGTTGTTGAATGACTTGTAAATCAAGTCTTTATCGATGGCGTATATCTTCTTGATGGCGGCCAGCGGTATCACGTATGATGTTTTGTTGATATTCACCAACAAGCCATCGATGATGGAGAGTGTGAGCGGTAGTTTGATTGATATGGTTGTACCTTTGCCCAGCTCAGAATCCACGTCCACCTCGCCCTGGATGTTGGCAATTTTTTTGCGTACAACGTCCATGCCTACGCCACGTCCCGAAATGTCGGTAACCTTGGTGGCGGTTGAGAATCCAGGTAGGAATATCAGGTCGAAAATCTCCTTTTTGGTGAGTTTTCGCTCGGGTGCGATGATGCCTTTCTGTATGGCCTTTTCCCTTATGGTATCGGGATCCATGCCCTTGCCGTCGTCGGAGATTTGGATTATTACGCTTGCGCCGCTATAGTAGGCTTTGAATTTAACCGTACCCTTGGCGGGTTTGCCTCGTGCTATGCGCTGGTTGGTGTCTTCTATGCCGTGGTCGAGGCTGTTGCGCAGGATATGCATGAGCGGGTCGGCCAGGTTGTCGATTATGGTTTTGTCGAGTTCGGTGTCGGTGCCTTCGGCAATAAACTCAACATCTTTGTGGAGCTCCATGGAGAGGTCGCGCACCAAGCGTTGGAAACGGGTGATGAGGTTCTCTATGGGTATGAGCACAATGCCGAAAGCTAGGTCGCGCAGTTGACGCGAAAGTTTCTGCACGCTTTCCACAATGGGGGTGAGGCCATGTATGTCGTGCTGGCTGTCGAATAGGCTTAGGCGAGCTTGGGTGATAACTAGTTCCGATACCAAGTTCATTAGGCTGTCGAGTTTGTCTGACGACACGCGGATGCTTGAGGCGTTTTTATCGCGGGTGTTTATGCGTTCTTTTTTCACCACTTCGGCCTTGGCGTGTTTCACCTGCGAAGTGCTGCGACTGGCCAATTGTAGTGCGTTGGCTATGCCAACATCATTTTTGGTGCTGATTATGTGCTCAATTTCCTCGATGAACTTGCTGTTGTGAAGTATGTTTACGTCGGATATTTTTTGAATATCTAGTTTACAATCTGACTCCACGAATATGAACACCTCATTGATTTCGTCTATCTCCTTGTCGGTGCTCAGGAAAATCTCCCAGTAGGTATAGCACAGGTCGGTGTTGTAGGCTTCAAATTCGGGCAGACGGTTGAAGTGGGCGTATGCTTTTATTTGTCCCAGTTCGGCCAGTTCGTCGAGCAGGTAGAGCGGGTTGGTGCCGTTGGCAAAGATTGAGTCGTTGGGGTCGAACAGGATGTAGAAGGTGGCCTGCTCGTCGCTGCTCGTGGGGTTTTGTCCGGCGGCATCGGGCTGGGGTGAGCCAGCGTTGCTCATGCTGTTGGCATCGGGATTGGCGATGTATAAAATTTTGGCCATCAGCCCGTTGTGGGTGGTCATAAAGTCGGAATCCTCGTAGTTGCTCTCGTCGAGCATGTTTTTGAGGTGATCCACGCAGGCCAACGTGGTGTTGATGATTTCTTCCGAGAGTTCTAGCTGCTGGTTGCGCACCATGTCGTAGATGTTCTCCAGATTGTGGGTGAATTTCTCAATCTGCTCGAACCCGAACATGCTGCTGTTGCCCTTGAGGGTGTGCATTACCCTGAAGACGAGTTGAATCAAATTCTCGTCGTCTGGCGCTTGCTCCAGCTTTAGCAGAGCATCTTCCATCTTTTCGATGAGCTCTGTGGCCTCTTCGATGAATTTGGTCCTAAAGTCGTCCATTATCTGATCACTTTATTGATTGCGGCTATGAGTTTGGCGGGAACAAAGGGTTTGATGATCCACCCCGTGGCTCCGGCCTCTTTGGCCTCCATCTTTTTGGCCACCTGCGATTCGGTGGTTAGGAAAAGTATGGGGATACGGGTGTAGTTGCCGTTGGCCCTGACATTTTTAATAAACTCAATGCCATCCATCTCTGGCATGTGTAGGTCGGTGATTATGAGGTCTATGGTTTGCCCATCAAGGAATTTTAGGGCATCCTTGCCATCAACGCCAACCAGCACATTGTAGCCCTCGGCTTCCAGGGTGAATTTTATGATTTCCCTTATGCTTTCCGAGTCATCAACGATTAGAATGGTTTTGCTCATGGTAGTAATCTAAATTATCGTGGGGGATGGTGATTATTCGCTTTTGATTTGTATGCCGCTGTCGTTCACCAGCTTCTGCTGTTCGGCGTTAAGGTGCATATCGACGCTGGTGGTTACACCGTGCGTTTTCTGAGCCCATATGAATGCTTGTAGCAGCTGGAATATTCCGAGGTCGAAGGCTTCAACCTCATCGAGTACGATTCGCACACCGCCCTTTTTGCCAATGTAAGGGAGTAGATCCTGTTTGATGTTGGAGAGGTTGTTCAGCGTGAGGTTGCCGCTCAGAGTGAGTTGCTGTCCCTGGTCGTGCTTCTGGGCTTTTAGTGTGTATTCTGCGTCCATGTATGGGGTTGGTTAAAAAAGTTCTACATCGCCAAAGGTATCATCGTCGTCGGCTATTGCATCGGAGCCTTCAACCACGCTTTCGTGTATGGCGTGTTCGCTCTGCATGGTGTACATTTCTTTGATTTGCTCCAGTTTGTCGGGGGTGGCAGTGCCGTTGGTTATTTCATGGAACACCTCGTTGAGCATGTTGGTGATGCTGGTTATTTTCTGCTCAAACACATCGTAGTAGCGTATGCTATTAACGGCGGTGTTCGTTTTGTTGGCTATTTGCTGACGAAGCTCGCCGCTGTCGGTGTGGAGCTGGGCTATGGTTTGCCGATGCTCTATGGCCGTTTGCTGCATTGATTGCGGTATGTGCTGCTCGGCGGGGGTATTGTGGCTATCGGTGATGGCGCATTGTTCGGCATAGCGGCTGCGCTGTATCTCAAGTGCGGCTGCGTCTATGGCGATGTCGGCCAGTGTGTTATTCAGGCGTAGCGACATGCGCTCAACTTCGCCAAACACGGTGGCTATTTGCTGTAGCACAGCGTCCATGGCGGTATCTTGCGAGGCCGCGTGGTTTAGCCATTGCTTGATGTAGGCCAAGGCGTGCTTGTCGATGGCTGGGCGGGTGTTGCATGCATCTACAATAGCGGCAATGGCTGTTTGCATTTCGGCGGTGGCCGATTGCGCTTCGCGGATGTTCTCCGTTAGCGTGTTTGTGTCGGGTTCTGCGCTGGCTATAGTGCTGGGAGTGAAGGTTTGTTTGTAGCACGACACCATGTCGTTACAGATGGAGTAGGCGTGGGTGGTGCTGCGCGATATGTTTTTGAGCTGTGCCGCAATGCTCTCAATGGAGCGTTGATATTCCTGATTGGCCTTTATTAGTATGGCCGATTGGATGTTGGCTATGCTCTTCACTTCGGCCAGTTGCTCCTCGGAGTTGCTGGTTATGGTTTCGTGTGCTTGCTGCACGTGGGCAATTTTTTGCCCTATGATGTCGTGGTATTGTAGGTTGGTGATGATGCCTGCCATGTCGCGTTTGGCGCTGTCGAGCAGCGTGTTCACGTGGGTGAATTTGTCGTCGGCATCAATCATGCATTGCTGCATCAGGGTTATGTTTAGCCCCGACTGGCTGTAGGCGCGTTTGATGGGTTTATTCACCCTGTTTATGCGGGCCAAGCAGTTCACCGTGTTGGCCACGGCCTCGTGTACCTGCTTGTAGCTGCAGTGGGTGTCGAGTTTAAAATCGCCCAGCAGGCCAAGGTTGGTCTCAATGTTGGGATCGGCCATGTGGGGCTTGGGGTTGTCTATTCCCGATATTTGGTAGCTGGCAATCAGGAATCGTAGCGTGAGCAGATCCTGATTTAGGCTTTTTAGGTAGATTTTCAGATTCTGGGTTTTGTCCATTATCTGAGCCAGGCTGCAGTTCAGCTCGGTGGTGTTATGGTTTTTGTAGCGGTTGAGTTTGGGCGAGGCCTCGGCGGCCTGGGCCAACTCGTTCTGCCCAAGTTCCGACAATTGATGGAATGTGTCGAGCAGTTTTTTGGTGTGCTGTATGAATAGATTGGTGTCGGAAGCGATTGTTTGGAACTGGTTGTTGAGTCCCATAAAATCGCTATGTGAACAGTCCATCAACTCGTTGATGGTTGTTCCTATTTTCGAGAATATGAGCGAGATTTTGCTCTCCATAGCCGCAAGTTACTATCCCTTATACTTATCGGCGTTCATTTTGTTACTGAAATGGCTATTATTTGGCCATTTAATGCGTCTATGGTGTTGGTTCTATTGCTTTTTTAGGAGTTCGCGGGCGTTTGATAGTGCGGCTTCGGTGATGGTTTCGCCGCTGAGCATTTGCGCAATGGCTTTCACGCGGTCGTCGCCCGTAAGGGGGCGGATTCGGGTGCTGCTTTGGGCGCTGCTGTGATCCTTGTATACAGCGAAATGGGTGTCGCCCTTGGCTGCAATTTGGGGCAGGTGGGTGATGTTGATAACCTGTAGGCGTTGCGATATGGCGGCTATTATGCCGCCCATTTTGTCGGCAACATCGCCCGAAACGCCGGTGTCAATCTCGTCGAAGATGATGGTTGCTAAGCCGCTTGTTTGGGCGAGTATCGATTTTAGGCTGAGCATAAGGCGCGATAGTTCGCCGCCCGAGGCCACGCGGGCCAGTTCTTGTGGGGCTATTTGCTTGTTGGCCGAGAATAGGAATGTAACCTGGTCGGTGCCGTGGACTCCGAGTGATTGTAGGGGCGACAGCTGTACGCTAAATGTCGCGTAGCGTATGCCTAATTGCTCAAGAAGTGCTGTAACCTGTTTTTCTAACGATGGTATGGTAGCGCGTCGGAGGTTGCTGAGGTCGGAGGCCAGTTGCTGGGCTTGTGTGGTGAGTTTTGCCACCTGCTTACGCTGCTGCTCGATGTCGAAATCGAGATGCTGTAGGTGTTCCACGCGTTGTTGCAGTGAATCGCGAAGCGCAATCAGTTCTTGTAGCGATTGTACGCGGTGCTTCTGTAGTAGCGAGTATAGCAGGTCGATGCGCTCGGATGTGCGTTGCAGCGCGTCTTCGTCCATGTCTATCCGGCTGAATATGCGGTCGGCTTCGTTGGCTATATCTTTGAGTTCGATGCGGCACGATTCGAGCCGCTGCGCTATGCTGGCTGCTTCGGGTAGATATTCGGCGCAGCGCCGAAGCTGTGCTTGTATGTCCTTGATGTTGGCAATCACCGATGCTTGCTCCTGATTCAGGGTGCTGGAGCAGTGTTGCATGGCGTTTTTGATTTCGCCTGCATGGGTGAGCTGTGTTTGCAGCTCTTCGAGTTCTTCTAGTTCGCCAGGGCGAATGGCCGCAGCCTGTAGTTCAGAGAGCTGATGTTGGGCATAGTCGAGGTCGGCACTGGCGTTCTGTATTTCGGCCTCAGCGTTTTGCAGGGCTGTTTGCGCTTTACGCAATTGTTGGTAAACAGGCTCGTAGGCAGTTAGTTGCGCCTTAGTGTTGGCCATGGCATCGAGCACCTTGAGCTGGAATTGTGAGTTGCCAAGCAGCAGATTCTGATGCTGGGAGTGTATGTCTATAATATTGTCGCCCAGCTCTTTGAGTGTGCTAAGATTTACAGGAGTTTCGTTGATAAAGGCACGCGATTTGCCCGAGGTGTTAATCATGCGCCTTATGGTCGTAATTTGCTCGTAGTCAATGTCGTTACGCTCAAAAAATTCGTGTAGATTGTAGTTTGCGATGTCGAAGTCGGCTTCAACCACGCAGCTGCGCTCTTTGTCTTTAAGCACTGCGGTGTCGGCGCGTTGGCCGAGTAGCATGGCGAGCGCGCCCAGCAGTATGGATTTGCCAGCACCAGTTTCGCCTGTAATGGTGTTCAGGCCAGGCTGAAAGTCTATTTCTAGTTGGTCAATCAGCGCGTAGTTCTGTATTCGTAGCGTTTTGAGCATATATTATTGGCGCTCCAGGATGCCCTTGTAGGTTGTAGTGCGGGCGTTATCTACTTCGGTGAGCAGGTTCACCACTTTTGCTTTTTCGGCCGACAGCGATTCGCTGAATATGTTAACCAGCTCATCGTGTTTGGCATCGAAGAAAAGTTGCAGCGGAAACATATACATGTCGGGCTTTGAGCGGTAAACCTTTTGTACTAGCGTTAGGCTTTCGGCTATTGCGCTTCGGCCATCGGTGGCTTTTTCGCTCATCAGGTCTAGCCCCTGTCGATGGTATTGGTATAGGGCTTCGCGAAGAGGGCGGTATTTGCTGTTGAGCATGTCGTTCACCAGCCAGTAGCGGTTGTTGCGGGGCTTGCCCTCGTAGGCTTTCCAGCCCTTCATCACTGTGTTTTGGGAGTTGCTCACAATGCGTTCGGCTTTCTGGAAATATGGTGTACCGCCCAGGTTTGAGAATGTGTCGTAGTCGATGCCCAAGATGATGTAGGCGTAGAACGCCAGCATTGAGGTGAGGTTGCTCAGGTGGGTTGTTTCGGAAAACTCCAGCTTGTCGTGTTCAATGTATTTGAAATGGAGTTGCTCGTCGATGAAGTTGAGCGTTGTGGTGTTGTACGATGAGTTGAAAACGGGGCGGCGGGCTTGCACTTGGAGCGTCCCTTTGTATTCGTCGGAGCCAATCTGTTCGTTAAGGGTGAGCAGTATGTTGCACTCAATGCGCTCGTCGAAGGTGTAGGTGTGGTTGGTCCAGTTGGTGTTGTTCATGAACTCATACACAGCACTTTGCAGCGTTTGGTATAGGGTTCGATTCGACCCCTGAATTTTTTGGGCGTTCACCTGCACGTTGCATCGCAACTCCTGAGCCGAGGCGCAGTGCGCCATCAGTGCTATGGTGATGAGCGTTGCTATGATTTTGCGGGTCATGGCTTGGGCAGATGTTTTGCTATGGCCGACACAATGTCGTGAGCCACAGCGGCTTTTGATTTTAGATCGAAATTGGTTTTACTGCCATCTTTTGCTATGATGGCTATTTTATTGGTGTCGTGGCCGAAGCCTGCACCAGCGTCGTTCATTGAGTTTAGGACTATGAGATCCAAATTCTTTCGCGACAGTTTGCCCAATGCGTTTTGCTCTTCGTTTTGGGTTTCAAGGGCGAAGCCCACAAGCAGTTGATTAGGGCGTTTCTGTGCGCCCAGCGCGGCTGCTATGTCGGTGGTGGGTTTTAGGCTGATTTGCAGCTGTTGTCCCTCGCGTTTAATCTTCTGTTTAGCAGGATTTTCGGGGGTAAAATCGGCTACGGCAGCGGCTAGCACGGCTATTTGTGCCTCGCCGAATCGCGATGTGGCTGCTTGGTGCATCTGCTCGGCGGTTTGCACTTTCACCAGTTCGATGTTGGGGTGGGGGGGCGGCATCACCTTGGCTGGGCCGCTAACGAATATCACCCGTGCGCCCTGATTGGCCAGTTCGTTGGCCAAAGCTGCGCCCATTTTTCCGCTGGAGTGGTTTCCTATGAATCGCACTGGGTCTATTGGTTCGTGTGTTGGTCCTGAAGTAACCAGCGCGGTAAGGCCGTGTAGTGGCTGTGCGGAGGGAGCAAGCAGTGCAACAACGTGTTGCACAATTTCTTCGGGGTCGAGCATGCGGCCTTTGCCCGATAGTCCGCTAGCCAATTCGCCTGCGGGGGCATCAAGCATAATGTTGCCCCGGCTAACCAGCGTTTGCATGTTTTGCTGGTTGGCTGGGTGCTTGAACATGTCTAAATCCATGGCGGGAGCCACCATGGTTGGACATTTGGCCGATAGATATGTGGTTAGCAGCAGGTTGTCGGCTATTCCGTTGGCCATTTTGCCAATGGTGTTGGCCGTGGCGGGGGCAATAAGCAGCAGGTCGGACCACAGACCGAGGCTTACGTGGCTGTTCCACTGGCCATTTTCGGGGTCGAAAAATTCTACCAGAATGGGGTTTCCCGAAAGGGTGGCCATGGTTAGCGGCGTTATGAATTGCTTGGCCAGCGGGGTCATAAGCACACGTACCTCTGCTCCTTCTTTTTTTAGAAGGCGCACAAGGTGAGCGGCTTTGTAGGCAGCAATGCTTCCCGTAATGCCCAGCACAATATGTTTGCCTGCTAGCTGCATGGGGCTATTCGCCTGTGGTTTCGGCTGGTTTTTCGGTGTAGCGCAGTTTGCCGTCGATAAACTCCTGAGTAGCAATCAGGGTGGGTTTGGGGAGTTTCTCGTAGAATTTAGAAATGTCAATCTGCTCGCGGTTCTCGAACACCTCTTCGAGGTTGTCGGTGTAGAAGGCGAACTCTTCGAGTTTACGGTTCAAATCTTGTTTGATTTCGGCACCAACCTGGTTGGCTCGTTTGGCGATGATGTTCACCGTTTCGTAGATGTTCTCGGTGTCTTTGTCGAGTTTGTTCAGGTCGCGGGTAATTGTTGAACTCGCGGCATTGATTTTTTTAACGTCCATGTGGCGTGATATTTAGTCGTTATATTTACTCAGGGCTTTGCTTGCGCTTTCGTAGATGTTTTTGGCCGAGTTGGAGTATTTTGAGTTGGGATACTCACTGGCGAAGTTGTAGTACTCGTCGATGGTGTTTTGCAGGCGTTCGCGTTTTTTTGAGCGTACGCTGTGTTCGGCCAACTGGTGCGCCGAGCGTAGCAGGAGGTACATCTGCTCTTCGCGGTATTTGCTGTTGGGGTATTTGTTGATGCTGTTGCGCAGTGCCACCAGTGCCGATTTGTAGTTGCCCATGTTGTAGTAGAGCTTTGAGCTAAGGTATGATTTCTCCATCAACTTGTCGTTCAATTCCTGCACATATTTGCGAATTTCGGCTTTATGTGGTGTTTGCGGATATTTAGACAGATATTCGGCGAAAGCGGTTAGGGCAGCCATGGTGTTGCTTTGGTCGAGTTCGGCGCGGGGCGACGATTTGTAGTAGCAGTAGGCATACATATACTCGGCCTTGTCGGTGAATGAGCTGCGGGTGTATGTTTTGCGGAAACGGTCGTAGTAGTGGGCAGCTAGCAGGTAGTCGCCCTGGTAGTAGTTGCCCTCGCAGATGTAGAAGTCTACAGTGTCGGCGCGCATGGTGCTGCGATAGACGTGCTGTATACTCTCAAAGAGCGATAGGTAGCGAGCATGGTCGCGGGCTTCGTAGTATTTTAGAGCCATTTGGTATTTATACTCGTAGTCCTTGCTCTTCATTATTTTGTCGAAACTGCTGCATGAGTCAAGAGCCATCGCTAGGGCGATAGCTGTTATGATTAGCGACCAGTTTTTGATGTAATTGCTTATGTTGTAGCGCATTGGCTTGTGTTCGGTGATGCGAATACGTGTGTTCTAAAAACGGGCAAAGATACTGTTTTTGTGTGTATTGGCCAAATAAAAAAAGCGTGTTGAGTTAAAAGTGCTTGTTTTGCTCATTCCTGTGGTTGCGCAGCCGATTCTATAAGACTAAAGAACTCGTCTTCGCTTACAATTTTGATGCCAAGTTGTGTGGCTTTTTGGAGTTTTGCGGGGCCAATTTTATCGCCTGCCACCAGCATGGAGGTGCTGGCCGATATTCCGCTCACGTTACGTCCGCCATGCTGGGCGATGAGTTTTTTGAGGTCGTCGCGCGAGATGCGGCTGAACGAGCCAGAGATAACCACCGACAGTCCATCCAAGGCGTTGGAGAGGGTGGTGGGCTTGTCGGCTTCGGTTTGTGCCATTTGCAGGCCTGCCTGTGTGAGGGCTTCCACCAGTGCTATGTTGTTGGGGTGGGTAAAGTATTGCACTATGCTTTGTGCAATGCGTTCGCCTACATCTGGCACTTGTGTGAGTTCTTCTACGCTTGCCTTGGCCAGGGCTTCGATGCAGCCAAAGTGTTCGGCCAGGCTGCGGGCGGTGGTTTCGCCCACATAACGTATGCCTATGCCGTAGAGCACGCGTGCGAATGGAATCTGTTTTGAGGCTTCGATGCTGGCTACAGCGTTGTGCGCCGATTTTGCGGCAAAGCGTTCGAGTTTGGCCAGTTTGGGAACGGTGAGTTTGTAGAGGTCGGCGGCGTTGGTGATTAAACCGCTGGAGAATAGCAATGCAACGGTTTCTTGCCCAAGTCCATCGATGTTGAGGGCTCTACGGCTGATGAAATGCTCCACCTTGCCCATCTGCTGGGGCGGACAGCCTTCGGCGTTGGGGCAGAAGTGTCGCGCTTCGCCTTCGGGTTTTATGAGCGGTGTGCCGCAGCTGGGGCAGAGGGTTGGAAATATTAGCGGTTCGCTGAACAGGGAGCGTTTCGACTGTTCGATGCCGACTATTTTGGGAATTATTTCGCCGCCCTTTTCAACATAAACCCAATCGCCAATTCTGATGTCGAGTAGATCTATTTGGTCGGCGTTGTGGAGCGAGGCGCGTTTCACTGTGGTTCCAGCCAATTTAATGGGCTGTAGGTTGGCTACTGGGGTGATTGCTCCGGTGCGTCCTACCTGAAAATCGACCGATAGCAATGGGGTGCAAACGCGTTCGGGTTTATATTTGTAGGCTACAGCCCAGCGTGGAGTTTTGGCCGTTAGGCCAAGGGATTGCTGGTGGTCGAGGTTGTCGATTTTAATAACCACGCCGTCGGTGTCGTAGGGTAGTTCTCGGCGGGCGGCCTCCCAGTGGTCTATGAATTGTAGCACTTCGGCCATGGTGTTGCAGGGGGTTATCTGTTCGGATATTTTGAATCCCCAGTTTTTTGCTTCCATGCAGCGTTCGTAGTGGGTACGCTGGGGTAGGTAGTCGCCAGGCAGATAGTATAGGAAGCAGTCGAGGCGGCGGCGTGCAACCTCGGCCGAGTTGAGCAGTTTTATTGTGCCAGCCGTGGCGTTGCGTGGGTTTGCAAATGGTGTTTCTCCCGCCTCTTCGCGCTGTGCGTTGAGTTCGGCAAAAACGCTGTGGGGCATAATAATTTCGCCGCGTATTTCAAATTCGTCGGGGTAGTTGCCGTGGAGGGTTAGGGGGATGGTGCGTATGGTGCGCACGTTGGCCGTAACGTCGTCGCCGTTGATGCCGTCGCCGCGAGTAACGGCTTGCATTAGTTGGCCGTGGCGGTAGGTGAGGGCAATGGCCACGCCGTCGTATTTGAGTTCGCAGATGTAGCGGGGAGTTTCGGTGCCGAGGGCGCGTCGTGCGCGGGTGTCAAACTCCATCAACTCTTCGGGGCTATAGGCGTTGGCCAGCGATAGCATGGGGTGTTGATGTCGTATTTGCGCAAAGCTGCTTGTGCGGTCGCTGCCCACGCGGCGGGTGGGTGAGTTGGGGTCGTCGAGTTCGGGAAATTGCGCTTCGAGGGTTGCCAGTTCGCGCATGAGCTGGTCGAATTCGTAGTCGCCTATTATTGGTGCGGCCTCCACGTAGTAGAGGTGGTTGTGATGGTTGAGCGTTTTGCGCAGTTCAGCTATGCGCGTTTTGGCTTGGTTGATGTCCATGGTTTGTTGCAGAGTTTCGCGGTTGGTTGCGCGATAAAATGGGGTATAAAGATAGTATTTTGTGCCTGTTTAATCAAATTGTGTGTGTGGTTTATATTGTTTTGGCACTATATGCCATGAATATAAGCTATGGCTATTCCATCGCCTCCACCGCCTGTCGCACTATGGATAGTTTGCGCCAGAATAGCAGCGTGGTGATTAGGCATAGCACGCCAACCACGGTGAAGGTGAGTTGAACGCCAGCATGGGGGGTAATGGCTCCCAGCAGCAGGCTACCCAATGGAGTGATGCCCATGAACGACATGCCGTAGAGCGATACGATGCGCCCACGCATGTCGTCATCAACAATATGCTGTAGCAGGGTGTTGGTAGCGGCGAATTGCGCCGTCATGCCTAGTCCTGTAAAAAATATAAGCCCCAGCGATAACGGTAGCACCGAGGATAGAGAGAATAGCGTTAGCCCCACGCCAAAAATGAGCGATGTAACTAATACAATATTAGGAACTTGTTTTACTGATGAGCGCGAGGCTAAGTAGAATGCAGCTATGAGCGAGCCTACGCCCAGTGCACCAGTTAGTATGCCCAGCGTTTGTGAGTCGCCGCCGAGCACATCTTTGGCGAATACGGGCATGAAGTTCTGGAACGGCATTCCCAGAAAGCCTATACCCACTACCAGCATCAGTAGGTGGCGTATGGCGGGTTGGCGATAGGCATATTGCAGGCCTTCGATCAGCTCGCGTACGATGGGTTTTCGTTGGTGGTTGGCATTCATGGGCTGAACATGCATGATGAGCAGCGAGCCTATCACGGCCATGAAGCTGAAGCCGTTGATTAGAAAGCACCAACCTTCACCCACCAGGGCCACCAGCACGCCGCCCACCGTGGGACCTATGAATCGCGCCGAATTTATTAGGGTGGAGTTTAGCGCGATGGCGTTCTGCAGCAGCTCGCGCTCGCCCACCATCTCGAACAGAAAGGCGTGGCGGAAAGGAGTGTCGAACGCCAGTGAGATGCCGTTCACCACCGAGATGGCCACAATGTGCCACACCGCAATGTGCCCCGACAGATAGAGCGCGGCCAGCGCAAACGACATGCACATCGATAGGCTTTGCGTGGCGATGAACACCTTGCGGCGGTTGAGGCGGTCGGCGAATACGCCTGCGAAGGGGGTTAGGAATAGCGATGGAATTTGCCCCGCAAAGCCTACCACGCCGAGTAATAGGGCTGAGCCCGATAGGCGGAATACCAACCAGCCCAGGGCTAGGTTTTGCATGTAGGTGCCTATGAGCGATACCGCCTGCCCACAAAAGAATAGCTTGAAGTGACGGTTGCGCAGCGAGCGGAAGGTGAATTCTACCTTGTGGAAGTACGAGCTGATGTCGAGGTAGCGGAACATGCTGCTAATGCGTTGTGGTATAGGTGTTTACATTGCGTTACGGTGGTACACCTCCAGCGCGTCGATGGGGCGTTGCACGTAGCGTGCAATGGCGAAGCCATGCTGTTGGGCCAAAGCGTTGATGCGCTGGGCGAGCAGGCAGCCAATGGAGCCAGTGATGCCCACGGCCAGCTGCGTCAGGGGGTAGGC
>JAFWUG010000126.1 GCA_017524185.1 Bacteroidales bacterium
GAAAATCAAAAACGAAAACAAAGAGAATATTAGCGTTAAGCTATTGGCTGTTAAGAAGTTCTCCACACGACGATGATCCTCGATGCGCTGCAGCAAATCGCCCATCAATTTTGTGTCGAAAAAGCGCATGGGCAGGCGCATTAGCTTGATAAAGAAATTTGAGATGAGCGAAATGTTGATGCGCGTGGAGATATGCAGCAGTATTTTTGAGCGGATAAACTCAATGGCCGTGCGGCTCACCAGCAACATGGCTTGCGCCAGCAGCACCAGCCACACAAAGCCAATGTCGCGGCTGCCAACGCCCACATCCACAATGGCCTGGGTGAAGAACGGAAACAGCAGCTGCACGCCTGTGCCGGCCAGCAAACCCAGCAGCAGCTGCGCCCAAAAACGCTTGTAACGGCGCATGTAGCCCCATAGGAAGGCAGCTTTTTGGCGGGTTTTTGGGCGATGGTTCTGCCCCTTGGTCTCAAAAAAAGCCGACTGCGGCTCCAGCAGCAGGGCAATGCCCACATCGCGCCCGTAGCTTTGGCCGCACACCCAATGCTGGTAGAACTCATCGGCACTGTAGGCCAGTTTGCCCTTGCCGGGGTCGGCCACATAGAATGTATGCTCGCCGTTGCGCCGCCGTTTCACACGGTGCAGCACCACAAAATGCTCCTGATCCCAGTGCAGGATGCAGGGCAGCACGTGCTGCGTAACCAGATTTTCCGCCGTGATGCGCCCACCCACGGTTTTGAAGCCCAGCTGCTCGGCGCTGCGGCTTATGGCCAACAACGACACGCCCAGCTTGTTGAGCTGGCACAGTTCGCGTATTTGGTCCATGTTGGGCGTGCCACCGTAGTGCGCCACAATCATGGCCAGCGAGGCTGCGCCACAGTCCATGCCATCGAGCTGGTGAATGAGTTTCATGCAAAGGGAGCTTTAGTTGCTTGGCGCGGTGGTGTCCTCGTTTTGCAGCTTGCGCTGGTAGTCCCAATCGCTGCCCTTGCCAAAGTGGTACGACACCCCGAAGGTGAACATGTTTTTGTTGTTGTAGATGGAACGGTCGTGGGTGTAGCGCACGGCAGAGCCATCGAGCGTTTCGGTGCGATAGTGGCTGGGCGTACCAAACCATAGCATTCCCGCCGTAAAACGCCAGTTTTTAAGCTTATATGCCAAACTGACTGCCGAAAACTGCTCGGTGAGCTTTTTCATACCATCTTTTATTTCATAAACGGGAATAGCCAACTGACCTTGCAACGTAAAATCTTTGATATTCAAAACAATGCTCATGTTGTTTGATAACGAAAGATGCGCGAACGACACTTTTTCGGATTGCATTTCATCATAAACAGGCGTAAACATGCCACGCAGATGCAAAACATTATTTCCGAAAGGTTTTATATCTACATTAAGTATAGCACCTATACCCCAATCATAATCAGCATTTGAGCGCAATTTTTCATAATGGTTGTCCACTACGTCAAAATAAATTATATGCGTATTTTTTCCAAACGCTCCGATTGGAGCAGCCGAGAGTTCCAAATATGGATTTGAAATTGAATAAACCAGCGCAAACGCATGGTTTATACTGTTGCGCAGCAGCGGGTTACCACGTTCGATGATATGGCGAGAAAGATACGACGCATTGCTGCTCAAATCGTTGATGCTGGGTACATCGGGAGCAATTGTATAAACAAAGCGCACGGTGTGGCCGCCTTTTGTATATCCCAACAAAAACATGGGGGTGAACATGGGCTTGCTGTAGCGGTCGTAGATGGATTTGGTGTAGAAATGCTTCATACCCAAGCTTATGCGATAAAGAAAATGACCCATCATGCCAGTGGCCTCGGCGTAGCCATACTGCTGCACGTGGTCGCTGCGATAGTTGGTGTGGCCAAAGCCGTTGTGATAGTTGGAATTGAGCAGAGCATACTCGGCGCGATAGCCCACATTGAACTGCATGGTGCCCATGTTGCGCGTGTAAACCAACTCGCCAATAACCGACGATTTGTTGTTGTGTAGGCTCAGCGTGTCGTAGAATATGGGCATCGTATCGCCCACCATCTCATGGCTTTGTGTGCTGCGGCGGGTGTCGAAATACGTACCCGCAACGTTGGCCGAAAATTCGTCGCTGTCGGTGAACTTGCGCCAATAGTATAAATCTACCGAAGGAGCAATAGTGCGGGAATCGTCGCTGTTCTTGGTGTTCAGAGCCTCGGTGTAAGAAGTGCTATTGGAGTAAGTTCCTGTGCCATTTTCGTGGCTAAAACGCGTGGAAATGTTGGGGCGCAACGTAAATTCAAAAATCTGCTTGTCGAGGTTGCCGTAGGCGTATTTGAGCTTAGGCGTGTGGTCGGTGTAGCCAAAATGCTCTTTGTTGTTATAATTTAGGTTATGCTCAATGCCGTTGAGCAAATAATCGTAGGTGGTTTGAGTGCGGCAATCGTTGTAGTTGCGCAGGTTCAGGTAGTACTCGGCTGTGATTTTATGTTTGCCGCTAACAACGCTCAAAAATGCATTATCGTTGATAAAGCCAGTGGTGAATGCATGTTGCAAATTAAAACCGCCCGAAATGCCCGTGGATAGTTCGCTTGTAACGATATTTATAACATAATCGACACCGCTGTAGCGGGCGGGCGGGATGTCGTACACCTCGGTGCGCTTGATTTTGTGGGGAGGAATGGCGCGCACCTCGTTCTCGGTGGCCGCCACGCCGTTGAGCAGCAGCAACACCGACTTGCCGCCCACGCCGCGCAGAGTGCCATTGACCATATCGGTTTCGAGCATGGGCAAGTTTTTCAGCAGGTCGTGGCCGTGCTGGGCCTGCTTCACCTCCACGGCGCTAAAGGTATATACCTTGCGGTCGGCCGTTTGGGGCTTAGCACCTGTGATCCGCACCTCCTCAATCTGCTTGGCATCCACCTGCAGCGTGTCGCTCCACTCTAAAACATGCCCCACCGAGGGCATGCCCACGCGCTTACGCTTTTGCAGCGGCACGTAGCCCAAGCAGCTGATTTCGAGCGTATGCGGTCCGGGCTTCATGTACTCGAACATGTAGCCGCCGTTGAGGTCGGTGATGGTGGCCGACACCTGCGTGGTGTCGCGCTGGCTGCGCAGCACCACGGTGGCGAATGGAATGCCCTCGTTGGTTTGCGCATCGATAACCATGCCCTTTATGCGCACTTGGGCCGAGATGGGAAAGGCACATAGCAGTGCCAAGCAGATGATTGATAGGTGTTTATACATTGATTTGTTTGTTTTTTGACCTCACCCCTGACCCCCTCTCCACTGTGGAGAGGGGGGAGAGGAATGCAGCGTTTGATGCGAAAAATTTATTTGCGTTCGTTGTAGATTTAGGAGGACACACGCGGTGTGTCCCTACATTGGACGCGATAAATCGCGTCCGTACAATCGTCAATTAGTCATTATCGTTACGTCCATACATTCTCATTTTCTGACAAGGGGGCATGCCCCCTTGCTTTCGTTAGCCGCGATAAATCGCGGCTCTACATTGTGCATTGTATATTCTAACTGCATTCTACTGGATTGTTTGCGTTAGGTAGTAGTTCATCAGCACGTACTCATCAACGGAGGCTTGCTGGTCCAAGGCGCAACCCTGCGGATTGCCGTTGCTGTCGATTGTGCTTTGGCTGCACAGGCTCGAGCATTGCGGAAACAACTTGCACTCGGCGCAGCGCGCTGGCACAGGGCTAAAGCAATGCGCCTGCAAACGGCTGTTGTCCCATACAATAAGGCCGCTCTCGTCGAGCCTACCGCAACGGCTCTCCTGCTTAAAATCGCGGGCTGTGCATTTATACACATCGCCGTTGTAGTTAATCACGCAGGCATTGAGCTTATCGGCGTAGCAGGTGTAAGCACCCAGCGGGAAGCCCTGCAGCGTGGCCACAGTGCCAAGGTTTTTGATTTTCACCACAAAATCGAACAACGCCTCACGATCAATGCTCTCGGCATCCACCTGCCACACACGATGCAACGCCACGTGCAGATTCTTGCCCTTGAACTGCCCAATAAATTGCAGCAGCTGCTCAGGCTCTTCCAGCGTTTGAGCATCATAGTTTATGCGCAGCGTTACATGCGCCTGCGGCAGCGTGCTCACCAAATTGGAGATATTAGCCGTGATAACATCAAAAGTACCGTTGCCGTTGGTCTTGAGCTTGCGCACGGTGTTGTGCTTCTCGCGATGGCCATCGAGCGTAATCTGGAACGAGCAATCCACCTCGCGCAGCGCATCGACTATGCGCTCGCCCACAACGGTGCCGTTGGTGGTGAAGCCCACACGCAGTTTCACATCGTTCTGCTTGCAAAAGTCCTTGGCAAAAGCAATTAGCTCCAGCACCTGATTGGTGGCCAACAGCGGCTCGCCGCCGAAGAATGCAAGGTTGAGCGTCTCGAACTTGTCCATCTTCCACTGCCACTCGATGTGCTTTTTTATTCGCTCTATCATTCGGGCTGAATGCGCGAACCAACATGGTGATTTTCATAGCAATACCAGCAGCGCAGGTTGCAATCGAGCGTGGGATTAACGATCAGCTCGTAGCTGCGCTTATTGAGGCGAGCCTGCTGGCGTGCGCTGATAAACATGGCGCGTTCATCGGAGGCATCGTCAACCAAAAAGCCGTTTTTGGTGAGCATGGTGCGCTCATCGTCGGTAAGCACATCCTGTACAAACTCATCGTTTGCGTAGATCTCAGCAAAACGTGGCGATGCAAGCATCATAAAAGCGCGGGTGAGCGAGTTGAAAAGCAACACTCCGCTGCCCACATCCACGGGGATGCAGTAGTATGAGGTTTTCATTGGTATGCAATCAGATTTTAATAATCACAACGACAATTCCAATTGTGATCTGGGCCAGGAAAAGAACAACTTCCTCCATTAAGGATTATGTCAATAATCTCCTCCAAAAGCTCCTTTAATCCACCTCCACCAATCTCTACCATTTGCTTGTCATCCATAGGCTCAATGGCCCTGAAATCTATCTCGTTCAAAAGTTTACGTTTCATTGTGTTTGTCGTTAATTAAAAACAAAAAATACCAACCTATAGACTTTGTATAACCTCTATAGGCATGACCTAAATTTAGAGAAGAAGCAAACTATTTTACTTCCGGCAACGGACTTCCCACGTAGGCTCTCTGTAAATTTAGACTCTTCTGAAGATCCTGCACAACATTAAAATTCAATGCGCCGCCAAAATAATCGTTAGGCTG
This sequence comes from Bacteroidales bacterium, assembly GCA_017524185.1. Taxonomy (GTDB): domain Bacteria; phylum Bacteroidota; class Bacteroidia; order Bacteroidales; family Tenuifilaceae; genus RGIG6076. The sequence goes on from JAFWUG010000126.1 coordinate 5,212, forward strand.
CGACAGTTCAATGAGGTTTACCGATGTAACAAGTTCTGAATCCAACAATCCCAAAATCTTTTTTGACATATCGGCTGGTAGAGTTCTCTCGACAAACAGCATCATTGTTGCATCATCGCTCTTGCGATAATAGCTGCCATCTTCGGCCTCGACATTGCATTGCTGCAATATATGAGCAATAAAATTTCTCTTCTTTACACCTTCAAAATCCTTTACACTCAACGAGTTGATATAATAATTTGAGGGAATATATCCACCATCGAGACAGATATTGGTGTTAAGATTACCGCTCGGCCAACTCACCTTTCCTCCTTTACATCTAAAAACACGCTTAGTACCATTGGGCATCAGCACGGTGAACAGGTAGGTTTGCTCACAATCGATAGGCACACCCCTGAAACTAAATTCGCCCCGTGGGTCGCTCATTGTGGCTACAATCACCTTATCAGGCTCAGCCTCCTTGGATAGCAGAACGGTTAGGTAGGGGTAGAACTCATGTTGATTGTTTTCAGCAGTGGTATATAGATACCCCATGTAGAAATACTTTGTGCTCTCGTTTTGAGCATTGGCTTTTGCGAAAAGTGCGCACATAATGGCGGCGATAAAAAAAACTTTCTTCATTGTTGTGTTTATTTAAAAAGAAACCGTTCCAAATGAACCCACATCACAGCAGGCCATTTGGAACAGTCTGCTTAGTTACTGCTATGCTATAAGCATAATTACGAGCATTTGCAATTGTTGCCTATGTGTACATGTTCATTTATCCAGTCGTAAATCAGGTTTACTAACCCCTGCCTTAAAGCAGGAGTTCCTCCACCTCTCAAATCCAACAATTGCTTGTCGCTTAAACATTTAACAGACGAAAAATCAATCTGTTTTAGCAATTTCGCTTTCATAGGTACTATAGAACTACTGATTACGTTTACAGTCACAATTATTGGCTATACAGATACAGTTACTGTCATTGGCAATAATATTAATAATAGCTCGTATTACTTTTGCTTTGGATCCTCCACCAGTAAGTTCAACCATTTGCTTATCGCCCATGGGAACAATGGCGTTGAAATCAATATGGTTCAACAATCTTACTTTCATAGCCATCGTCATTTAGGAGCATTTAGGATTAGTGCAATCGCAATTATTAGCAATACAAATTCCATCACCGTCGCCTGGATGTAAAATTTTGCCAATAACTTCCTTTAGTCCACCGCCATTCAGCTCCACCATCTGTTTGTCGCTCATGGGCTCGATGGCGTTGAAATTTATCTGATTTAAAAGTTTCGTCTTCATTGTAAGAAGAATTTAAAAAATTGAACTTCAAGTTGTTTTGGCATCGGCTGGGCTTGCGCACAGCACTCGTGGGCGCGTAGTACCGCTGGTGCTCACCAGCGCACCTTGGTGCTACGCTCTCCCTTGCGGCGCACGGGAAACGAGATGCCCTATCCCCCGCGCAGCTGCTGCTATGGACTTGGTGAGGGTCCACGCGTGGCAGCCGCTGCTGCGCCTTTGCCCCCTTGCCGCTGCTTTGGCCAGCGCTGCGGCTTGGGTGGCGGGTGGGGTGGTTGGTGCTGGCCCAGCCCCGGCCAGTTTGCTAGTGCCCCTCGGTGTTGCGCGGAGGCCGGCCTCCCCCCGAAGGGCAGGGCGAGCATTCCTCTCTATGCTGCCCCGCTCCAGGTGTCCAACGCCATAGAGGAACATCCCCGTCGGCATGAAGGCGTTGGCCCTGGGTGGTAACGTTTACCGGCGGCAAATATAAAGCACGAAAAGCTTAGTTCCAAATTTTTGGAGTGTTAAAAACTGTTACCCCCCCCCCCACACAATGTGCTGAAAACCAGCAATTTACAGATGCGAAAATTTTTTGCATCCCCTGCATTTTTTCTTCGGGAGGGTGGTGGCTGAGGATTTTATACAAGGCACATATAAGTTCAGTTACGCGCTGTAGCCCCTATGAATAGTGAGTTTTGGGAGCTTTTGGGGTAAAAGAAAAGAAATATTTCACCTATATACTTATATACCAATATTTTATGCCATATCGAGAGCAATTTAACACTCAGGTTGGGGAAGCAACGTATCGTACCTAAATGGCATCCGCGCAGCAGGCAACTGTCTCCAAACATATTCGATTCAAGTGTCATTCATTACACTAAAATCGAATAGAAATTGAGCATTACAGTTCTAAAGCATTGGATGTCAACAGAAAATCGACAAGACTTATGGTTACAATACCATGGCTATCGCGGTGCACAATGCCCTCGCCGCTGGTTATGATAATCTTCTTAAACGAATCGCCCACCCTCAGCAGCGATGCGCGCTCCTGTTGGCTTTTCTCCTGGCTCTCCATGCTAA
>JAFWUG010000127.1 GCA_017524185.1 Bacteroidales bacterium
AACATGAGCAACCGCAAGCTGATACTCGTAACCAACGACGACGGCTACTCCTCCGAGGGCATAGCCGTTCTAACGCAAATGGTGCGCCCGCTGGGCGATGTGGTGGTGGTGGCCCCCGAAACAGCCCAGTCGGGCATGTCGCACGCCATCACCTCGGCGCGGGCATTGCACGTGCAGCATCGACAGTCGGAGCTAGGCTACGAGGTCTATTCGGTCGATGGCACCCCGGTCGACTGCATCAAGGTGGCCATGAACCACCTCAAGCTCCGCCAGCCCGACCTCGTGGTGTCGGGCATCAACCATGGTTCTAACTCGTCGGTGAGCGCGCTCTACAGCGGCACCATCGGCGCGGCCATGGAGGGCTGCATGTACAACATGCCCAGCATCGGTTTTTCGCACCTCGACTACAGCCCGCACCCCGATTTCAGTGCGGCTCTGCGCTATGCTCCCGCCATCATACGGCACGTGCTGGAGCATGGCCTCCCCCTGGGCAGTTGCCTAAACGTGAACCTGCCCAACCTGCCGCTCGAGCAGGTGCGCGGAGTGCGCGTGGCGCGGCAGTGCAACGGCCTGTGGCACGAGGAGTTCGACGTGCGCACCGGAGCCGATGGCCGCACGGAGCTTTGGCTTGGCGGCAGGTTCGAGAACCTCGAACCCAACGCCCCCGACACCGACGAGTACTTGCTATCGCAGGGCTACATCACCGTGGTGCCGCTCCAGGCCGACCTCACCATGCATACGGCCATTGATGCAATAAAAATATTGGAGGTAAACTAATTTTTATGGTACAGTTAGGTAAACCTACAAGTTGCTATAATATCCAATTGGTAGGATATTTGAGCGGATTTTTATTTCCGCTGCTTGTGCTAATTGGGCAGTGGCTCTACATTCACCCCGATATTGCGCTTACCACATTTATAAAAGTGGCGAAACTGCGTGGCTCGTTGGCCTCGGTGCTATCGCTATGCTTAGTCCCAAATTTGCTTGTGTTTTTTATTTTTATATGGACCAACTGGCTCAAGGCGGCACAGGGAACGCTCGGTGCTACCATTGCGCTGTCGATATTGGTTTTTATTGTAAAATTTTGTTTTTAAAAACCACAGCATTGGCCAAATATTTGCAGTCCCAACACCACCAAACAACCATTAGCAAGTGAAATACTACCTCATAGCAGGCGAAGCATCGGGCGACCTGCACGCCTCCAACCTCATGAGCGGCATAAGGCAGGCCGATCCGCAGGCTGACTTCCGCTACATAGGCGGCGACCTAATGGCTGCTCAGGGCGGCACACTCGTGGCCCACTACCGCAACATGGCCATAATGGGCTTCTGGGAGGTGCTCAAGAGCATACGCACCATTACCAAGCGGGCGCGTATGTGCCTGGCCGACATCGCCGACTTCGCCCCTGATGTGTTAATCTTGGTCGATTATTCGGGGTTCAACCTGCGCATAGCCAAGCAGGCCCACAGGACGGGCATACGCACGTTCTACTACATTGCCCCCAAGGTGTGGGCGTGGAACACCCGCAGGGTGCGCAAAATCCGCCGCGATGTGGACCAGTTGTTCATCATCTTCCCGTTCGAGCGCGAATTTTTCGAGCAGCACGGCATTGCGCCCATCTACGAGGGCAACCCCACCATCGATGCCATTGCGCAGTCGGGGCAGCAAGGTTCGCGCACGGAATTTTTGCAGCGCAACAACCTTTCCGACAAGCCCATAATAGCCCTGCTGGCGGGCAGTAGGGGGCAGGAGTTGCAGCACAACCTGCCTGTGATGCTGCGCATGGAGCAGCGTTTTCCCAACCATCAGCTTGTGATTGCGGGTGCGCCATCGCTTGCGCCTGAGGCTTACAGCCGCTATATGCATGGAAGTACGGCAAAGCTTATTTTCGGACAGACCTATGAGCTCTTGAAACATAGCGAGTTAGCGTTTGTAACATCGGGTACAGCCACACTCGAAACCGCCTTATTGCGGACGCCTCAGGTGGTGTGCTACCGGGGCAGTTTGGCCACCATGCTCATTGGGGCTGTGGTGATTAAGGTGAAATACATATCGCTCGTGAATCTCTGCACAGGCAGGGAAACAGTTAAGGAACTGATACAGTATAAACTAACGCCTGACACTCTTTACGCCGAGGCGCAAAAACTGCTGCCAGGGCAGCCCGAACGCGAACGCCAGTTGGCCGAATACGAGCAGCTGGCGCAAATGCTGGGTGCACCTGGCGCATCGCAGCGCGTAGGTGCGCGAATGGTGAAAGAATTGCGAAGCTAATGCTCTAACGATGAAGCATAAACGCTTAACATATTGGTTGTTCTTGATTTTGCTGCTACAGCCTTTTTTTGTTGTAGCTCAGAAAATAAGTGTTAGTATATTTAATGAGGCCCCTTTGTATAGTCTGCTAATCACACCATCGCGTGGGCAATATCGTTTGATTATGGACGATACGAGCCTTGCAGTGGCTACAAACCAGTTGATTTACATCACCCGTGTTGGCGACTCTATTTCGGTGCGCGATGCCAGTTGCAATCTTGGCGTATGCGCCCGTGTGGCCTTGGTTGGGTTATCGGGCAACGATTTGTTGCGAGTAAAACCCATTATGCCGTCGCTGCCAGCCCGCCTCTACGACGATAACATGAATTTTTATATTGATTATAACCGCATTATGGCCATCAACCTAATTGAGCAAGAAAAATATGTGGCAGCAGTGGTTGAGGCCGAGGGTGGATATAATCGAGCTTTGGAGTTCTATCGTGCTCAAGCCATTTTGGTACGCACCTATCTTTATGCAAATTTGCATCGTCATGCCGAGGAGGGTTTCAACCTATGCGATGCTGTGCACTGCCAAGCATACAAGGGACGAAGCGAGAGCAATCGTGTTTTCGATGCCACCAGCGATACGCGTGATTTGATTATTGTAGATAGTGAAGGCAAGCCCATTGCGGCTGCTTTTCATGCAAATTGTGGCGGACATACAGCCAATTCTGGTGATGTTTGGGTGTCGTCAATGCCTTATTTGATAGGTGTTCCAGATAAATTTTGTAGCGGTGGACGTGGTGCAGTATGGCAGCAGCGTATACCGCTAAGCAAATGGTATAAATTTTTATCGTTGCAAGGAGTTGATACGTCGCGTATTACGACATCTGATTTGAATTTTACACAAAAAACTCGGCAAAAGTATTATGTTGTTAATGGTGTAAGTATTCAAACCACTAAGGTTCGCGAGTATTTTAAACTAAAATCTGCTTGGTTCAATGTGTCGGTTCATCGCAATGAGGTACGCCTTGCTGGACGCGGTTATGGGCATGGCGTTGGACTTTGTCAAGAGGGAGCTATGGCTATGGCAGCTAAGGGATGGACCTATGAGCGAATAATCGACTACTACTATAAGGATGTACGCATTGTTAATTCAAGCAGTTTGCATCGCTTAAATGATGGAGAAATAACTACGAATCAGAACGATACGTTAAGTAAAAATCAGTCCGAGCAAACCGAAGCAACAATGCGTTTATACTAGCATTTATTACACATCAAAACCATGTATGCTGTTTTTAAAAAGGAGTTGAGCAGTTTTTTTTCTAATATCACAGGATATTTAGTTGCTGTCGTGTTTTTTGCTCTAACTGGTCTGTTTATGTGGGTCTTTCCAGGCAATTTAAACGTTTTAGACAGTGGTTATGCAACGTTAGATACGCTTTTTACAATTGCACCATGGGTTTTCTTGTTTTTGGTTCCAGCGGTTACTATGCGTTCTTTTTCAGAGGAGAAGAAAACTGGAACGATTGAGTTGTTGCTAACTCGCCCAATTTCTGATTTTCAGTTGATATTGGGGAAATATTTTGCTGCCGTTGTTTTAATATTGATTTTGCTTGTTCCAGTATTGATTTATTTTGTGTCGGTTTATGCTCTCGGCAATCCCGTTGGAAACATGGATACAGGCGGAACCTGGGGGTCTTTTATTGGTTTGCTCTGTTTGGCTTCGGCTTACGCTGCTATTGGGGTATTCACGTCAAGCACCACCGATAATCAAATCGTTGCTTTTATACTTGCAGTAGTGCTTTGTTTGTTTGTTTACTCAGGTGTGGCAAAAATTGGACAGGTGCAATTATTTTCGTTTGCACAATATTTTCTCGCATCTGTTTGTATTGAAGAGCATTATAGTTCCATGAGCCGTGGTGTTATTGACACTCGCGATTTGATTTATTTTCTATCTTTATGCTCATTTTTTATTCTTAGTACAAAATTATTATTAGAATCCCGAAAATGGTAGTTAGTGTATGAAAAAGCAAAGCATTATAAGATGGTTGTTGTCTGTATTGGCAATTGTGTTTGTCGCTTTTGTGTCTGGGCACTTGCATTGGCGGCTCGATCTTACGCAGGATAAGAGATATACGCTACAGCCTGTAACAAAACAGATGTTGAGTGATTTAACCGACACCATTGCGCTTGATATTTATCTCGATGGCGATATGCCTATTGGATTCAAGCGTATGCAACGTTCGCTCCGTGAATTGCTCGACGAATTTCGTGTTATAACAGGTAAACATCTGAGTTATAGGTTTATAGATCCGCAGAAAATATCACCAAATGCCAAGCAACGTAATGAGCAATTGCAGCGTCTGCAAAAATTAGGTTTAAGCCCCACAAGCGTGCAGCAGCGCAGTATTGATGGGGCTGTTAGTCAGCAAATGATATATCCAGGTTTGGTGATGCGCAACGGGCAGAAACATTTGGCTATAAATTTGTTACATAACAATCCTGCCCTGTCGGCCGACGAGAATTTGAATCAGTCGGAGCAGGGATTTGAGTTTGCCTTGCTCGACGGAATTTTGCGCCTCTGTGCCGACACGCTCCCCAAGGTTGCCTTTATTCATGGACATGGCGAGTTCGACGAGTATCAAACCGGCGATATTGAACGCGCATTGCTCGACTATTTCGATGTGTATCGTATTGCGATAAATGGCGACATTAACGCGTTGAATGGTTTTAGTGTAGCTATTGTTGCGGGTCCAACGCAGGCCATCCCTGAGGCTGACAAACTGGTTTTGGATCAATTTATTATGCGTGGCGGGCGCACCTTGTGGCTTGTTAGCCCCGTGAGCGTTAGTGCCGATAGCCTTTCAACGGGTGCCACCACCATGGCCATGGAGAATGGACATAATCTAAACGATATGCTATTTCGCTATGGGGTGCGCTTGAATCCCATGCTTGTGCAGGACTTGCAGTGCGCTGTAATCCCCGTAAACGTTGCACCTGAGGGGCAGCAGTCAAAATTTGTGCCTGCCCCGTGGGTCTATTATCCGTTGTTGAACGCCCCAGCCGATAATCCTATCACCCGAAATCTGAATCTCATACAAGCAAAATTTGTTAGCCCGCTCGACACTGTGGGAGCTAATCCCAATGTGCGTAAGCAAATTTTGTTGCGCACATCGGCCTATAGTAACGTGTTTCAAGTCCCAGTGTTTGTTAGTTTGGCCGAGGTTAATAGGCAGCCCAGTCAGCGCGACTATCGTCATGCGCACGTACCAGTTGCGGCACTGCTCGAGGGTGAGTTCACCTCCGCGTTTCGCAACAGGCCTGTTGGACGTTATAATCATCAGCGTCCGTTTGAGTTTGTAGAAAGCAGTCAGCTCACTAAAATGGTGATTGTGGCCGATGCTAGTATCATTTGTAACGAATTGCAGCGTAGGCCAACAGGAGCCTATGTTATGCCGCTTGGATATGACCGATATACGCAGCAAACCTATGGCAACAAGGAGTTTGTTCTGAATGCAGTTAAATATTTGGTTGACGACGATGGGGTGATGTCGTTGCGCTCGCGCGATTTTCGTTTGAGGTTGCTCGATCGTAAGCGTGTAGCTGATGAGCGTTTGCGCTGGCAGTTGCTCAACATGCTTTTGCCTCCGGCGTTGCTGCTGATTGGAGGTGCAGTGTGGTGGGTGATACGCCGTCGTCGCTATGCACGGTAGGAGTGCGGCTGCTTATAAAAATGGGTGTTTGGTTTATTTCTCGGCCTGCTTGTAGTTTGGTTTGTAGATGAATGGCGGGTCGGAGGCTGGGCCTGTGTTTTTGCTGCGTTTGTTTTTGCGTGGATTGCGCATATCGAGGTCGCGCACGTAGGACCAAAAGCCGCTCTTGGTGTCGAGTTTGAATCCATCGTAGGAGAAGTCGGGTCCGTAGAACTGTGCGTTGCCCGCATAGCGGGGCGAAGCAGGCGATAGATGGTCGAACACGAGCATTTCGATTGTGGGTTCGAATCGCAGTGTCATGGAGGCGCGTGCCGAAAACTCGAATATGATGCGTTGTAGTTGTTGCTTGCCGTTTACATTGAACACGCGTTGGCCAAACAGTGGCTGTCCGCTTAGTCCAAAACTGAGTGGTTCAATCACTTTTTTGGAGGTATGTAGCCCATTGGGTCGATAGCCAAGTAGTACGTAGTATGTAGATGCTTTTGTTTTAATTGTTACAATTTGGTAGTATAGAGCTCCAAACCAAGTGGTGTGTGGTAGTTGGGCATTTAGAAGCCGATCGGGAGGGAGCGTGTCGGCATGGTTGTGGAGGGCGTGGGTGGTGGCAGTTGGGCTCTTAGGTTCGCGGTGCTGAATATAGCCAAAAAAATGCTGCGAACCGTCGGCCTGTGGGATATTCCAGGTGAATATGCGTACCAAACCATCGTCGGAGACCAGTCGGCCCATGTGTGGGAGCGAGTCGAACGGATGGCTAAATGCGCCTGGAAGGCGCAGGGTGCGCTCAAAATCGGTTATAAAAATGGCGTTGAGCGAGTCGCGAACGCTGTATGACGATTGCAATGCTATGGCTTTTAGCAGGTTGCGTAGTTGCGTTTCAAGCGCAACCCAGTTGGGCGTGTCGGCTGTTTGTGCCTGTGCTGTTAGGCTGGCTACGATTATGGATAAGTATGTGATTATTAGTTTTTTCATAGATATACCTAAAAACAAAAATAGTGCCACTGCGGCAGAGAGGCTATATGCTGTTCAATCCGTTGATAATTAGTTCTACGGCGTGGCGGCATTCGTCGTCGGTGATTGTGAGCGGCGGACTGATGCGGAATGCGGTGTCGCAAAATAGGAACCAGTCGGACATGTAGCCGCCTCGTTCCACTCCGTGGCGGATGAAACGTAGCATGGTGTCGAAGTTGCCCAGTTCTACGGCCATCAGCAGTCCACAGCGTCGTATGGATTGCACTTTTGGGTGAACGGATAGGCCATCGATAAAAATTTGTGCTTTGCGTTCAACTGCATCGATAAGTTGTTCGTTTTGAATTATTTCGATGGAGGCTAAGCCAGCTGCACACGATATGGGGTGGCCGCCAAAGGTAGTGATGTGGCCTAGTACGGGGTTGTTGGTGAGCGACCACATGGTGCTGTGCGGTGCGATGAACGCGCCCAGGGGCATTCCTCCTCCCAGTGCCTTGGCGAGTACCAATATATCTGGTGTTACGCCGTAGTGCTCGAAGGCGAACATGCGCCCGGTGCGACCAAATCCGGTTTGTATCTCGTCGAAAATGAGGAGCGTGCCGGTTTGGTTGCAGCGTTGGCGTACGGCCTGTAGGTAGGCCGCTTCGGCGGGCATAACGCCCGCTTCGCCCTGCACTGGTTCCATTACTACGCAGGCCGTTTGCTCGGTAATGCGGTCGAGGTGTTTGGGGTTGTTGAACTCGATGTGGCTTACGCCTGGCATAAGCGGGCGATAGGCGCGGCTCAGTTCGTCGCCGCCGAATAGGCTAAGGCTGCCCTGAGTGCTTCCGTGGTAGGCGCGTAGGCACGACACTACGTTTGGGCGTTGGGTGTGGCGTTTGGCCAGTTTCACTGCGCCTTCAACCGCCTCGCTGCCCGAACTGACAAAATAGACTGAATCGAGTGCAGCTGGGAGTAGGCTAACGAGGCGTTGGCCGAGCGCAACCTGTGGCGATTGTATCAATTCGCCATAAACCATTAGGTGGGCGTAACGTTCGGCCTGTTGCTGTATGGCTTGCACCACATGCGGGTGGCAATGCCCTACGTTACTCACCGAAACGCCCGATATTAGGTCAATGTAGCGTTGTCCGTTGGGTGCGTAAAGGTAAACGCCTTGTGCGCGTTCAATTTCGAGCATTAGCGGCGCATCTGATGTTTGCGCTATGTGGTTCAGGAATAGTTGTCGGGTGGTTGTCATTGGCCTTAGTAACGTTGTGTGGATGTGGCTTATTGTGTGTTGCAGAAGCGTTTCACAAGCAGGTGCCAGTGCTTGGTGGAATGCAGTAGCCAGCGTAGCATCAGGTCGTCGCGTTCGTCGGGGCTGAGCCCGTAGTTGTGCTGCGAGGCGCGAAGGCGTGTGGTGAGTGTGTGCAGACAGATGGCTGCCGATACTGATATGTTGAAGCTCTCGATGAAGCCATACATTGGTATGCGTACCAAGTCATCGGCCTGAGCCATGGCGATTTCCGTAAGGCCAGTGAGCTCGGTACCAAACATTAGCGCAATGGGTTGGCTTAGGTCGATGCTATCTAGTGTATGCTCTGCATACGGTGAAGTTGCGATGATTTTGTAACCTTTGTTACGAATTGTTGTAATGGCCTGTGTTGTTGCTTGTTGATGGGTGTTGAAGTGGTGTAGGGTGAGCCATTTTGAGGCACTCATATCCACTTCGCGGTCCACCACAAAAGCGTTCTGCGTTTCAACCGTATAAACGTCTTGTATGCCAAAACATTCGCAGCTGCGTAGAACTGCACTAGCGTTTTGCGCTTGGAATATATTTTCGAGCATCACCGCAATGTGGCGCGTGCGTTGGCTTAGCACTGTTTGTAGGCGCTGCATCCGTTCGGGTGTGATGCCCTGAGCCAGAAATTCGATGAGGGATTGCCGTTGTTCGGGTATTTGTGCAAAGCGCATGGCGCATTCATCGATGGCAGCGTACATTGCGTTTTTGCTTATAGTGTTTGCATGGAGTGGAGCTTCGCGTAGTAGCCGTTTAGGGCTATTAGTTCCTGATGCTTACCGCGCTCAACAATTTCGCCTTCGTGCAGTACGCATATCAAATCGGCGTTTTTGATTGTGGATAGGCGGTGCGCCACCACAACGACGGTGCGGTGCTGCATTAGGTTGTCTATGGCTTGCTGCACAAGTTTTTCCGACTCGGTGTCGAGGGCGCTGGTGGCTTCGTCCAAAATCATGATTGGCGGATTGCGTAGCACGGCGCGGGCAATGCTGATGCGTTGCCGCTGTCCGCCCGACAGTTTGCTGCCCCGGTCGCCGATGTTGGTGTGGTAGCCATCGGGGGTCGATTCAATGAACTGGTGGGCGTTGGCCACATGCGCTGCTTCGCGCACCTGCGCCTCGCTGCTTTCAGCCCCAAAGGCTATGTTGTTGTAGAATGTGTCGTTAAATAGTATCGATTCTTGATTCACATTGCCCATCAGGGCGCGTAGGCTTTTCAGGTCGCAATCTTTGATGTTGATGCCATCGATCAGTATTTCGCCCTCGGTAACCTCCCAGAAACGGGGAAGTAGATCCACCAGCGTCGATTTGCCCGACCCCGACTGGCCCACAAGTGCCACCGTTTGGCCTTTTTCGATGCATAGGTTGATGTGGCGTAGCACGTATGTATCGCCGTAGCGGAAGCTCACGTCGCGCAGCTCGATGCGGTTTTTAAATTCGGTGAGTTTATGCGCTCCCGATTTAATTTTTATAGGGTTTTCCTCCTTCAGTATGGTATCAATTCTGTCGGCCGATGCCATGCCTTTTAGGATATTGAAATAGGCACTGGCAAACGATTTGGCGGGGTTTATAATCATGTAGAATATGCCGATGAATGCAATCAGAGCTTCGGGACCAACAGCGCTGCTGCCCGCGAATATTAGTTTGCTGCCAAACCATAGCACCATGGCCACCACGGCTGTACCCAAAAATTCGCTCAGCGGCGAGGCCAGTGTGCGCCGTTGCTCCATGCCCACCACCAGTTGGGTGTAGCGGTTGTTGTCGGCGCGGAAATGTTCGCTTACGTTGCGCTCGGCGTTGAATGCTTTGATTATGCGCAGCCCGCTGAGCGTTTCCTCAATCATGGCGAGCAGGTCGCCCAGCCGCTGTTGTCCCTCGAACGATGTGCGGCGCAACGATTTGCCTATCTTTCCAATGATTAGACCCGTTACGGGTAGTATAATCAGCACAAAGAGGGTCAGCCGTGGGCTAATGAAGAGCAGGCCAGCAAAATGCACGATGATGAGGGCAGGGTCGCGGAATAGCATCTCGAGCGAGCGTATCACCGACACCTCAATCTCCGTAACGTCGTTGCTCATCTTGCTGATTATGTCGCCTTTGCGCTCCTCGCTGTAGTATCCAAGGTGTAAGTCTAAAATCTTGTCGTATAGGTTGTTGCGGATGTCGCGTACAACGCCCGAGCGGATGGGGGCGAGGTAGTATTGGGCCAAATAGGTGAAAAAGTTCTTGAGCAGCGAGGCCACAAGCACAAAGGCTACCACGTAGAGGAGAGCCTTTGAGTGCCCCGACTCCCTAATTATGGTGCTTATGAAGTAGTAGAACGAGTCCTGAATGCCTTGCGAACTGAGCTCAAACTCGGGTTTTACGTCAACCATGGGCGATGTGCCGAACAGCAGCTGCATGAACGGTATGAGCATGGTGAGCGTGAAGAGTGAGAAAATGGCTCCCAGCAGGTTGCTCACAATGATTATGGCTACGTGTAGTTTGTAGGGTTTGAGGTATCGGAATGTGGCAAAAATTTTTTTCATCTATAGCCGTAAAGTGAGGACTGTTATGTTTATATGAAATTGTTTCGACTAAAAATCTACGCCCAGGTAGCTTGATGGGGTGATGGCACGAAGTTCGGCTTTCACTGAGTTGGATACATCTAAATCGTCGATAAACTTGGCAATTTCGGCCTGTCCCACTTGTTCGTTGGTGCGTGTTAGGGCTTTCAGGGCTTCGTAGGGGTTGGGGTAGCCTTCGCGGCGCAGTATGGTTTGCAGACCCTCGGCCACCACCATCCAGCTGCTGTTGAGGTCGGCAGCAATGGCCGATTGATTAACAATCAACTTGTTAAGCCCTTTCTGTATGGATTTTAGGGCTATTATGGTGTGTCCGAAGGGTACGCCTATGTTGCGCATCACGGTGGAGTCGGTCAGGTCGCGCTGGAGGCGCGATATGGGCAACTTTTCGGCCAAGTGTGTGAGTATGGCGTTGGCCAGTCCTAGGTTGCCCTCGGCGTTCTCAAAGTCGATGGGGTTCACCTTGTGTGGCATGGCCGATGAACCCACCTCGCCAGCGGCAATGCGCTGTTTGAAATACTCCATAGAGATGTAGGTCCAGATGTCGCGGCAAAAGTCAATCAGTATGGTGTTTATGCGAGCCATGGCGTTGAACAGCGCGGCCAGATTGTCGTAGTGCTCAATCTGGGTGGTGGGAGCCGAACGTTTGAGTTTCAGTTTGTTATCTACAAAGTTGTTGGCAAATTTAACCCAATCAATTTTGGGGAAAGCGGCCACATGGGCATTGAAGTTGCCTGTTGCCCCGCCAAATTTAGCCGAGAATGGTATTTGTAACAATTGTTCTCGTTGTGTGTGAAGTCGTTCTACAAATACCATAATCTCTTTGCCCAGTCGGGTTGGCGAGGCTGGCTGACCGTGTGTGTGCGCCAGCAAGGGGATGTTGCGCCATTCCTCGGCCAGCTCGTTTAGGCGTGCTGTTAGGGCATCGAGGCAGGGGAGGTAGCATTGGCTCACAGCATCGCGCACCATGGCGGGGAATGCCGTGTTGTTGATGTCTTGCGAGGTTAATCCAAAGTGTACATATTCGCGGAACTGGCTCATATTCAGACCATCGAGGCGCTCCTTTATGAAGTATTCCACTGCCTTTACATCGTGGTTGGTGGTGCGTTCAATTTCCTTTATGCGCTCAGCATCGGCTTCGCTTAGCTGCGACGCTATTTGGGCTATAGCCTCTTTGTGGGCGGGCGTTAGCCCTTTTAGCGCATCGATGGGCAGTTCGCTCAGGGCTATTAGGTATTCGGCCTCAACCCAAACGCGGTAGCGGATGAGGGCGTATTCGGAGAAAAGGGTTTTCAGGTCGGCGGTTTGGCGGCTGTAGCGACCATCGATTGGCGATATGGCTGTGAGCATAGTTTATGCGTATTTGCTGTGGAATAGTGCGCGCTAAGATAGCGTGTTTTGGGGATAAAACCAAGTTTCGGCGTGCCTACGACTGTCGGAGCGTGAGCATAAGGTCGTGTATAGAGCCGAAATGTAGGCTTTTTCCGTTGGTTTGTAGCGTTAGTTGATTTGGTTCTATGGCGGTGATTATTGGAGTCTCTGGCGTGGGAGTGGTGCTGATGGTAAACCCATTGCGCTCCAGCGCATGAACAGTCCAGGTGCGCAGCACGCCCTCGGGTGCATTGAGGGCAATGGGGCGGCGTATGCCCTCGTGGGCATAGATAAAATGGCCCGATGCTGTGTCGAACGCCACGTGCGACCCGTCCATGAGCCTGTTTATGGTGTTGCTCAGGATCAAATCTTCTGGGGCACCCACGCTGAGGCCGTCGGGGAGCATCAGCCAGATGGTGTCGGCCATGCTAAAGGCTGTGGGAATATCGTGGGTGGAGAACACTATTGTTTTGCCGCTCAGCGCCATGTCGCGCAGCAGGCGCACCACTTCGAATTTGTTGGGCAAATCGAGGAATGCGGTTGGCTCGTCCATCAGCACAATGGGGGTGTCCTGCGCCAGGGCGAATGCAATCATGGCGCGTTGGCGTTCGCCGTCGCTCAGGTGGTCCAGATGGCGTTGGGCGAGGTGCGATAGCCCAACACGGTGAATGGCTGTGTCGATTTCGTGCTGGTCGTCGCTGTCGAGTGGAGCGAACCAGCCGTGGCGTGGGTATCGCGATAGCGTAACAAACTCGCGCACAGTGGTGTTGGTGCTTCGGGCGGGGTCGGCGGGGATAAAGCTGAGCAGTTGGGCGCGTCGGGCGCGGTCTGTGGTCTGCACATCGCTGCCATGGAGCAGCACCTGTCCGCCGAGCGGCGATTGTAGGCCAGCAATGCAGCGCAGTAGGGTGCTTTTGCCCACGCCGTTGCGTCCCACTAGGGCAATGAGTTCGCCGTGCTGGGCATGGCAGTCGATGCGGTGCATATAGCTGTAGCCCTGTGCGCCATAGCCTATCTCTAAAGCCCTGATGCTTATTGGGTTATGACTGCTCATGCCGCTATGCGTTTGTTTTTGAATATTACGTAGATAACCACAGGGATGCCCATTAGCGCTGCCATGGAGTTGATGGGGAACACCAGGTCGGAGCCTGGTAGCTGCGCTAGCAAATCGCAAAGTAGTAGCATGTTACCGCCAGTTATTAGCGTGGCGGGTAGCAGGGCGGTGTGGTTTGATGTACGCAGCGATATTTTCACGATGTGTGGCACAGCAAGTCCTATGAATCCGATTGGACCGCAGAATGCCGCCGCCGCGCCCGCTAATAAACTGGTTGAAAGGAAAGCTAAAAAGCGTATGCTTATAACATTGTAGCCTAATGTTTTGGCGTAGTTTTCGCCTAGGTTTAGCACGTTTAGCGGACGTGCGAGCAGCAGAGCCAGCACGGTGCCTACGGCAATGATGATGGCGAAAAGTGTGAGCCGGTCGCCGCTCACACCGCTCACGCTTCCCATGGTCCATAGCACATAGCTTTTTAGCGATGATTCGTCGCTAAAGAATTGCAGTATGCTGGTGATTGCAGAGGCGGCAGAGCCGAACATCATGCCCAGAATTAGGATTGTCATGATGTCGCGAATGCGCATCGACACGGCCAGTATGAGCAGCAATACCAGCATTGCGCCCATCATGGCGGCCAGCACTACGCCCAGCTGTCCTACCCAGAATCCTAACCCCAGTGCCGATGAACCTAGCACCACCAGCGCTACGCCCAAACTTGCTCCCGAGCTGATTCCCAGTACGTAAGGACCAGCCAGCGGATTGCGGAATATGGTTTGCATCAGCAGTCCGCTTACCGAGAGTGCCGCGCCAGCCAGAATTGCGGTGATGGCTTTGGGCAGACGGTAGTTGCTTACAATGCTCTGTGCCAGTGTGTTATCGGTGTATCCGAGCAGCGACTGTAGCACATCGCGCATAGGGATGCGAACCGAGCCCAGTACCAGGTCGAGCGTTAGCAATGCTACCAGAACCAGCACCGAGGCGGCCATGAATATAGCCGTATGCCGCATGGTTAGTGCAATTGTTTGAAATAGTGTGGCTTGTGTCCAAGTTTTAGGCCTGGATAGAATATGGTGGCCATGTCCTTTAGTATAATATCGGGGTTCATGGTTCCGCTTTCCCAAAAATCGCTGCCACCGTGCGGTGTGGAGCGATTGGTGTTGTTGTAGATTCGTCGCTGCTTGTAGGGCTGTAGGTTTTTCAGGCGTGCGTCGAAATCGGCTATGTCTGTCATGGTGTTGGCAGTGCCTGGGCAGAGCCACACATCGGCCTGAAGTCCAGAACTATAGGCGCGTTCAAAACTGATGGGATAGCTGCGGCTACCCTCCAAATCGTCGAACAGATAGCGTCCGCCAGCATCGTTGATGAATTGCACAAAATAGCTTTGGTTGCCGGGGGTGTACCACACATCTTTGTAGGGCATATTCATGAACACTGCGGGGCGTTCGGTTTGCTGTGTCAGTTGCTGTTTCAATTGCTCGTAGCGTTGGCGTATGGCGTTGAAAATGCTGTCGGCTTGGGCTTCGCGGTTGGTTAGTGCGCCTACCACTTTCACCCATTCGGTTTTGCCCAGCGGATGGTCTTCGAGGTATTCGCCCATAAACATTGTGGGAACGCCTAGCGAGTGCAATTTTTCAATCACGGGGAGCGATTCAGCGCCCACGCCGAAGCATAGCAAGAGGTCGGGTTTTAGATCGACAATCAGCTCATAGTTAAGCACTTGTCCGTAGCCCACGTCTTTCACCTCATCGCGTTCGATGCGGGCACGCATCGAGGGTGAATATATGTAGTTTGCCCCCGACACTCCGAATATGGAGTCGGCGCAGCCCAGCGCGTCGAAAAAGGCCACGTAGCTCGACGACATGCACACCACTCGGCGCACCGGCACGGCAATGTGCGCCATGTCGGCCATTGCGGTCAGAGCTTTTGGACTGCGTGGTACCAGCGTGTAGCGGTAGCTAACATCGTTTGCGCCCTGCCAGGGGTTGGTTACTGTAACCACAGTGGAGTCGGCAAAGCGGCTAATGCTGAATCCTTTGGCGTAGAAAGTGCTGTCGGCCAGCGGTTTTTCTATGTTCAGAGTGGTTGTGGTTGTGCTTTTCTTGGGCTGTGTGCGTGTACACGAAATTGCGGCGCAAAGCAGCGTGGCGCATAGTAGCGTGGGGTATCGTAGATGTTGCATTTGGTTCATATTTTGTTGCAAAAATACGTTGTTTTCGCGAACAAAAGCTATCTTTGGGCTATATTTTTAAGACATTATTTCGCTTTTCACCATGCTCAATGTGAATATGCATAAGTGCTTGGTTCAGTGGACTATGGCTTTGCTTATGGTTCTGCTGCCCGTTGCTAGTTTAACGTGTGCCGCCGCTCAGGCTAGTGCTACCGAGGTGGAGCAAGCTTTTGAGGCTATCAATCAGCGTATTGATAAGGCGCGTCAGCGCGGCGATGCTGTTGCTCTCACCGAGGGGCAGATGGATAAGGCACGGCTGCAATTGGATCGCTCTATGTTCGATGAGGCTATAATCACGGCCAATCTGGCGCTGCTCAGTGCCAAGGATGTGAAGAGCGAGAAACTTATGGAGCGTGTTTACAGGTTGCTTTCGGAGTGCTATATGGGCAAGCATCTGTTCTTTGAATCGCTCGATTTTCTGTATCTTGGCTGCGATTTGGCAGCTGTGCTGCGCGACACTAGCACCATGGCTTGGTACTTGCTCTCAATCAGTCAGAACGAGGAGTATATTGGACGGTCGTCGAATGCTATTGCTGTAAATATCAGGGCTATAGACTTATTTCAGCGCACGGGCGATCGGCATTTGCTGGCACTCATCTATCGCGGTCAGGGCGTGGCGCACGCCGAATTGGCCAACTATAGCGTGGCCGTGGACTATATCTCCAAGGCTATTGATATGCTCGACGATTTAGACGACTCTGTGAATCTGGGTATTGCCAAGTTCAACTATGCCGAACTCAATCTGCTCATGGGCGATGCTGTTAGGGCGCAACACTTGCTCGACAATGCCCGTCAGCTGCTAAAAGAGCAGTCGTGGTATGGCTTGCGGGCGCAATCGTTGCAGGCAAGCATCATGCTGTATAGGCAGCCCCACAGCGAGGAGGGCATTAGCCTGCTACAGCGCACTGCCGAGCAGCAGGGTCAGGCGGGCGATGTTAGCGGTCAGGCCGCAACGCTTTGCGCTTTGGGCGAGGCCTATATGACGCAGCGCAACATGACGCTGGCCATCCAGAACCTAACACGCTGTTTGCGCCTTGCCCACAGGGAGAATTTGGTTAAGTTTGTACGCAAGGCACAGCGCGGACTGGCGTGGGTTTATGGCGTGGGCAATCGCTACGATGTGGCCTACGGCTACTTGAATCGTTATGTGGCCATCACCGACAGCCTGTTCAACCTACAGTCGATTGGCGAGGTGAATAGGCTCGAAAATCAGGCCGCCATCCGCGATAAAGAAAATCAAATTGCACAGCAACGACAGTTAATTGAAGCTAACAACGCCCTGATTCGTCAGGAGCGTATGAAGCACATCTTTTTTTACGTTGTGATACTCCTGATGCTCGGTTTTGTGGGTTACGTGGTGTATGCCTATCGTCGTCAGGTTAGGCAGACTAAGGAGTTGAACCGTGCCAGTGCCGAAATCGAGAGCCAAAATGTGCTGTTAGCCCAGCAGAATAGAGATATTAAAGATAGCCAAAACTACGCAAAGCGCATACAGCAGGCCATGCTGCGTTCGTCGGCGCAGGTAACCGATTTTTTTAGCGATACATTCCTGATGTTTCGTCCGCGCGAACTGGTGAGCGGCGATTTCTATTGGAGCAAACGCGTGGATAATTTGTTGCTGTTTGCGGTGGCCGATTGCACAGGGCATGGAACTCCAGGGGCATTCATGAGTATTATAGGCACTATGGGTCTAAACCAGGTGGTAACCGAGTTCAACGAGCGGCGTCCCGCCGAGATACTTACCCGCCTCAACGACATGTTTTGCCATGCGTTTGAGCAGCGGGCCGGTGCCGAGATTCTCGATGGCATGGACATAGGTATATGCTGCTATAATGTCGATACGCGCGAGTTGAAGTTTGCTGGGGCAAACATCGGTTTGTATGTGCTGCGTGATGCGAGCCTACCGCCTGCCACATCGATGTTGGCCATGCAGAAGAACGGCCGCGCTCTCTATCAAACCCGTTTCGATCGCCATTCCATTGGCTACAATTTCGACCAAAGCAAATCGTATTCCACCCATGCAATGCAGTTGCTCCCAGGCGATTGCTTATACTTGCTGTCCGATGGTTTTTCGGATCAGTTTGGCGGTCCCAAGGGCAAAAAATTCGGACAGAATGCTATGCGTAACCTATTCTGCGATGTGTCGCACTTGCCCATGAAGGAGCAGCAGCAGCGCATAGAGCAAGCCATAGATGTATGGAAAGGTGGATATATGCAGGTTGACGACATCACGGTGCTTGGTATCAGGGTGCAATAGGTGTGGGTCGAAAAAAATTGGATAGGGTCCACTTCCTATTGCGCATAGCTATGCATACCGCCCAGCAGCATATTCACGCCAAAATAGGTGATTAGCACGGCTGAGAATGCGGCCACGCTGAAGAGGTGAAAGTTACGCGGCTTGCGCAGTGCAGCAATCGATTGCTGGTGGAGCGGGGCGGCGTAGAGCATCATGGTGATGAGTGCCCAGGTTTCTTTGGGATCCCACGACCAATAGTTGCCCCACGAGATGTTGGCCCATACAGCCCCTACGAATATGCCCACAATGAGCAGGAATAGGGCGGGGTAGAGCATCACCATGCCCAAATTAGCCAAATGCTCTCGCGCATGGTTTTGGGCTACGCAGAGCCCCAGTAGGCCGTTTAGGGCAAGCATTCCCAGCAGGGTGTAGGCGCACATCACGCAGGCCACGTGAATTGAGAGCAATGGTGAGGCCAGTACGGGCATCAGCGGGGTTATTTGTGGGTTCGATTCGCCCAGCACTGCCACCAGCAGGGTGAGCCCCGTTAGCACGTAGCCGAAGGGCAGCATTTCGGCAATGCGCCGTTGAATTGCAAAGCCTAAGATGCTGCTCATCAGGGCCATGAATAGCATCACCTCGAAACCGTTGGTCATGGGGATGTGGCCAGAGGCCACCCAGCGCAGCCCCCATATTGTGCCGATGTATAGCCCAATGCCCGCCAGCAGCAGGGCGAATGCCTGCCGTGGGCGTTTGGGCAGAGCGCGTTTGCGTGCGCTGAGCGCGATGTAGGCCACGAATAGCAATAGCCCGATGCTGGTGCAGCCCATGGATAGTGCTTTGGGATGGCCAATGCGGTTGTAGGCACGTTCGGCGCTGATGCGGCGCGGCGCGGGGAGTGTGGCGGCGGCCGTTTTGTGCTGGTAGCGTATGATCTGGTTCAGGGTGTGCTGTATGGAATCGAATTGCCCCAGGTAGGCATCCTCGGCTATAACGTCGAGCACGCGTTTGAAGAACAGCCATTGTTCGGCGGGCATCTCGGCGGGCAGTCGGTCGGTTGGGGCGAACCACTGCACCTGCCCCGTTGGCGAGGCGTAGGGAAGTATGCGGAGTATATCGGCGCGGGCTATAGCGTTGAATAGCAGCTGCGCCTCGTTGGCTTGGGGGGTAGAGGCCTTGCCCCGTCGCTGTTTCAGCGGCACGTTGGTCCATGTGTCGCGGTAGAACAGCAGTCCGCTGAGCACCTGCTCGGGCGTGTAGCCGCACACCGATGTACGGCCGTAGAGCTTCAGCGTGTAGTCGCGGGCGAGGGTTTGCAGCGGGGCAATGCGGTTGTGGTGCAGCACATGGAGCTGCCCAAGTGTGGCTGCCACA
Source organism: Bacteroidales bacterium (assembly GCA_017524185.1). Classification (GTDB taxonomy): domain Bacteria; phylum Bacteroidota; class Bacteroidia; order Bacteroidales; family Tenuifilaceae; genus RGIG6076. Next base: position 19,037 of record JAFWUG010000127.1, read on the forward strand.
TCGCGTGGAAATGCTTTGGGGGTGGGCGATGCGCCGCTGGCGGGCATTATGGCTATGAGCAGCAAGGCAGCGGTTGTGGCAGCTGGGGTCGTTATGCGGCGTAGCGCCTTGCGGAATAGGCTGTTGTGATCGAAAAATAGTGCCACAAGTGCTATTAGCAGGGCTAAGTATCCGCTGTAGGTTACGGCAATGCCCAGTGGGTCGCTGTTTACGACGAGGTTCACACCCTGTTCGTCCTCATCGTAGTTGCTCATGTATAGGCGTATATTGCTGTGTTTTAGTATTTTATTCATCGATATATTATGAATGGTGCTGCTGCCGTTGGCCACGATTTCCACGGTGGCGGTGTAGTCCATGGGGGCGGTTGTGCCGCGATGATAGACCACGTTGAACTGGCGCAGGCTTATGCCGAATGGCATTTCAAGGCTTTTGCCGCTGTTGGTGTCGAACTGATGTAGGGCCTCTTCGCCCACGCGCAGGTGCAATGTTCCCGATTTGCCTGTGAGGTGCGATAGAAGTGCACCGATAAGTATTAGAGCAAACGCTAGATGTATTCCCATGGCTGCTATGCGGCGGTGCATTTTGATTTGAACCAGATGTATGAGTGCGCATAGCGAGCCTACGCCCCATAGGCCAATGAACCACGGGGCATGATATACGGTGGAAAATGCTGTGGAGCTATCCCTGAATCGTTCTATCAGCGTGGCGCACATCATGGCAATCATTAGCACGGCCATGCTCGAGAATGCTATATATTTGAATATGTTGTTCTTATAGAGCATCATAGCATATTTTGGGGGCGATTTACAGCAACAGCCCTTCCAAAAAAGAGGGCTGTCGCGGCTTGTTTGATAGGGTGGTGGAGCTGTTTATATAGCGTCGATGAACCTGACCACGGCATCGCGCTCCTGCTTACTGAGCTTGCGGAAGGCGTCCACGGTCCAGCGGGCATCGCTTTGTGCCGAGCCGTGCCACATGATGGCCTCTAGGGTGTTGCGGGCGCGGCAGTCGTGCAGGCGGTCGCAATGGCCAGCAGCGGTGAGCATCAGGCCGCGTCCCCATAGTGGAGTGGTGCGGCACCAGCCCGTGCGGATGTCGTTCTGCATAAACAGCCTGTGCTGCACCAGGTCGGTGTAGGGCCAAATGGTTTGGTTCGGATAGCGCGGGAAAGCGCGGTTGGCGAACACGTTGTAGGGATCTTGCAGCTGCTCGTCGGGGCCTGTGGTCCACGATGGTCGGTGGCAGGTGGCGCAGCCAATTTGGCGGAACAGTTTGCGGCCGAGCTGCACCTGCTCGTCGTCGAGGTTGCGGGCGGCGGGTACGGCCAGGCCACGTATCCATAGGTTGAGCTGATAGTGCTGCTCTGGGCTCATCTCGAGCGATATATTTTTGTTGCTCAGATAGTTGTAGATGTCGTCGTGTACATTGCCGGTGTTGGGTGCATCGGGGAAATTGGCGTAGAAATTGGCCTGCACCTCGGGGTCGTTGGCCGCAGTGGTGTAGTAGGGCTCAGGGATATAGTTCTCGGTGTAGGGGTCGGTAATCACATTGGTAACTTCCCACAGGCTGACATTGCCTTGGGTTGATGTGGCGTCGAGCGCATAGTCGAATCGGAACGGATGGCCGTCGGAGCCAACAGCGGTCCAGTTGCCCGCCGCCCAAATGGCGGGGTTTAGCGGCACTCCGAGTCGCTCTTGGCGCAGATACTCGGCGCGGAGCGAATCGTCGTGAATGGCATCGATTAGCCCCGTGCCATAGATGCCAATCGACGATTCGAGGGTCATTTGCACATCGGCGTAGGCAATGGGATTGCCGTGGGCATCGATTAGCGGCACGTAGATGGCCTCTTCGGGGATGATTAGTTCGGGGTAGATTAGGCTGTAGCGTTCGCCGTCGGGGAAGGTGTTGCCCCACTCGTCGGTATGTTCCAGCCAGTTGATTCGCACCTGACGCTCGTCGATCATGG
>JAFWUG010000128.1 GCA_017524185.1 Bacteroidales bacterium
ACTCCGACCATGGTTTGGAGAAATCGGGTAAGGCTGGTCGCTCGCGCTGGTTGGGTCGTAGGCCCCGCAACCGTGGCGTTGTAATGAACCCCGTAGATCACCCTATGGGTGGTGGCGAAGGACGCGCTTCGGGCGGTCACCCACGCTCACGTAAGGGCATCCCCGCTAAGGGATACAAGACTCGCAAGCCCAACAAAGTAAGCGATAAGTTCATCGTAGAGCGCAGGAAGAAGTAATTCATAGTAAAGCAGAAGAACAATGAGCAGGTCAATTAAGAAAGGCCCATACATCGAATACAAGCTTGAGAAGCGTATCATTGAGATGAACGAGAGCAACAAGAAAAGCGTTGTTAAGACATGGTCGAGGAGTTCGATGATTTCCCCTGATTTTGTGGGACACACCATTGCTGTGCACAATGGGAATAAATTTATCCCAGTGTACGTTACCGAGAATATGGTGGGACACAAACTGGGAGAGTTTGCCCCCACCCGTCTGTTCCGTGGACACTCGGGAAATAAGAAGTAGATTGGTGAAACGCTAAAAAGACTACAAAGCAATGGGTAAGAGAAAACGAGATATGGCCAACCGGCTAAAAGAGGAAAGACAGCAAAAGGCATACGCCATTCTGCGCGACTGCCCCAGCTCCCCCCGCAAGATGCGTTTGGTGGTGGACTTGGTGCGCGGAAAGGACGTAAACTCAGCCCTCAACATTCTGAGATATACGCCGAAGCATGCCGCCGAGGATGTGCGTAAGCTTATCCTATCGGCTATCGCCAACTGGAAGGCCAAAAATGAGCAAATACGCATTGAGGAGGCTAACCTCTTCGTTAAGGAGATTTACGTATGCCAGGGCAAAACCCTGAAACGCATACAGCCCGCCCCTCAGGGTCGCGCTCATCGCATCAGGAAGCGCTCCAACCATGTAACCGTGGTAGTGGACAGCGCCGCTGCTGTAGCAGCAACCGCAAACGTTGCAAATAACAACTAAGACATGGGACAGAAAGTAAATCCAATAGGTAATAGGCTGGGAATCATCAGGGGATGGGACTCCAACTGGTATGGTGGCAATAAATATGCCCAGAAGTTGGTGGAAGACAATCAGATTCGCAACTACCTGAACGAGCGCCTCTCCAAGGCCAGCCTTTCCAAAATAGTGATTGAGCGCACGCTTAAGCTTATCACCGTAACCATCTACACCGCCCGTCCAGGTATCATCATCGGCAAGGGTGGTCAGGAGGTTGATAAACTCAAAGAGGAGTTGCGCAAGTTCACCAACAAGGAGGTGCAGATTAACATCGTAGAGGTGAAGCGCCCCGAGATTGATGCCATGATTGTGGCCAATAACACCGCTCGTCAAATCGAGGGTCGCGTATCTTACAAGCGTGCCATCAAACTGGCCGTAGCTTCCACCATGCGTATGGGAGCCGAGGGTATCAAGGTGCAGGTAGCAGGCCGTTTGGCAGGAGCCGAGATGGCTCGCTGCGAGACCTACAAAGAGGGTCGCATTCCCCTCCACACTTTCCGTGCCGACATCGACTACGCATTGGCTGAAGCTCACACCAAGGTTGGAGTAATCGGCATCAAGGTATGGATATGCAACGGATTGGTTTACGGCAAGCGCGACCTGTCGCCCAACGTAGGAGTGAATAGTGCTCGTCCGGGAGCAGCCCCCAGCCCTTCGCAAGGAGGCCGTCCGCGTCCGCAGCGTAAGAAGAAGCCCAGCAATGCCAGCAGGGGCTAAGAAGAGAGAACGTTTAAAGAGATTAGGAAATGCTACAGCCGAAGAAAACAAAATATAGGAGGCAACAGAAAGGGCGTATGAAAGGTAATGCCCAGCGCGGCAACCAGCTCGCTTTTGGCTCCTTTGGAATAAAAGCGCTGGAGTCCACTTGGATAACCAGCCGCCAGATAGAGGCCGCCCGTCAGGCAGTAACCCGCTACATGAAGCGCGAGGGTCAAATCTGGATTCGCATCTTCCCTGATAAGCCCATCACCAAAAAACCCGCTGAGGTTCGTATGGGTAAAGGTAAAGGCGCCCCGGAGGGATTCGTGGCTCCTGTAACGCCAGGACGCGTGCTATTCGAGTGCGAGGGCGTATCATACGAAGTGGCCAAGGAGGCCCTGCGTTTGGCAGCCCAGAAGCTTCCGATTACCACGAAGTTCATAGTACGTCACGATTTTGATTTTACCACAATCTAGTTAGACCATGAAGACCTCGGAAATAAACGAGCTGACGGACAAAGAAATCGCCGAGCGCATTGAGGCCGAGCGGCTACAGCTGGTAAAGCTGCGCATGAACCACAGCATATCGGAGTTGGAGAACCCGATGCAGATCAAGCAGACCCGGAAGAACATCGCCCGCCTGCTAACCGTTCAGCGTCAGCGCGAGCTTAAACAGAACAAGTAATTGCCACAGCAATGGAAGAACAGAAAAGAAATCTACGGAAGGAGAGGATAGGTATTGTTGTTAGCGACAAAATGGACAAGTCCATCGTGGTTGCCGTTAAGCGTAAAGTTAAACACCCTATCTATGGCAAGTTTATCAATAAAACCACCAAGTTCTATGCCCACGACGAGAAGAACGAGTGCGGAATAGGCGATACGGTACGGATAATGGAGACCCGTCCGTTGAGCAAACTCAAGCGCTGGAGGTTGGTTGAAATTGTAGAAAAAGCGAAGTAAAGTTATGATACAGCAAGAATCACGCTTACAGGTTGCCGATAACAGCGGAGCCAAGGAAGTGCTCTGCATCCGAGTACTCGGAGGTACGGGCAAGCGCTACGCCCGCATCGGCGACAAGATTGTAGTTACCGTCAAGAGCGCAATTCCTGGCGGCGACATCAAAAAGGGTACCGTATCAGAGGCTGTGGTTGTTCGTACAACCAAGGAGATGCGCCGTCCCGATGGCTCATACATCCGCTTCGACGAGAACGCCTGTGTGCTACTGAACAACCAGGGTGAGATACGCGGGACGCGTATATTTGGCCCTGTGGCTCGAGAGCTACGCGACAACTATATGAAAATTGTTTCGCTGGCTCCCGAAGTGCTATAATCGCTGAAAACAAATGACAATGGCAAGCAAGTTACATATCAAGAAAGGAGACACTGTGTATGTGATTTCCGGCGCGAACAAGGGCCAGCAGGGCAAGGTGCTCAAGGTTTTTGTGAGCGAGAACCGCGCCATCGTGGAGGGGGTTAACATGGTTTCTAAGAACATGAAACCTAACGCCAAATACCCCCAGGGCGGCATCATCAAGATGGAAGCCCCCATCCACATCTCGAACCTTATGCTAATTGACCCGGCCTCAGGCAAGCCCACTCGTATCGGTCGTCGACTGAACGATAAGGGTAAACTGGTGAGGTACGCAAAAAAATCAGGAGAGGAGATTAAGTAATGAACTACGTACCAACGTTAAAGACCAAGTACAAAGAGGAAATTATGCCCGCCCTGATGAAGGAGTTTGGGTATAAGAGCGTGATGCAGATTCCCCGTTTGGAGAAGATCATCATCAACCAGGGTTTGGGTGCTGCTGTGGCCGATAAGAAGATTATCGAGTCGGCACAGGCCGAACTCTCGCAGATAACCGGCCAGAAAGCTGTTCAGACATTTTCGCGCAAGGACATTTCGAACTTCAAACTTCGTAAGGGTATGCCCATTGGCCTGAAAGTTACGCTGCGTCGCGATCGCATGTACGAATTCATGGAGCGTCTAATCAGCGTATCGCTGCCCCGCATCCGCGATTTCAAGGGTATAGCAGATAAACTCGATGGCCGTGGTAACTACACTCTCGGCATCCAAGAGCAGATTATCTTCCCTGAGATTGACATCGACAAGATTAGCCGCATCAACGGTCTTGAGATTACATTCGTAACCTCTACCGACAAGGACGATGAGGCCTATGCGCTGCTCCGCGAGTTTGGGCTACCTTTTAAAAACGCTAAAAAGAACTAGTGCAATGGCAAAAGAATCGATGAAGGCCCGCGAGGTAAGGCGCGCCAAGCTTATTGAGAAATACGCCGAGAAACGCGCCAAACTGAAAGCAGAGGGCGATGCAGAAGGGCTACAGAAGTTGCCCCGCAACTCGAATCCCATCCGCCTGCGCAATCGCTGCATGATTACTGGTAGGCCCAGGGGCTATATGCGGCAGTTTGGCATCAGCAGGATTACCTTTAGGGAGATGGCCTCAAAGGGTCTAATTCCTGGTGTAAAAAAGGCCAGCTGGTAGGAGAAAGAGAAACGTAAGCAAAAAACAAGACGAGAGAGATGAATACAGATCCAATTTCGGACTACCTAACCCGAATCCGCAACGCGGTTATGGCCAACCATAGGGTGGTAGAGATACCCGCTTCCAAAATCAAGATGGACATCACCCGTATCCTTTTCGACAAGGGCTACATCTTGAACTATAAGATGGAGGAGGACAACAAGCAGGGCATGATTAAAATAGCTCTGAAGTATCACCCCGAGACCAAGAAAAACGCTATTAAGCACCTAGAGCGCGTTAGCCGTCCCGGTTTGCGTCGTTATAGCAGCGCGGCTGAGTTGCCCCGCGTGCTCAATGGCCTTGGTATTGCAATCATTAGCACCTCGCAGGGTGTAATAACCGATAAGGAAGCCCGTGCTAAGAACATCGGCGGCGAGGTGATATGCTACGTGTACTAAATTGTTTCACAATATACACTAATTTTCAATGTCTAGGATAGGAAAAAAACCTGTAAACTTGCCACAGGGTGTAAGCGTTAATGTTAGCGCGAGTAATGTGGTAAGCGTTAAAGGCCCTCTAGGCGAGCTTTCGCAGCAAGTTGACCCTGACATCACTGTCAAGGTTGAGGGAAATGAGGTTGTCCTCACCAGGCCAACCGATCAAAAGCGGCATCGCTCAATGCATGGGCTCTACCGCGCGCTCATCAACAACATGGTGGTAGGCGTATCCACTGGCTGGGAAATCAAACAGGAGCTTGTTGGCGTGGGCTATAAGGCCGAGGCCAAGGGTCAGGTGCTTGAGTTGAGTCTTGGATACTCGCACGACATCCACTTTGTTTTGCCCAAGGAAATAAAAGTTGAGGCACAGACAGAGCGTAAGGGCAACCCCATCGTAACCCTGAAGAGTGCCGACAAGCAGTTGCTCGGTCAGGTGGCCGCCAAACTCCGTTCGCTCCGTAAGCCAGAGCCTTATAAGGGCAAGGGTATTAAGTTTGTGGGCGAGGTTCTACGTAAGAAAGCTGGTAAAACGGCTAATGCATAACCCCTAAAATCGAAGAGAAAATGGCTTTGAGTAAACTAGAAAGGAAACTCCGCATCAGGAGGCGTATCCGTAAGAAAATTTCGGGGGTAGCAGAGAGACCTCGTTTGGCTGTATTCCGTAGCAACACCAATATTTACGCGCAGCTAATTGACGATAGCAAGGGCGTAACCCTAGCATCGGCATCTTCGCTGGTGAAGGAGATTGCAGGAAACAAAGTGAACAAAACAGAGCAGGCTCGCCTAGTAGGCCAGATGATAGCCAAGAATGCCAGCGACAAAGGCATCACCGAGGTGGTGTTCGACCGTGGCGGTAACCTTTACCATGGACGTGTAAAGGCTTTGGCTGATGCTGCACGCGAGGGTGGTCTTAAATTTTAAGCGCAATGTCAGCAAATAACAACATCAACATACGCAGAGTAAAAGCTAGCGACATAGAGTTGAAAGACCGGCTAGTTGCCCTAGAGCGTGTAACTAAGGTTACGAAGGGCGGTAGGACATTCAGTTTTTCGGCCATCGTAGTGGTTGGCGATGAGAATGGCGTAGTGGGCTACGGACTGGGTAAGGCCAGCGAGGTAACTGCAGCCATAGCAAAGGGCGTTGAAGATGCCAAGAAGAACCTGGTTAAAGTGCCCGTGTATAAAGGAACAATTCCTCACGAGCAGGAGGCCAAGTTTGGCGGAGCGCAAGTTCTCATTCGTCCTGCATCGAGCGGTACTGGTGTAAAGGCCGGTGGTGCTATGCGTGCCGTGCTTGAGAGCGTAGGCATCACCGACGTGCTTGCCAAGTCGAAGGGTTCGTCGAATCCCCACAACTTGGTGAAAGCTACTGTGGCCGCTCTGTTGGAGCTTAGGGATGCCCGCTCGGTAGCCGACCAGCGCGGCGTTAACCTCGACAAAGTGTTTAACGGCTAAAAACCTACTACCGATGGCAAAAGTAAAGATAACCCAGATTAGAAGCGTGATTGGGCATCCTGAGAATCAGAGGGCTACCCTGAAGACGCTTGGTATTAGGCGGATGAATCACTCGGTTGAGCGCGAATTGAACGCTCAAATTGAGGGGATGATTAAGAAGGTGAAACACCTAGTCCGTGTAGAGAACATTTAGCCACAACCCGTAGAGAGAGAAGTTATGAATTTGAGCAATCTAAAACCCGCAGAGGGTTCGACCCACAAGGAGAAAAGGATTGGCCGTGGACAAGGTTCAGGCCGTGGCGGAACCTCTACGCGTGGTCATAAGGGCGCCAAGTCCCGTTCGGGATACTCGCGCAAAATTGGTTTCGAGGGCGGTCAGATGCCTATACAGCGCCGTCTGCCAAAGTTTGGTTTCAAAAACCAGTTCAGGGTCGAGTATCGCCCCATCAACCTTGAGGTGCTTCAGATGTTGGCCGAGCAGGCCAAGGTGTCAACTATCGACATGGAGACCTTGGTGAGCGCTGGTTTTGTATCATCGCACGACAAGGTGAAAATCTTGGCCAAAGGCAGCGTTACAACTAAGCTCGAGGTGAAAGCCCACGCTTTTTCAAAGAAGGCCGAGGAGGCTATTGTAGCCGCAGGCGGAACTGTAGTAAAGCTGTAGGCCGATGAAATCATTCATTGAAACCCTAAAAAATATCTTCAAGATAGAGGATCTGCGCAAGCGGATTCTCTATACCTTGGGGATACTGCTCATCTATAGGTTGGGCAGTTTTGTGGTGATACCCGGTATCGATCCCAATTTGCTCGGTGGTCTAACCGAACAAACGACCAAGAACGATATTATGGGTCTGCTCGATATGTTTTCGGGCGGCGCATTCTCCAATGCATCTATATTTGCTTTGGGAATTATGCCCTACATCTCGGCCTCGATTGTGGTGCAATTGCTGGGTATGGCCATACCGTACTTCCAGCGCCTTCAGAAAGAGGGCGAGAGTGGTCGTAATAAGATGAATCAAATTACCCGTCTGCTCACCATCGGTATTTTGGCTCTACAGGGACCGGCCTATATAGCCAACCTGCATGCTCAGGTGCCCAATGCTTTTTTAGCTAGCGGTTTTGGTTTCACAGTTACAACCACCATTATTCTAATGGCAGGTTCGATGTTTGTGATGTGGCTGGGCGAGCGTATCACCGAGAAGGGTATAGGCAATGGCATATCGCTCATCATCATGATTGGTATTATTGCTCGTTTGCCTTTTGCGCTGTCGGCCGAGTTTGTGTCGCGCGTGAGTGAGGTAACGGGTAGCATGGTGATGTTCATTGTTGAGCTGGTTGTGCTATTCGTTGTGTTTATGTTCTCCATACTGTTGGTGCAAGGAACACGTCGAATTCCTGTTCAGTATGCCAAACGCATTGTAGGCAACAAGCAGTATGGCGGTGCGCGTCAGTATATACCGCTAAAAGTGAATGCCGCAGGTGTTATGCCTATTATCTTTGCTCAGGCACTGATGTTTATTCCTATGCTGTTCGCACGGTTCGATGAGACTGCAAAGATTGCTACCATCTTCAACTACACTGGTTTTTGGTATAACTTTACCTTCGCCCTGCTCATTGTGCTGTTCACTTATTTCTATACGGCCATCATTATCAATCCTACGCAGATGGCTGAAGATATGAAGAAGAATGGCGGATTTATCCCAGGCGTGAAACCAGGTCGCAAGACGGTAGAGTTCCTCGACACCATTATGTCGCGGATAACGCTGCCAGGAGCAATTTTCTTGGCCATTATTTCGATACTGCCCGTTTTTGCCATAAAAATTGGCATCAACAACCAGTTCGCGCAGTTTTTCGGTGGCACCTCGCTGCTCATATTGGTGGGCGTTGTGCTGGATACCCTTCAGCAAATAGAGAGCCATCTGCTGATGCGTCACTACGATGGGCTGATGAAAGATGGAGCACGTATAAAAGGCCGTTAGGCCAATCGCTACGAGCGAAAAAAGTTCTTTACGAGTAATGATAAACATCCGAACCGAGGAGGAAATTGAGTTGCTGAGGCAGAACAACGAATTGGTATCCAAGACGTTGGCCGAGGTGGCGAAGATTATCCGCCCGGGCATAGCCACTAAAGTGCTAGATCGCAGAGCTGAAGAGTATATCCGCGACCACGGCGCAAAACCTGGATTTCTGGGCTACAATGGATTTCCAGCCACGCTATGCATATCGGTGAACGACACGGTGGTACATGGTATCCCGTCGGGCTATGAGTTGCGCGACGGCGACATTGTATCGGTGGATTGCGGGACCTACTTGCACGGCTATTATGGCGACTCGGCCTTCACCTTCGGGGTGGGCGAGGTGTCGGAGCCAGTGCAGCGGCTGTTAAAGGTAACCCGTGAAAGCCTAGAGTTAGGCATTGAAGCAGCGTTGTCAGGTGCACGTGTTGGCCATATAGGTCATGCGGTGCAGCAGCACGCCGAGCGCAATGGCTACTCCGTGGTGCGCGAGCTGGTAGGGCATGGCGTGGGGCGTAATATGCACGAGGATCCCGAGGTTCCCAACTACGGACTACGAGGAGTGGGGCCAAAGCTTAGGGCTGGAATGGTTATATGCATAGAGCCAATGGTGAATATGGGCTCTAAAAACGTATACCAAGATAGCGATGGCTGGGCTATCCGCACTAAGGACGGCAAACCGTCGGCTCATTTCGAGAAGGCCGTGGCCATACGGGAGGGGCAAGCTGCGCTGCAGCTCACCACTTTCGACTACATTGATGAGGTTTTACAGAGGTTAAACAATTAGACGACACGCATGTCGAAACAGCTAGCAATAGAGAAAGACGGTACCATTACCGAAGCACTCTCGAACGCCATGTTCAGGGTAGAGCTTGACAACGGGCATATGATTATAGCCCACATATCAGGCAAAATGAGGCAGCACTATATTAAAATACTGCCAGGCGATAAGGTAAAGGTAGAGATGTCGCCCTATGATTTGACCAAAGGCCGAATCGTGTTCAGGTATAAGTAGTTGTACTTTTTTAAGCAGATACAGAGATGAAAGTCAGGACTTCTATCAAGAAGCGCGACGACGACTGCAAAATCGTACGTCGGAAAGGTCGCTTGTACGTGATTAACAAGAAAAATCCAAAGTACAAGCAAAGACAAGGATAATTTGTTTAACTTTGCACCCTAATTTTTAAGAAGCAGATATGGCACGTATTGTTGGTGTAGATTTGCCAAAGAATAAACGAGGTGAGGTTGCTTTGACCTACATCTATGGCATTGGCAGAAGCACGGCACGTAAAATCCTTGAGCAAGCAGGAATTAGCTACGACACCAAGGTTTCGGATTGGACGGACGATAATGTTACCACCATCCGCTCCATCCTTAACGATGGCTACAAAGTGGAGGGCGAGCTTCGCTCGCTAGTGCAGATGAACATCAAACGGCTGATGGACATCGGTTGTTACCGTGGCATTCGCCACCGTATCGGTTTACCCGTGAGGGGCCAATCGACTAAGAATAACGCCCGTACACGTAAGGGCAAGAAGAAAACTGTAGCCAATAAGAAGAAGGCCACTAAATAGTTAATTAAATGGCAAAGAAGACCGCAAGCACGAAGAAGAAGGTGGTTAAGGTGGAGCCCGTTGGCGAGGCTCACATCCACTCATCTTTTAATAACATCATCGTAACGCTGACTAACGCCACCGGACAGGTAATCTCGTGGTCGTCGGCGGGCAAGATGAACTTCAAGGGCTCGAAGAAGAACACCCCCTATGCTGGGCAAACCGCTGCAGCAGATTGCGCCAAAGTGGCCTACGATTTGGGTCTGCGCAAGGTGAAGGCTTTTGTTAAAGGACCAGGCGCTGGCCGCGAGTCGGCCATCAGGGCCATACATGGTGCTGGTATTGAGGTAACCGAAATTGTTGACGTTACCCCATTGCCACACAATGGTTGTCGTCCTCCCAAACGCCGTAGGGTATAAGTTTTATTTGGTGTAACCTTAAAACAAAGCAGAACAATGGCAAGATATACTGGACCAACCACCAAGATTGCCCGTAAATTCGGCGAGCCTATATTTGGCCCCGACAAGTACTTTGAGAAAAAGAACTATCCCCCTGGAATGCACGGCGCTTTGAAACGCCGCAAAAAATCATCGGAGTACGGCATTCAGCTCAAGGAGAAGCAGAAAGCCAAGTTTATCTACGGCGTACTGGAGCGTCAATTCGCCAAAACCTTTAACCGTGCAGAGCGCACTAAGGGTATCACTGGTGTTATCCTGCTCCAGCTTCTCGAATCGCGTTTGGACAACGTGGTTTATCGCATGGGCATCGCTCCCAGCCGTGCAGCCGCACGTCAGTTGGTGTCGCACTGCCACATCACGCTCAATGGCAAGGTGATGAATATTCCCTCGGCTATCCTTCGTCCAGGCGATGTGGTGGGCGTTCGCGAGCGTTCCAAGTCGCTGGAGGTAATCAACGAGTCGCTGGGTTCAAATCGCCACGCCAAATTTTCGTGGCTGGAGTGGAACGCCGAGAGCTACACGGGTAAGTTTGTGAACGTGCCCGAGCGCGAGGACATCCCAGAGAACATCAAAGAGCAGCTAATCGTCGAACTGTACTCTAAATAACGAAATCCCCATAGCACAATGGCAATACTGGCATTCCAAAAACCCGATAAGGTTATCATGCTCGAAGCCACCGATACGGTGGGCAAATTTGAGTTTAGGCCGCTTGAGCCCGGCTATGGTATCACGGTGGGCAATGCGCTACGTCGCATTCTGCTCTCCTCGCTCGAAGGCTTCGCTATTTCGTGGATTAAGATTTCGGGAGTAGATCACGAGTTCTCCACCATCCCCGGAGTAATGGAGGATGTTACAGAGATTATCCTCAACTTGAAGCAAATACGCTTCAAAAGGGTGGTTGAGGAAGCCGAGGAAGAGCGCGTGAAGGTTACCTTCTCGGGTCAGGAGGAGTTCAAGGCGGGCTATCTCTCCAATTTCCTTTCTAATTTCAAGGTACTCAACCCCGATTTGCGCATCTGTAGGCTGTCGCCCGATGTGAAGTTGGAGATGGAAATTCACATTAACAAGGGTAGGGGATACATCCCCGCCGAGGAGAACCGCCCTGAGGAGGCCGAGTTTGGCGTTATCGCCATCGACTCCATTCACACTCCCATTCGGAATGTGCAGTACTCGGTTGAGAACTTCCGCGTGGAGCAGCGTACCGACTACGATAAGTTGCTGCTGGAAATCGTTACTGATGGTTCGATTCATCCCAAAGAAGCTCTGAAAGAGGCAGCCAAGATTCTCATTCATCACTTCATGCTCTTCTCCGACGAGAAGATAACCGTTGAGGCTGAGGATAGTTACGATACCGAGGAGTTCGACGAGGAAGTACTACATATGCGCCAGCAACTTAAAACAAAGTTGGTGGATATGGATCTCTCGGTTCGCGCTCTGAACTGTCTGAAAGCCGCCGATGTGGAGACCCTGGGCGAACTTGTACAGTACAACAAGAACGACCTGCTGAAGTTCCGCAACTTTGGTAAAAAGTCGCTCACCGAGTTGGAAGATTTGCTGCAACAACTTGGGCTTTCTTTCGGCATGGACATTTCGAAATACAAATTGGATAAGGACTAACAGACCATGAGACACAATAAAAAGTTCAATCACCTGGGCCGCAAAAGCGCGCACCGCAAGGCGATGCTAGCCAACATGGCCACCTCGTTAATCATGCACAAGCGGATTAACACCACCGTGGCCAAGGCCAAGGCGTTGCGAATCTACGTTGAGCCGCTCATCACAAAGAGCAAGAACGATACCACTCACTCGCGTCGTACCGTGTTCAGCTACCTGAAAAACAAGTATGCTGTAACTGAGTTGTTCCGCGAGGTTGCACCCAAAATCATGGATCGTCCAGGTGGCTATACTCGCATTCTGAAAACGGGTACGCGTTTGGGCGATAATGCCGACATGTGCATCATTGAGTTGGTTGATTTCAACACCACCTACGTGAAAGAGGCTAAGAAACCTGTAGCCAAGAAGACGAGGCGTTCGGCTGGTGCTGCTAAGCCTAAAAAAGAGGAGGCTCCCGCTGCTGATGCACCAGTAGCAGAGGCTACCCCCGAGCAATAGCAGACCTAAAGCATCGCTTAGATTAGCGAAAATCAATTCAGCAGACCGAGGGGGGAGTGCGGCATTGACCGTTTCCCCCCTTTCTGCTACAAAACAAAATACTAAATGGCACAGATTATAGGCGTGCATGCACGCGAAATCCTCGATTCGCGAGGAAACCCCACCATTGAGGTGGATGTAATTACAGAGTCGGGTTATGTGGGACGCGCTGCCGTTCCCAGCGGTGCTTCAACCGGTGTTCACGAGGCTGTGGAACTGCGCGATGGCGATAAGGGTCGCTATTTGGGCAAGGGCGTTCAGAAAGCGGTGAACAACGTAAACACCGTGATTGCTGAAGAAATAGCAGGTATGAGCGTGCTCGACCAGAAGCAGATCGACGAGGCCATGATTCGTCTCGATGGCACCGAGAACAAGGGTAACCTTGGTGCAAATGCTATCCTGGGCGTGTCGTTGGCTGTGGCCAAGGCTGCTGCGCAGTTCACCAGTCAGCCCCTCTATCGCTATGTGGGCGGTGTAAACGCTCGCACGCTTCCCATTCCTATGATGAACATCCTGAATGGGGGCTCACATGCCGATAATAGCATTGATTTTCAGGAGTTTATGATTATGCCTGTGGGTGCTGATACCTTCACCGAGGCCATCAGGATGGGTGCAGAGGTGTTCCATCACCTGCGTCAGGTGCTCAAAAAGGCTGGATATTCTACCAATGTGGGCGATGAGGGCGGTTTCGCACCCAACCTGAAATCGAATGAGGAGGCATTGCAGGTTATCATGGAGGCCATCGCTAATGCTGGTTATGTGGCTGGGCGTGATATATTTATAGCTCTTGATCCAGCTTCATCGGAGTACTACCTGCCCGAGGAGAAGGTTTATCACCTCCATAAGTCGACCGGCGAGAAACTTACATCGGCTCAGATGGTTGAGTTTTGGAAGAATTGGACTGACAAGTACCCCATCATTTCAATAGAGGATGGCATGGCCGAGGACGACTGGGAGGGCTGGCAGCTGCTCACCAAGACCATTGGCGATCGTGTGCAGCTGGTTGGCGATGACCTATTTGTAACCAACTCCAAGCGTTTGCAGATGGGTATTGACAAGCAGGCTGCCAACAGCATTTTGGTGAAGGTTAACCAGATTGGCTCGCTCACCGAGACTATCAACGCGGTGCGCTTGGCCGACATCCACTCCATGACCTCGATTATGAG
Organism: Bacteroidales bacterium; assembly: GCA_017524185.1. Classification (GTDB taxonomy): domain Bacteria; phylum Bacteroidota; class Bacteroidia; order Bacteroidales; family Tenuifilaceae; genus RGIG6076. The sequence goes on from JAFWUG010000128.1 coordinate 13,500, forward strand.
CCATCGTTCGGGCGAAACCGAGGATGTTACCATCGCACACCTGGCTGTGGCGCTGAACACTGGCCTTATTAAAACTGGCTCGGCGTCGCGTACCGATCGCATCGCTAAGTATAATGAGTTGATGCGCATAGAGGAACAGTTGGGTAATTCGGCCATCTATTTGGGAAAAAATTACAAGTATGTGAAGAACAGGCTAAAATAGTCTGTATGCATGTAAACATCTAGAAAGGAGGTTGCTATAGCAGCCTCTTTTTTTTGGGTATTGTGATGTTTAGGGAGGTTAAAATTGAGATGGAATAGCGGTTTTTAGTGCACATTTTCAGAAACATTAGAGCGAATGTGGCGTATAAAAATTGTTTGAGAATGAAGAAAACGTGCTTCGATATAAAACTGTTATTTCTGCTGCTGTTCTGTGCTTTTGGTGTGCTCAACGCCAACGCTCAGCCGCTGTCGGTTACGCTCTACAATGCCGATAATGGTTTGCCGCAATCGACTGTAACCTGTTTGTATCAGGATTCATACGGGTTTATTTGGTTGGGTACGCAGGAAGGGGTGGCTCGATTTGATGGCTATAACTTTCAGTCGTATAAGCATTTGCCATCGGATCAGCAAAGCATAGGCGATGGCTATGTTTATTCAATTGCCGAGGATGCGCGGGGAAATATCTGGGTGGGAACGCGTAGCGGCTTGAGCCGTCAGGATAGAGCCTCGGGTAAGTTCGACAACTACCATTTCCGCATAGAGGGGCGTATGTCTAAGGGCGACGAGAGTGTGTATGGGCTTTTGTTCGACGATAGCGGTCAGTTGTGGTTCAATACGGCCAACGCGCTTCACCGCTACGATGCGGTTACCGACAGCCTTACCTCGTTTAGGTTTGGAAATGGCTGGCACTCTGACTATTCCACTTTGCGTTTTGATATGTCGCCGCTGGTTGATGATGGCCAGGGCAACCTGTGGATTGGAACATCGCATGGTGTGCTGGTGTTCGACCGTGCCGCGCATACATTCACCGCGCTTCCCATCGATTTGCCTTCGAGCGGCAAGGCATCTATGCGCATAACGGCCATTTGGCAAGCCCCATGGGGGCAGATGTGGCTCGGTGGTGAGTCGGGCTTGTATATCTATAACGCCCAGAGCGGACGCTGTGAATTGTTTAGGCCGAAAAATAGGGGGGTATCTATGGTTGAGGTAACCTCAATAGCTGAGGGGCACGAGGGCTACATCATGGTGGGTACGCAAAATGAGGTTTGGGCCATAAAGCCAGATGGCACGGCGCATCCTATTCGCGATGTACAGAGCGGAGGATACCAGATGAAGCTCAATGAGGTGATGACATTTCTATACGACCGCTCGCGGGTGTTGTGGATTGGTACGCAGATTGGTTTGATGAAGTGGAGCCGCCTACAGCAGCGATTTGCGGGTGTGTCGAAGGACGCCCGTGGAAACAATAAGTTTGGTGGAAATGTGGTGTTCTCGCTGCTACAGGAGGATAATGGCATTACCTGGGTGGGAACATGGGGGTCGGGGTTATATCGCTACGACCCTAAAACCGACAACGCAGAGCTATTTTCGTTGAATGAGCAGGGCGCACGGCATATTTGTAGCGACCATGTTTACTCCATTTTTAGGCGGCGCAATGGCGAGATGCTTATAGGCACTGTGGATGGTGCAATGCGCTATAATCGGGCGCTGCATAGGTTCGAAAACTTGGGTAATAAGCAGTTGGAGTCGTTGCTCGACGATAATCGTATCTATTGTATCAGGGAGGATAGCGCGCAGCGGTTGTATTTTGGGACAATCAACGGCCTGCATAGGCTATCGCCCAATGGGGAAATATTGAGTATTTACGCTGATAGTAGTGATGGTAAATCGTTGATAAACAACAAGGTATATGATGTGTTGATAGCCAAAGAGGGCGACATTTGGGTGAGTGCACCTAACGGTATTACACGGCTGTCGGGCGAGATGGAGCCAATAGGCTTCTATCTGGGCGAATCGGAACGTGGGCATCGCTTTATGGGCGAGATGCTTTGCCTGTTTCAGGATTCGCGGGGAAGCATTTGGGCAGGCTCCACGGTGGGATTGTTTCGCTACGCTGCCTCGTCGAATACCTTTGTGCGAATGATTGAGAGTCAGCTTGTTTATAGCATTGAGGAGGACAACGAGGGACGGCTCTGGATGAGCTCTAACAATGGGCTAATTCGTTTTGTTCCAGAGGCTAACATGCTGCGCAGATTTAGTGTTGGTGATGGGTTGAACAGCAACGAGTTCAACCTCAATGCCAGTTGGCATAGTCCCAATGGCGACATACTGTTTGGTAACATAGCGGGCTACAACTATTTCAACCCCGACTCGGTGCTAATCAACTACGTTCGCCCGCGCACGGGTATCACAAGCATCGAGGTGATAGACCGTACAGGCAAACTGATTCGTTTTGCGCCAGGCACCTCGTCCATCACCATAACCAAGGGGTTCAAGTCGCTCAACATCGAGTTTTCGTCGTTCGACTATAATTTCCCCGAACGTAACGAGTATCGCTACAAACTCGAGGGCTTTGAGAACGACTGGGTTGAACTCGATACGCGCCACTCGGTGCACTACACCAACTTGCCCGAACGCACCTATCGCATGGTGCTGCAGAGTTCAAACTGCGATAGGATTTGGTCCGAGGGGGCTATAGCCCTCACCATTGTGGTGAAATCGCCGCTTTGGAGTTCATATATGGCGTTTGCTATATATGCATTGCTAATAGTAGGCGTGGCCTTGGCCTATGTAATCTCGCGTCGCAAGATGATTAGCAAGTTGGACAATCTGCTGATGGAGCGCGGAGAGGCCATGGATAGTTTACAGCGCAAAACGGAGGAACTTACGCTGGTGAATCGTAATATCACCGATAGCATTGAGTATGCCAAGCGCATACAACGCGCCATAATGCCCTCGCTCAACGCGTTCAAGTCCATTTTGCCCGAGTCGTTTGTGCTATACATGCCTAAGGACATTGTGAGCGGCGATTTCTATTGGATTAGTCAGGCGCGAAACCGCATATTTGTGGCCACAGTCGATTGCACGGGGCATGGGGTTCCAGGTGCGTTTATGTCGATTATAGGCATGGAGTTGCTGCGCAATATAATCAACACCGAGGAGATGAATGATGCAGCCGATGTGCTTAACAGGCTGAGTTATAGTATTTACAATACTTTCTCGGCCACATCAAACGAGGGCGGTGTTCAGGTGAAAGATAGCATGGACGTGGCGTTCTGCGTAATTGACCGCGAGTATAACATTTTGCAGTATGCGGGGGCGTACAGTAATCTGTATCTTGTGCGCGACGATAAGATATTGGAGTTCAATGGCGACCGCTACGCTGTGGGCTCGCGTTTGGGCAATGGGCTGGATGCCCAGTTCAGCTCCTACTATATCCCCTTGCAGAATAACGACATGATTTATATGCTGTCGGACGGCTATGCCGATCAGTTTGGCGGACCTGAGGGTAAGAAGTTTAAAACCAGGCGTTTGCGGCATCTGCTGCTCAACATACACAATCAGCCCATCAATAGCCAGCGGCAGCAACTCTATGAGGCTATAACCGATTGGCGCGGCGATTTGGAGCAGGTTGACGATATACTGGTGGTGGGTATCCGACCCGATCTTAGTTGCCTGTTCTAAATTGGTACAACATTAGTGTTTAAGTTATTAACAATCAGATATTTATAGATTTTATAGCAATGGCCACCCGAATCGCACCGCATAAAATGCTACTCAGAATAGTAGTGTGCATTGCGCTTTTGCCCGTGGGACGAGGTGCAGGGCAGTCGGTGAACTTGGTGCTGAGCGGTGGCGGTGCCAAGGGGTTGGCGCATATTGGGGTGATAAAGGCTCTTGAAGAGGCGCAGATACCAATCGACTATATATGTGGAACCTCCATAGGTGCTATCATTGGCGGTCTTTATGCCATGGGCTATACGCCCGATGAGATGGTGAAAGCGTTTCAGTCTAACGATTTTAACTACTGGAGTACGGGAACCATCAATCCGCGCTATCGCTACAATATCAACACCATGTCGAACTCAGATGCCGAAAACCTTAAGATTGGCCTCTCGTTCGGCAAACAAGGTTTGATTCCCAATGTGGGGGCGAGCTATGTGCCAACATTGGGAATGGATTTCGCGTTTCAGGAACTATTTGCGCAGGGAACGGCTTGCTCTGGCGGCGATTTTAGCAAATTATTCGTGCCCTATTTTTGCACGGCTTCGGATGTGCTAAAAAAGCGTCCGGTGTATTTCCGCAAGGGCGATTTGGGCGAGAGCATTCGCGCCTCGATGACCTTCCCCATGTATTTTAAGCCTATCTATATCGATTCTGTGCTTTATTTCGACGGCGGTCTGTACGACAATTTCCCTTGGCGCGAGGCTAAGTCGACATTTAAGGCCGATGTAATCATCGGTAGCAAGGTAACGTCGAACTATCGCACCATCGACGATGAGGATCCGCTGCTGCAAATCGAGCACATGATAACCGACTCCACCAATTACGCACTCCCCGAGAATTTAGGGCTAACCATCGACATGCGGGCAAACAATGTGGGGATGCTCGATTTCGACCGAATTGAAGAGATTGTGCAGCTGGGCTACGATTCCACACAGCGTATAGTGGCGGGGCTGCGCGAACGCATTGGGCGTGTAGCCGATACGGCCATGTTGGCACAGCGACGGGCGAGTTTTCGCGCCAGTTTGCCCAAATTTACCATAGGGCAGGTGCGTGTTAATGGGCTACGCCCAGTGCAGCAATCGTTTGTGAGCCGTATGTTGGAGTCGAACAAAAAACTGTCGATCGAAGAGTTCAAGGCCGACTACTATCGCTTGCTTTCCGACGAGGCTTTTGTTAGGCTCTATCCGCGTGTGAGTTATAATGCTGATAGTAAGTTGTTTACTGTGGATGTGGATGCTAAATTGCGGCGCACTGTCAATTTAGGGCTTGGGCTGAGCATATCCACGAGCATGGGAGCCGAGGTGTTTGTGTCGGGCAACTATACGTGGCTTGGTCTGTCGTCGAACATGCTCTACGGCAACATCTACATGGGCAAGTTCTACAATAGCGCCAAACTGTCGTATATTCGCTCCATCCCCACTCCAATAAAAGTGCCGGTGTCGGTGCAGGCCCATGCGGTGATAAATCGCATCAACTATCAGGCTAACAATACAATACCGCTGTTTGAGGCGGTGAATCGCTCCTTTGTGGTTGAGACCGAGAACTACGGTATATTGGGTATGGCTGCGCATTTGAGTAATTCGGCAAACATGTTATTCTACGGCGCGTTTGGTCGCAAGCGGGTTGACTATTATCAGGACGAAGCCAGGATGAGCGCTCTGGCTGTGCCCGATAAAACCAATTTTAGGTTTTTCAAACTGAGCGCACGGTGGGAGAAGCAGGGGCTGAATGCTCGTCAGTATGCCACTGCGGGACGCGGTTTGGTGGTGTCGCTGTCGTACTATTCGGGCGTGGAGCGGCGTACTCCTGGGTCAACATCAAAGGAGGTGATTCCCCAAAGGGGTAGGGTTGAACATTCATACGTTACGGCTTTTGTACGTAGCGAGAACTATTTCCAACTCACGCGAAACCGATTGGCACTGGGCGTTTTGGGTGAGGCGTATTGGTCCACACAGTCGTTTTTCGATAACTACTATGGCACAGTGGCCTCCATGAATCAATTCACGCCCACGCCGCATTCGTCTATGCTCTATCTGCCTAATTTGCGCAACCACCAGTATGCTGCTGTGGGCGTATCGCCCGTGCTGCGGGTGAGTAAGATGTCGCATATTCGTTTAGAGGGCTACGTGTTTCAGCCCCTGCGAGCCATAGTGATAGATACGGTTACAAATGCAAATGCTTCGCCCAGAGCTGCTTATGGCAGTTTGCTTGGGTCGCGTTGGTACGTATTCTCTTCGTCGTTGGTTATTAGCACCCCCATTGGCCCCATTGCAGCCACCGCGTCGTTCTATCCGCGTCATGGCGGGGCTACGCGCGAGTGGTGGTTCTTCAATGTGGGCTTTGGCTATATTCTCTACAACAATCGTGCGTTCGACAATTAGTTTAGGGAAGCCAGCTGTTCACTAGGGGTAGTGGTTTGGCAGTGAGCGGTTTAGCCGACACCCATAGCGCGGCGGGTATTTGGGCGCGTTTGTACACGTTGCGCCATACTAACTTAACAATGCGTTCCACCGTGGCTGAATCGTATTTTTGTTTCAATTCGGACGAACTCATGCCGCCCTCAATGAGGTCGTAGAGTAACGCATCGAGCACATCGTAGGGAGGGAGTGAGTCGGAGTCTTTTTGGTTGGGGCGCAGCTCTGCCGATGGAGCTTTGTCGATGATGTTTTGCGGAATTATTTCGCCGTTGCGGTTGATGTATCGCGCAAGCGCATACACATCGTTTTTGTAGACATCGCCCAGCACGCTGATTGCGCCGTTGGTGTCGCCATAGAGCGTACCGTAGCCCACGGCTGCTTCGCTTTTATTGGTGGTGTTCAGAATTATATGCCCAAATTTGTTGCTCAATGCCATGAGCAGCACGCCGCGCATACGCGCCTGGATGTTCTCCTCGGCCACGTTTTCGGGACGACCAGCAAATATGTCGGATAGGCTTTGTCGGGCGGTGTCGAACAGTGGGGCGATGTTCACAATGTCGTGCTGAATGCCCAGCGGGCGTACCATGGCTAGCGAGTCGTCGATGGAGTGCTGCGACGAGTATTGCGAGGGCATGAGCAGCACTCTGATGTTTTTTGGTCCAATTGCGTTGTGGAGCAATGCCAGCACTACTGCCGAGTCGATGCCGCCCGATAGTCCGAGAGCCGCTTGGGTGAATCCCGATTTGGCCATATAGTCGCGTATGCCCATCACCAGTGCGTCGTGGAGCATGGCTATGCGCGGTTTGTTGCTGGTTGGAATGGGCTGGGCAGTTGCTATGGCATGGGTGTCTATCAGCGCAAAATCTTCGGCAAACAGTGCCAATTGCTGCACGGGTTGTCCTATAGCATTATACACGGTTGAGCCGCCGGGGTAGAGGTGCGAGGAGTTTCCGCCCACCATGTTCACCCTAATGGTGCGACAGCCCGTGCTGGGTGTATTTTGCGATAGGAAATGCGGATAGTCGGTGCTGCAGGTCTCAATCACGAGCGTGTTGGGCGTGCTGGGCGGCAGTGCGGTTGAGTCGCCCACTACAGTCATCGTTTGTTCTTGGTTTAGCTTTATGCTGTTGCAAGCCTCAGTGTTACTGTTTGTTATTATTATTGCGTGGCCGTTGTGCCCCATTGCTATAGGGAATTGGAGCGAGCCGAGTTGGTCGAAGTAGTACCTACTGGTTGCTTCAAAGCGTTTGTCGGCGGTAAGGGCATCGAGCGGACAGCCTGTTAGGGCATTGTTGGGCAGAGCCAGTAGGTCGGCGTTTTGAGCTTTGGCGCGTTCAACGGCGGCTTTAATCTTGCTAAGATTACCCTCAAAGTTGCCAACCGTGCTGTTGATTTGGGCGATGGCAAGCCTCATGGGCTGTGGGGTTAGAATATGAATCCAATGCGTAGCCCAATGCTGTGGGCTGTGATGGTGGTTTTGGCATCGCCGCCATTGGCTTTGTCGGCGTTGATTATTGGCATTAGGCCGCCGGTGTAGGTGAGCCCAAATTGTAGCGAACTTGAGCCTCCAAGCGACTGCTCAATACCTGCCTGTACGTAGAATGCGGGCCAAAAACCTTTGAAATGCTCGGGCGATTTTTCTTTGTTCAGTTCAGGGTGAACGCCTTCGGCATTAGGGATGATGCTCATTTGATCTACCCAGGTGAAGCCTTTGAGGCGTATGTTGGCCTTGGCTCCAACGCTTGCGTAGATGGTGGTGTAGCCAATCTCGTTGGAGCGGAATTTTAGTCCCAACGGTATGGTGAGATATTGCGAGCGGTATTTCACGTCGGCGTTTGGTAGTAGTTCGTAGGAGTTGTTCACTGATTTTATTGTGCTGGCATCGATGTGGGTAGCCTTGCCACCCACTATGTTGAAAGCCAGGCCGCTAACCACTGAGTAGCGTGTGGCGAAGTATTTTTCGGCATCAAAGCCTACGCACATGGTCATTAGCGCACCGTGCGAGTTGAATTTTTTGGAATTATCGGAGTGTAGCCAGGTTATTTGTGGGTCGAAATAAACCCCAAAGGCGAAGCTTTGAGCTTTTGCAGTGGATATGAGGCAAAGCAGCGCAAACGCTGTAACGATACTGGTTTTGATGGTTTTAAGGGTCATGTGTGATGTTGTTTTCGTTGTGGAACGTGATGTGAACTGCAAAGTTATAAAATCTTGGTTTGAGCGCGACTTTTTGTGTTGTTTTTTGAATGTTGTGGAGAGAGGTCTATTTGTAAAAAGTTTGCTCAAAGGCCGAGAACGAGCCTTGTTTCAGCACGCAGCGTTTCCACCAGGCCACCAGTAGGCCCGAGCCGTAGCCCGTTAGTTGCACCGTCGATGCGGCCACCGACAGCAGGCCTATGCGTAGGCTATGGTTGCGCAGGGTGGAGTCGGCGCAAATTAGTAGCGCGAATAGCCCAATGGGGGCTAAAGCCCACCACCATTGAGTTGCAGCGAATAGTAGAAGTAGTGCCAACAGACCCATTGTGAACGCGGTGGGTAGCAGGTGCACCAGTTTGAGCGAGCCAGGGTGCCTTTTGTGCAGTTCTATTCGGGCAATTCCCGAATTATGTACCTGGCGGAAGAATTTGCGTAAATCGGTGCGACGCTTGTGCCACACCCAAGCATCGGGGTAGAGGCGTGTGTCGAATCCCGCTTCAATTAGGCGTAGGCTCAGGTCGATGTCTTCGCCAAAGCGCATTGGGGCAAATCCGCTAACGGCGGAAAAGGCATCGGCGCGCACGCCCATGTTGAAGCTTCGGGGCAGAAATCGATCCATGCGCTCGCCGCCACCGCGTATGCCACCCGTGGTGAAAAACGAGGTCATGGCGTAGTTAATAGCCTTTTGCGTGGGACTGAAGTCGGTGTGTGCGCGGTCGGGGCCACCAAAGCAGGCGCAGGGATGCTCGCGCAGGCTGCGTTCCACGGCTTCCATGTAGTCGCTGGGTAGCACCACATCGGAGTCCAAAAATACGCAGTAGCGGCCTTTGGCCATCGCTGCTCCCTGATTGCGGCTCGGTCCTGGTCCAGAGTTGTCTTTGTATATATAGTTGATATTCAGTTGTTTGTTGTATCGTTTTACCACATCATCGCAGCGTTGGGTGGAGCCATCTTCAACAATCACCACCTCAAAATTGCCCTGCGGTTGCTGGCAGAGGCTTTGGAGCAACTCCTCAACCTCGGCGGGGCGATTGAACACGGGTACAACAAACGATATGTCTATGCTATCATCCATGTGCCTGACAAAGTTAATTCTGACAAAGGTATAAAATTTAAATGCTATAGTTTGAATTGTGCCTGATATTATTGGGATTATTGCGTGCGTGGCGCTTTGGGGCTGTTGCGGTGTGGGTATCTTTTCCCGCGTGTGTCGTTTGTTTATTGATTTATGGCTATATTTACGCCGTTCTAATCAAACCATTTTTGTATGAATAGGAAAGTTTTTGCGCTGTTGCTGCTGTTTGTTTGCACCTTGCGTCCGGTGGATGCTTGCACATCGTTCATTGTTTCGGGCAAGGCTTCGCCCGATGGTAAGCCTATGCTTTTCAAGAATCGCGACACCGATTTTCTGCGCAACGCCGTGGTGGCCTATTCCGATGGACGCTATCGCTACGTGGGGCTGGTGAATGCCGATAGCACTTGGAGTTCCATGGTTTGGGGCGGATACAACGAAACAGGTTTCGCCATTATGAACACTGCGGCCTATAACAACAACATTGGCGACACGGTGAAACTGGCCGACCGCGAGGGTGTGGTTATGAAGCTCGCCCTGATGCATTGCCGCACGCTGGCCGATTTTGAGCGACTGCTCGATACCCTGAAACGTCCCATGGGTGTTGATGCCAATTTTGGGGTGATTGATGCTTATGGCGGCGCGGCCTACTACGAAACGGGCAACTATCGCTACGTTAAGTTCGATGCAAATCAGGCACCAGGCGGAATCATCATCCGCACAAACTACTCCGAGAGCTACGATAAGTCTTCGGGCTGGGGGTTCTGCCGTTTTGGCACTGCACGCGAGGCCATCGATGAGGCTATTGCGGCCAACAATCTTACGCCGCGATTCCTGTTCAACACCGTGGCGCGTAGCCTCAAGCACTCGCTCACCCAAACCGACCTTATGGCCGATTTGCCTGAATCGGCCGAAAAACCTTCGTTTCGATTTTTCACCGATTATATATCGCGCCATAGCACCTCGTCGGCACTGCTGATTGTGGGAGCAAAAAATGCCGAAGTGGGGCGGGCTGCAACCATGTGGACCACAGTGGGATTTCCGCTAACCACGGCAGTGGTTCCCATTTGGCTCGATGCTGCCTCTACATTGCCCGCTACCATTGCCATGCGTAGCGATTTGCAATCGCCTCTATGCGTGGCTGGTATGACGCTAAAAGATCGCTGTTTCTCATTAAAATACGGAAACTATCGTAACTATATCGATCTGGCGCAGCTGGTTAATAGGCAGCAAACGGGAATCATGCAGCGGCTTGTCGCCATGGAGGGCGAGATATTCGACCGTGCGGTCGAGGTGCAAACCGCTCTCGAAAAGGGTAAGCGCGGAGCCGATGGTCAGGTGGTGGCCTACTACCGCTGGCTCGATGCCTATTTGGTTGATGCCTATAGGCGCACATTTGGTGTTGAGTTGCTGTAGTTTAGCCGTCGCCAGCGCGTTGAGTTTTGTCCTTAATACGAGGTAGTGGTCGAATGTTAAAAGTCGGCACGAGTTGGTGTATGTAATTGTAATCAAAAAAATAAATTTGTGTTCATATTGTATGTTGATTATCAATGGTTTACGTGGTTATAGGTTGGTGCGTGAGTTTGTCTGCGGAAGTGTTTTTGTTGGTATAATATACTTATAGTCAGTTTATTATATCTATTTGTAGTTTTTTAGGTCTGTTTGGATTTATAGAAATAAAATTGAAAAATTAGAGCGATGTTGGCTATGAGTGTGTGTGTAAAAAAAGAGCAACCTTTAGGTTGCTCTTTTTTATTGGGCGTTGCCCAGTTGGCCAACTATTCAGCCAGCGAAGGGTAGCTATAGTCGGTGGGGGGTACCAGCGTTTCCTTGATGGCGCGGGGGCTAACCCAGCGTAGCAGGTTCAGGTAGCTGCCTGCCTTGTCGTTGGTGCCCGAAGCACGTGCACCGCCAAAGGGCTGCTGACCAACCACAGCACCGGTGGGCTTGTCGTTGATGTAGAAGTTGCCAGCGCTGTAGCGCAGCTTCTCCATGGCCAATAGCACGGCAGCGCGGTCGTTGGCGAAAATGGAGCCAGTGAGGGCGTAGGGCGAGGTGCTGTCGCAAAGTTCGAGGGTGGCCTCAAACTTGTCGTCGTCATAAACATAAACAGTGAGCACTGGGCCAAATAGTTCCTCGCGCATGGTAACAAACTGCGGGTCGATGGCACGGATGAGCGTGGGCTCAATGAAGTAGCCAACTGATTTGTCGCCTTTGCCGCCAAACACAATCTCGGCATCTTTCGAGGCCTTGGCCTCGTCGACGTATTTCATGATATTGTCGAACGAAGCCTCGTCAATCACGGCGTTCACCATGTTGCGGTGGTCGGTAACGGGGCCCATCTTTATTTCGCTCAGCATACGCCCCATCTCCTTTTTAACGGGCTCCCAGAGCGATTTGGGCAGATAGGCACGCGATGCCGCCGAGCATTTCTGTCCCTGGAACTCGTAGGCACCGCGAACCAGTGCCACGGCCACCTGTAGCGCATCGGCGCTGGGATGTACAAATACAAAGTCCTTGCCGCCGGTTTCGCCCACCAGCTTGGGGTAGGTGCGATATTTCTCTTGGTTCTCGGTGCTCATCTTAAAGAACTGGTTGAATGTGCTGGTGGAGCCAGTGAAGTGTGCGCCAGCGAACATGGGGTGGGCAAAAATCTGCTTGCCAATCACCGAACCCTTGCTGGGCAAGAAGTTGATTACGCCGTCGGGCAGGCCAGCCTCCTTGTAGATCTGCATCAGGATGTAGTTCGACAGGATGGCGGTGGTGGCGGGTTTCCACACCACCACGTTGCCCATCAGCGCGGGCGACATGGCCAGGTTCGAGGCAATGGAGGTGAAGTTGAACGGCGACACGGCGAAGATGAAACCCTCCAGCGGACGGTACTCCACGCGGTTGATTGTGCCTTGGGTTGAGCATGGCTGATCGGAGTAGATTTGGCCCATGTAGTTGGCGTTGTAGCGCAGGAAGTCGATGGCCTCGCAGGCCGAGTCGATTTCTGCCTGATAGGCGTTCTTGCTTTGGCCCAGCATGGTGGCCGCGTTGATGGTGGCGCGATATTTGGTGGCCAGCAGCTCGGCAATGCGTAGGGCAATTGATGCGCGCTCAACCCAGGGCATTTGTTCCCAGGCGCGGCGGGCGGCCAGGGCGGCATCGATGGCCATCTGTATCTCTTTCTCGCCAGCGATGTGGTAGGTGGCCAGCACATGCTTGTGGTCGTGGGGCATTACAACCTTGCCGGTGTTGCCCGTGCGCACCTCTTTTCCGCCAATGATGAGGGGAATTTCTATTTCGGTGCTCGACATGCGTTTGAGCTCCTTGTCGAGCGCAATACGCTCGGGCGAGTTGGGCCTGTACTCCTTAACAGGCTCGTTTTTGGGGTAAGCAAAGCTGAAAATAGCGTTGTTCATTGTGTGTATAATAAATTGTTTAACGTAGTGTGCTTCGTTATGCGGTGCGTTGGTGCGTCATTTGTCGAACCATAAAGATAGAAAAATTTTTGGTTCGATGCGCTAAACTGGCGGAACATAGCGCGGATGTTGCTGGGTGCTACGCGACACCATGCGTATGTAGCGGGCGGCGAACAGCACAATGGCAATGGCCAATCCTATAAGGTAGAATGGGGTGGTGAGCAGCAGGGCCGAGGCGAACACCATCAGCCCAAGCAGCAGGTCGCTTAGCGTTAGCAGCAGTCCCCATTTCGCACCGCTTTTGAATATGGATGCCAGTAGGTCTATCAGCAGGGTGATTAGGGCCACCAGCACCTGCGCCCAGAGCAGCCAGCCCATAACATCCGACTGTGTGGGGGTGAACGATAGCAGGCTCTGTAGGCTGTCAATCAGTTGGTTGTGCCAGTTGTGGTAGAGCACACCGCACAATCCGCCGCAAACGAACAGCACCACGGGGATTAGCGGCAGCCTACGCACCATGCCCTGTGAGCCTATGCGCTTGCGTATCTGCATGTTAAGACGCTCACAGAGCCAGCATAGAGCTAAGGCAGAGGTTAGTATTATCCAATAAGTAGCAGTGTGCCAGTTGTTTATATTGTTGAATGCTATAAATCCCTGATGCGAGGCGGTCTCCAGCGGCTTTATGCTGTTGCTCGGAACAAAGCCTGTAGCATTGTCGGTATTGACTATCAGCCAATTGGAGTCGCTCGGCTTGGCCGTTATTGTGTCGCCCTGGCTATATGTGCGTAGCACCACTGATGTGGGCGATGGTGCGCTACGTACATAGAGGTTTTGAGATATAACCACATAGCGGCTGCTCGACCTAAACTCAAACTGATTGTCGCATGCGGCGCAGAGTATTAGTAGCAATAGGGGGTATATGATTTGCAGGGGGCGGCGTGTCATACCAAATGCGGTCTTGGGTTTTAGATAGATTTGCGTTACAAATTTACCGAAAATAGGCCATCACTGTTGCGCAGAGCGGCATATTAGTGCGTTATGATGTTTTGAGTTTGTTGTAAGTGTTTGATTTGCACTTGATTACATGCTGTACTTGATGAGGTATTCGGCCACGGCCATGTCGTATGGTGTGGTGAGCTTGATGTTGGAGGTCTGCCCTGCGAACGTGGTTATGCCTATGCCGGCCGCCTCAACCACCGATGCATCATCGGTGAAGTGGGGCGAGTAGGGCTGTGCGTAGGCCGATAGCAGCAGGTCGGCGCGGAATGTTTGGGGCGTTTGCACCAGTAGTACTCGGTTGCGCTCCACGGCTTGGGTGTGGCCGTTGTCGAGGAGCATGCGCACCGAGTCCACTGGCGGCACCACTGGCACGGCGGCTCCGTGGCGTTGCGCCATGTCGTAGGCTGTGGCAATGAGCATGGGCTCAATTAGCGGGCGCACCGCATCGTGAACGGCCACCAGCGCGTTGGGGCTGTTGGGTACGTGCTGCAGCCCATTGCGAACCGAGTGGAAACGTTCCGCCCCGCCGTGGACCACCGTGTGTGGCGTCGAAAAATTGTGCTGAGCGCAGAGTTTTTGCCATTGCTCCTCGTGCGCAGCGGGTAGCACCAGCACAAGTCGTATGGCAGGCTCAATGTAGGTAAAGGCGCGTAGGGTGCGCATCAGCACAGGCTCGCCGCTCAGCGGCAGAAACTGTTTGGGTGTCGATGCGCCCATCCGTTGCCCCGTGCCGCCCGCAACAATAATGGCTATACGCTCTATGCTCATTGGTCTATGCTTATGTTTGTGCAGCAAATATAGCCATTTCTGTCAATCGGGCAAGTTGGCGCGGCCATAAACATCTACCCCCAGCACCGTTGTTTGGATGCTGGGGGCAAACTCACTACAAATACTCGGCTTACAAAATACATCACTTACTTTCGGATGCAAAATTACATCCTCTGCGTGCTGTGTGCAATAGCTCAAAGTGGTGATTTTTTTTATTCTATATCCCCTTTTTGGGGTATAGGTGTAATTTATGTTACAATTTTATGTGAGTTGCCTTTTGTGCAATAGGTTATGCTTGTTTTTATGTTTTGAGTATTTTGATATATCATTGATAATTAGTTATTTATGTCTTTTGTCAATGCGTTGGCTATTTTGTAGATGCGCATCCGTTTTTCGACATTTTGTCGCTGTTAATTGCCTGCAAAAGTTTATCTTTGAGCCATGTCGAACAGTTATGATGCATAGGTTTTATATAGCATTATTCTTGATTTTGGGCTTTGCTCAGGGGCTACAGGCGCAGCGCATTAGCATACCGCTACGTACCGATAGGGGGGCGGAGCAGCGTGTGGTGCGGCATCGTGCTGGTGTGGGAATGTCTATGCAGTTGTCGTTCAGCACCTTGCGTGTTGATGTGGATATGGCTTTAAATGGGCAGCGTTTCGCTTCGTTGAGCCTCGACGGGGCTTATCCTGCTGGCATTGAGGGCTGTCCCGCGTTGCCAGCAGTGCGCCGATTGGTGGGCATTCCCCACGGGGCGACACCAACTGTTAGGCTTGTGGCGCATCGGGTGCAGGAGATAGCCCTGAGCGACCATGGCATACGTCAGCCTGTTGCGCCTTTGCAGCCACCGCGACGTAAGGGTTTACCCGCTGATAGTCTGCCTTTTGCTTACAATCCGCAGGCCTACATCGCAAAAGCCTATCTTTTGCCCGATAGCGTGGTGTCCATAAGGGTGCTGGGGACAATGCGCGGCGTTGCTATTGCGCAGGTTGAGGTGCGTGCCGTGAACTATAATCCAGCTGCAGGAAAGCTATTGGTCTATAATGATTTAGATATACATATTGATTGTCATTCGGCCAGTGGGGCGGGGGCGAATCAACGTTGCGGTTGGGCATCGCCCTATTTCGACGCGCTTTTTGGGCTGATGCCAATGTTAGAGAGGAGAGGGGAGCGGTTGGCACAAGTGCCTGTGCGAATGTTGGTTGTGGCGCATCGCATGTTCGAGCAAACGCTTCGCCCATTTGTGCGCTGGAAGCAGCAGCGCGGTTTCCAGGTCGATGTGGCCTATACCGACCATATTGGCACCACAAGAGACGACATAAAACGCTATGTGCATGGTGTTTACAACGATGCCACTGCGCAGAATCCTGCCCCCACATTTTTGCTCATTGTGGGCGATGTGGAGCAGGTGCCTGCTTCGGCAAGAGGTTCAGAAACAGAACGTTGCACCGATTTGTACTATGCCAGCACCGATGGCGATTTTTTGCCCGAAATGCTCTACGGACGTATGTCGGCACAAACGCCTGAGCATCTGCAAAATATAATCGAAAAAATACTCTACTACGAACGCTATAGTTTTAGTGATGCATCGTATTTGAATCGCGCCACATTGATTGCTGGTGCCGATGATGTGTGGAATCCCGTGGCTGGCCAGCCCGCAATTCGCTACGCCACGCGCTACTATTTCAATCCACAGCGTGGCTATACGTCTGTGTATGAGTATGGTGTGGAGGGCGACCCCAATAATCCTGCCGCCCAGGCCGACTATGCGGGTTGCTATGGGGCAGAGCAGTTGCGCGTGGGCTATTTCAACTACACTGCCCATGGCTCCGAAACCAGTTGGCTTGCGCCTGCGCTCAGCACCTCGTCGGTGATCAATGCCGATAATGTGCAGATGTATCCGTTTGTTGTTGCAAACTGCTGTTTGTCAGCCGATTTTGGCTATATGCGCGACGAGTGTTTGGGCGAGACTTGGATACGCGCTCCCCAGCGTGGGGCTGTAACATACATAGGCTCAGCTCCTTCAAGCTATTGGTATAATGATGCCTATTGGGCTATGGGCGCGTTCGAGGCTTCTAAAGATTTGGTTGACACCGATTTCGAGTCATCCACGCTGGGAGCCTACGATGCCCCATTCCACAGCGACTATGTGAGCGCTGCGGGCATTATGTTTGCTGGTAATCTGGCTGTTACTCAGGCCGATAATGCCGACTATTTGCTTCACAAACCTGCGCTCTACTATTGGCAGGCCTACAACGTGCTGGGCGATCCATCGCTAACGCCCTATTTCACCGAGGGTCGCCCCATGCAGGTTGACTATCAGCGCGAAGTGCCAGTTGGGCTTAGCGTTTTGGAGGTACATGCACCCACGGGGGCAACGGTAGCCCTTAGCTCCGACACCGCTCTGTTTGCGGTTGCTCAGGCCGATGAGCATGGCTTGGCGCATCTGGCTTTGCCTAACGTGCAGACGTCGTGCAGGCTTTCGCTTGTTGTAACCAAGCCGCAGGCCATACCTTATATTGGTTCGGTGCGAGTGCAGCCCGCCAAGGGTGCTTTTGTGGTTGCCAGCGCGGTGGAGCCAGTTGCGGCGCAATCTCTGTTTGGAACATCGTTCCAGGTGTCGGCCATGCTGCGCAATGTGGGCGCGGCAAACAGCGGTGCATTGTCCATTTCCATCAGCACCAGCGATGCTTATGTCGATTGCATCGATAACCACCAAACTCTTGCTGATATTGCGCCCGACGTAACTGCCACAGTTCCCAACATAGCCACAATTGCCCTTGCGCCCAACATCCCCGATGGCCATCGCGTCCTGTTGCGTCTAACCATCGCTAATGCCGACACCGCATGGACATCGCTCTGCTGGCTCACTGCCCGTGCTCCCGTGCTATCCATCGAGTCCATACTGATGCGCTCCGATGCCAACAGCAACGAGGTGTTCGACGTGGGCGAAACGGCCCAGATATGCGTGAGGGTGCGCAACAGCGGCTCTGCAGCGGCGTCGACTGCGGTGGTGCGGTTGCAAGCACAGCACGATGCCGTAAATTCGGTGGGGGCGGCTTCTCAAACCGTCGATATAGCCCCATATAGCACAGCCGACGTGCTGTTTCATTTCGCGGCCGATGCAAGCATCGCGCCGGGAACTGCTGTACGTTTTTCGGCTCAGGCCGAATTGGCGAATCGATTGGATACGGCATCGGTGCTATTTTCGGTTGGTACACCGCAACGGGTGCAGGCGGGCAGTCAGGAACGCAGCGTACAGCAATATCCGTTCTATAACTACCGCCAAATGGGACGTACACAGATTTTGCTGCATCGGCACGAGGTGTCGCTTGTTCCTCAAACAATCACCCATTTGCAGTTGTATGTGAATGGTGTGGGAGCATTGAGTAGGTTTAATAACTTGTCTATAAGTGTTTTAGAGGTAGATTTTGACGAACTTCCCAGCACTACGTTTGCCGATACCACGGGCGCAAAGCGCGTTTTTTATGCTTCGCATTACGATTTGCCTAATAGCACGGGCTGGATTGATTTTGAACTCAGCAACGGCGGATTTGTTTTTTCAGGGCATCGTAATTTACTGATAGAGTTTGACTTCGGGCCAAATACGCAAACAACCATGTGGGGCTATTATGGCTTTGGCAGCTCCGAAACTTCCTTCAGTTCGGTTATTTACGAGGGGCGCGACCTCAACACCATTGGCTCCAATCTGCGCACGGCTAATATTCGCCCCAATGTTGGAATTGTTTTCGCCCAAACGTCGCCTGTTTCTCATGGGGTTGATTTTTTGCTGCGCGATGAGCAGTTGCGCCCCATTGCGGGGGCACGGGTGCAATTGGGTGTGGCCTCGCGTAGCACCGATGCTAATGGGCGTGTGCGTTTCGGAACCGTGCTTCCCGTCAGTTTGCCCTATGCTGTTAGCCACGAGCACTATGTGCCTATGGCCTCCACGCTGCGCGTAGATGGCGATACGCTTGTGGCTCTAACGCTCGACCGCTACAATCTGCTGCGTTTTAGCATCACCGACACCATTGCCCCCCTGAGCGGCGCAACGCTCACCATCAACGGCTGTAGCCACACCACCAATTCTGACGGCATGGTGCTGGTGCGCTTGCCCGATGGTGCCTATACCTACGCCGTTGCCATGCCTCATCACGCCTCGGTAAATGGCGATGTGTCTGTGGTTAACGACACCATCGACATCGTTGTGCGCCTAACCCCCGATCCTCGCTACAATCTTGTTGTAACCCTCGTCGATGAGGCCAACCAGCCCATTGCCGATGCCACGGTGCAAATTGCAGGGCTAACAAAACGCACCGATGCCCACGGTCAGGCCGTGTTCTTGCTCTTTGGCAACGATGCCTATGCCTATCGTCTCGATGCGGGTAGTGCTTTTGCGGCCGACAGCGGTTGGTGGGCGATTGAGCAGGCCGATTTGCAGCAACGCATTGTGCTACAGCGTTATCGGACAGTGCAATTCAGCATAACCGATGGCATGCGTCCGTTGAGCGGCGTAACAGTGCAGCTGGCCAATAGCGAGGCATATACCAACGAATTGGGTCAAGCCAGCCTACGCTTGTTGAATGGCGACTATCGCTATTCGTTAATCCGTAACGGCCATATTAGTATCTACAATTTGCCCCTTGCCTTGCGTTCCGACACGCTGCTATCGTTTGCCATGAGCCGCCGCAACATGCTCATGTTTGTGGTTACGCACCATGGCGTGCCGGTGAGTGATGCCATGGTGATGGTTAATGGCTTGATGTTGTCCACCGACATGAATGGTCGAGCAGATTTGCGTTTGGTGAACGACACCTATAGTTTTCAGGTGCTGCATAACGACTTTGAACTCTATCAGGGAAGCGTTGAGTTGAGCAATGCCGATGTTGAGGTAGAGGTGCAGTTGAGCCAGGCCGCCCCAATGGCCATAGCCCATCGTCAGCATTCGGTTCTATCTATCTATCCCAATCCCGCAAGCACTGGGTTTTATGTAGAATCCGATGCCGCTCAGTTGAGTATTCACCGCCTCGATGGCAGCAGAGTGTACAGTCAGTCTCTTTGTGGTCGCACCTATATAGATGTTAGCGCGTTTGCGTCGGGTATATATATAGTATGCGCAGGCAACGCTGTGGCTAAGTTGGTGAAACTATAGTTTTTTTTGTCTGATTATCAGTGTTTATTTTTATTTGATTTACCCCTAATATATAGCATATTGGGCTGCGGCATTGCTGTAGTTATAGCCGCCGTTCGCTTGCGAAACAGGAGCGCACGCTCCCTTGTCTCATACGTGTGGAAGAATCTTGTCCCATTTGCGGGGAGAGACGTTTGTACGGACGCGATTTATCGCGTCCACATGATTCCGTGTAAATATTTAATAACCAATTGTTTGTGTGTGTTCTTTGAGGATGCACCGCAGCCGCTCGCGCCCACGAAACAAGTAAGCATGTCCCCCTTGTCCCACACGAGCAAAGGTCGGAAGAGGAAGCGATTCATCGCGTCCGTACATCTCTCTGCTGTAGGGCTGTGATACTATCGCAGCCGCTGATGTATGGCCGCACCGCGTGCGCCCGCACCCATATCCCGTTTCTGGCGGCACTATTCGGAGGCTGAGCCTGCCGAAGCCCCGCTCTGCCGTCCGTCACCCGCGATGCTGCTGCTCGTACATAGCATAAAAAAAACAGCAAACACCTGACATACACTGCTTTATCCTCAAACGCCCACCGCCCATATCACTAATTTTAGTGATGCAAAATCACTATTTTTAGCGATTGCGGCGGCGGCGGATGGGCCGTAACTTTGCAGCATCATTTTGTACCCTCCATCTTAAACAGCCAACACCCATGGAACCGCAACCCACCACCACCGCCGCCAGGGGCCTATCGGCCGCGCTGCGGCGCGGCATGGCCTCGCTCGGCAGCCGCCTCCGGGCCATGCACACCCGCCTGCAGCACCTGCTCCACGGCGACGAGTGGCTGTAGGCCGGCCGCCGGCATAACCCCATGGCCGCCAGCCGCGTATAACATAGCGGAGCGGCCCAACCCCCACCGATCATACTCACATAACAAAACATAAATCATTATGGCACAGACACTTACCCCCCCCCCATCAGCTGGGCTGGATAGAGTTCCGAACCTTAAACCCCTTGCGGCCATGAGGCGCGCGGCCGCCATGGCGCTGGTGATGCTCATCGCGCTCGCCGCGCCCGCCCAGCAGGGCATCAGCTACCAGGCCGCCCTGCGCAACGCCCAGGGCGAACCGATGGCCAACCGCGAGGTGCGGCTGCGGCTCACCCTGCGCGAGGGCGCAACCGACCGCTACGCCGAGACTCAGACCGTAACCACCACGGCGCTGGGCCTGATCAACGTGGTGGTGGGCGAGGGTACGCCCGTGAGCGGCGACTTCGGCCAGCTCGACTGGAGCCACCAGTACGACCTGGTGGTGGAGATCGACACCGAGCTCAGCGGCAGCTACACCCAGCTGCAGGCCAGCGCGCTGCACCCCGTGCCGCAGGCCCAGTGGGCGCGGGTGGCCTCGGAGCTGCAGATGCCCGAGAGCCGCGGCCTGACGCTGCAGCCCAAGCCCACGGCGCAGCTGCACGAGGACTCGGTGCTGTTCGGCGTGCGCAACAAGAACGGTGATTTGGTGTTCGCCGTCTATAACAGCGGCGTGGCCGTGTACGTGGACGACCGCGACAACGGCAGCCGCCCGCAGCGGGCGGGCTTCATGGTGGGGGGCATGGACGGCACCCGCAACGGCACGCAGCGCACGCTGTTCGCCGTGGACGGCACCGGCACGCAGGTGCTGGTCGATGAGGGGACCGGCGGCCGCCCGCAGCGGGCGGGCTTCAGGGTGGGCGGCATGGACGGCACCCGCGACGGCGAGCGCGCCCAGCGCAACCTGTTCGAGGTGGACGCCAGCGGCACCCGCGTGCATGTTGATGGCCGCGACGCCACGGGCCGCCCGCAGCGGGCGGGCTTCATGGTGGGCGGCATGGATGGCACCCGCGCCGGCAGCACGCTGCTCACGGTCGACTCGTCGGGCACCAGCGTGTTCATCGACGATGCCACCACGGCAGGACGCCCGCAACGCGCGGGCTTCAGGGTGGGCGGCATGGACGGCACCCGCGCCAGCCAGCAGGCCAACTACTTCGTGGTAACCTCCGACAGCACGCGCGTGTACGTCGATGAGCGCAACCGGCCGCAGCGGGCGGGCTTCGCGGTGGGCGGCATGGA
>JAFWUG010000129.1 GCA_017524185.1 Bacteroidales bacterium
ATGTTGTCAGTCGGTAGGATATCAATGACAACGATGCTGCTGTCGGGCGAAACGAGGCTGTCGCGCATGAACGGTTGGCCCAAATAGGGCTCATAGGAAATCTGCCAGTCTTCGCCTTGAATGAGCAGCGAGGCAAGGAAGTCGTTCTGTGTGGTGCCCGCTTGGATGGGCTGTGGCCAGTCACGCCACATCCACTCCATCACTTGTGCGAAAATCTCGGTCGACCGCTTGACGTTGTGCCCACCCTCGCTCCAGTCGAAATCGCAGTCGTAACCAGCAAACTGCAACGCCGAGGCAAGCATGCGGTTGCCCTCGTACCAGTGGCCGAACAGCGGGTTCCACACATCGTTGGTGCCGTCCTGCAGGAAGATGCGCAGGGGTTTCGGCTCGTGTTTGCGCACGATGGCTTGCAGTTCGTTACCGCCACGCATCGCCACGAAGGTGCCCACACCACTGAACACGCGCGCAAACAGGTCGGGGCGGTGCCAGGCGGTGGTGAATGCGGCGATGCCACCGCTGCTCAACCCGAAGATCATGTGGTCGTTGCCGCTAGGTGAGACATGTAGCATGCGGCCATCGGGCGTGACAAGCGACAAGGCGTGCGGCAGCAATTCACTCTCAAGAAATGCGGCGAACGTGGGGGTGATGTTGTCAAACTCGTTGCTGCGGTTGTAGCGGATGACCTCGCCCTGTGCATCGCGGATGACACCGGGCTGCAGGAAGATGCCGATGGTCACGGGCATCTTGCTGGCGGCGATGAGCGAGTCCATCACAGCGGGGGCGTTGCACAACACGCCGTCCAGCCCCACATAGAGGCAGGCGGGCGTCGTGCCGTCGTACTGGTCGGGGACATACACCTGATAGGTGCGGGTGGTGCCGGGATAGATGCCAAATTCCGTGCTGGTATAAGCCCCGTCAATCATGATGTGCCCGCCCCATGCCATCACGACATGCAGGCACACCATCCATATCGTCAGTTGTCGTTTCATCGCGTCAAATATTATAAATAATGTGCAAATTTACAACAAATATTTAAGCTGGGTTCTATAAATCCCATCTAAAAGCCTCAAACAATATAAAACAACATCTGCTTCTGTTCTTATGCTCTTTTGTCTTACGTCTAAATATCAAACAATGAAAACAATAAGAAACAAGGCTCTTTAACTACTGAAGTAACCAATCATCTACTTAACTCCCTTTAACTCCCTTTGACTACTTAACTACTAAAAAATGTTCTTCTGTCTTAAAAACAGCCTTATGTCTCAATGGGACCGTATCGCGAACCCCAAAAGCCAAAAAATGGTGGAAAAATGCGCTTTTTAGCAAATTTCTTTCCATTTTGTTTTGCCGTTACAGAATTTTGTAGTAATTTTGCAAACTGAATATCTAGCGGTCTCGGCCTTTTTTAGGGTGAAACGGCTAACGGCCAACGGCTTAGGGTTTACAACTTCTGGCTTTTTTACAACTATTGGCTTGCTGCGAGCAGCTTATTGATTATAAACTAAAAACTATTATAATTTTTACAGCAATGAAAACATTTATTAAACTACTATTGCTAG
>JAFWUG010000130.1 GCA_017524185.1 Bacteroidales bacterium
AACTCGTGCAACGCGCCTTCGTCGTCGATGTACCACACGCCTTTCTCGATGGACATCAGCAGTTCCATGTTGGCCTCATCGGTAAGTTCGATGTTGATTAAATCGACTACGAACTTGGTTTGTTGCACCAAGGTGTTCATATTGGTCGAATAGGCCGCGCCCGTGGCGAGTATCATGCTCTGGCTCACGGCGGGCGATGCCAAGCTCATCCGCGACAAGGCCCCGTCGATGATGACGAGGTCGAGGCCCACGCGGTGCATGTCGCGCATCCAGCGCTTTAGCCCGATGGTCGACGAAGGCCCCGACAGCAGGATTTTTCCGCCCGTCAACGCCTTGGCCGTAACCACGCGTCCGAGCGATGTGTTGGTGTCGCTCACATCAACGAGTTCGGAGACAATGCGCCGCTGGCGGTAGTGCATCTCCGAAGTGCCGAAATACATGCCCTGACGCAGCGTAATCTCAGGCTTCTGGGTGCGCGTTACCTGGTCGGTGGTCTCTCCATCAATGCCTATCGAAGTCACGGCAATGCGCTTCCGGTCGATGGGCAGGCGGTTGAGCACATAGTTCAGACTGACGGTCTTCCCCGTGTTCTTCTGCAGGCCAACGATTGAGAGGCTGTCGTAGTTCAATATTTCGTTGATGAAGGGCATTGGTTTGATTAAAAATCATTTTTTAATTATCATTTTGACTATCAAAAAAAGCACCTGCCCAATGTCCTGACCTTGCTGGACCATCCCAATAAAGTTCGGACAAAGTATTAATTCTTCTAATCTCACGATAAACTGTAGCCATTGATAATGAAAGACTTGCCGCTATTGAACTCACTGAAATTCGATGATCTTTGCGCATCAACATCACTATCTTTTTTTGCCTTTCATTCAGCAATTTTTGACTGTCATTTTGACTATCATTATTCTCATCTTTCTCAATATTATTATCATGACACAAATATTGATTGTCAAAAATCTCTCCAGCCCAATATCCCGTTTTTGCCGTTCCTTCCCGATAAAGTTCGGACACAGAGCTAATCTTTTTAATTTCACGATACACGGTAGCCGTTGAAATTGAAAGACTTGCAGCTAACAAATCTACCGTTATCCGACGGTCTTCGCGCATAAGCATCACTATCTTTTTTTGCCTTTCATTCAACAATTTTTGACTGTCATTTTGACTATCATTTTGACTGTCAAATTCCCTGTAAAAAATGATGGTAACAGAATTGTCTCCTACTTTGTATTCAGGGGCAGCAACATGTTGAGCCTCACACAAATCCATCATACGCCTCACACCTGCCCCCCAACTCTCCAAATAGGTTGTTTGATACAGAACCTGGGCGATTTTTAGGTTGTAAGGATACGACTCATGCTGTAACTTTATGCTTTCTGGCGTAAGTTGGGCGGGGAAGCGTCCTGGATTAACAATCTCAATTCTGTCTGCATAAATGGCCAAACTCACCGAAGCCCTTGGATTGCCATACTCTCGATGGCACAATGCATTGATTAAGGCTTCACGCATGGCCTCCGCTGGTATCTCCAACTTTTCTTCGCGACGCATTCCGACAATCTTTCCCGCAAGACGCAAGTTACGGAAACAAAAAGACATCCCCGCATCCAACAAGTCAAAAAAATTACCCGCCTGTCGCTTGTTGTCTATAAACTCGTTTTTTTGGTTTCCCTTGAAACAAGCCATACGCAATAACAACTGAGGATAATAATCGGTGTTTTTGCCGAACAGCATTACAGCCGCATTTGTAGGTTTCCCATCTTTCAGCAATTTCAATTTGCCGAGAAGTGTTTCCACCGTTGCACCCTCCGCAGAGACATTGATGCGACCGCCAGCAATGCCCAAACGTACCGCATTTCTAATGCGTTCCTCATCAATGTCGTCAAATGTAACTTCTTTTGCTATTTGCTCATCCCAAGCGAATTCGTTAGGTCTGGCAGCCTTCAATCGCTCCACAAACATTTCCCTTGGCATCTCCTTAGTAATGCTTTCCACACGATAGTAAGGGCATTTGTGATAGGTATAAGGCTCCATTCCCCAAACCCATTTCTCAAAACGCATGACAATCAATTTTTTTCCATTGCTGTTTGGCACATCCACATACTCCACCTCAATATCCAAAGCGGGTTCCAAATGGGTCAATGCCTGCGCTATCTCTCTCCTCGTGTTTTCAGTAACATCTTGCCCCAGCGTTTTCAACGTAGTGGGTGTTACACCGAATATCAACCAGCCGCCATCAGTGTTCAGGAAAGCGCATGCAGA
Organism: Bacteroidales bacterium; assembly: GCA_017524185.1. GTDB lineage: Bacteria > Bacteroidota > Bacteroidia > Bacteroidales > Tenuifilaceae > RGIG6076. The sequence goes on from JAFWUG010000130.1 coordinate 2,266, forward strand.
CTTCAATCCATCCTTTAACTCGCCTGTGGTTTTCTTCAATTCCAAGATGCGAGTTTCGTCTGTGCTTATCAAAGTTTCAATGTCTTTGATTGTCATAACCTCCAATCATTGCTACCTAAAGGCCAATCTGTAGAGACGCGAAAAACTCGCGCCTCTACATATCGCCTTTTATCTCAAAGCATTACCTGCTCTCGTTGCGCTCGTGGCGCTTCAGGGCCTTCGGCTCAATGTTCATTCTCTCACCCTCGAGCAGCGATATAACGCCGTCGACGGCCTTGTCAGCTCCCACCTGCTCCTTGGCGCGGGCAGCCTGACAGTCGGGGCAGTTGCACTCGCTGTGGTACTCGGTGGGCTCGGTGTAGGTGGTGATTACGCCCTCGAAGTTGCGCAGCACCACTTTGCCTGGCGCCTGCGAGATGACGTACTGGGGCATCACCGGCGTTTTGCCACCGCCGCCGGGCGCATCAACCACGAAGGTGGGCACGGCGTAGCCCGAGGTGTGTCCGCGCAATCCCTCGATAATCTCGATGCCCTTGGACACGGGCGTGCGGAAGTGCTCCAAGCCCATTGACAGGTCGCACTGGTAGATGTAGTAGGGCCTAACGCGCATCTTAACCAACAGATGCACAAGGCGTTTCATTACATGCACGCAGTCGTTCACGCCGCGCAGCAGCACGCTCTGGTTGCCCAGCGGCACACCGGCGTTGGCCAGCCGCTCGCAGGCCGCCACGGCCTCGGGCGTAACCTCGTTGGGGTGGTTGAAGTGCGTGTTGAGCCATACGGGATGGTACTTCTTGAGCATGTCGCACAGCTCGGGCGTGATGCGCTGGGGGCAAACCACGGGCGTGCGCGAGCCAATGCGCACAATCTCCACGTGGGGTATCTGCCGCAGGCGCGAGATGATGTACTCGAGCTTGGCGTCGCTCACCATCAGGGCGTCGCCGCCCGACAGCAGCACGTCGCGAATTACGGGGGTGCGGGCGATGTAGTCGAGCGCCTTCTCGATGCGCTCGCCGGGCGACTCGCAGTCCTTCTGCCCCGCAAAGCGGCGACGGGTGCAGTGGCGGCAGTACATGGAGCACATGTCGGTGATGAGGAACAGCACCCTATCGGGGTAGCGGTGCGTGAGGCCTGCAACGGGCGAGTCCTCGTCCTCGTGCAGCGGGTCGAGCAGGTCGGCTGCCGACTGATGGGTCTCCGTGCCGGTGGGCACGGCCTGCTTGCGCACGGGGTCGTTGGGGTCGTTGGGGTCGATCAGGCTCATGTAGTAGGGCGTGATGGCCATGCGCAGGGTGGATAGCGTTTTCTTCACGCCCTCCTCCTCCTGCGGGGTAAGGTTGATGTACTGCTTGAGCTGGTCGAGCGTCTCAATACGGTTCTTAACCTGCCATTTCCAGTCGTTCCACTGCTCATCCGTGGCATTGGGAAAGAGCTGTTTGCGTCGTGATTCCATTTGTAGTGATATATTTATTTAGTTCAAAACTCTGTACAAAACCAGTTCGGCTTATGCCTAATTTAACCCGCAAAAATAGTCTAAAGATTTGAGAAATGCTACTCGCGTATAACAGTAAGCGTGGCCACCTCGCCGCCGCTGTGCGCCCGCACGATGTACAGCCCCGGACGCAGATGGCCCAAGCCTACCTGCTCGCCTTGCTGGCGCAGCACCAAGCGGCCCATGCGGTCGTACACCTCGATGGCTACGGGCTGCTCTGCCACCGCGCCACGAATGGGCCATACGGGGCAATCGATGGGCTTGGTGTACATCACCGTGAGATTGCTGCCCGAGCCGCGCTGCTCGAGCTGGCGGGGGCAGGGGTCGGTCTGCGAGATGCCGTTCATGCTGAAGCACCCGGCGGCCTCGCCGCAGCCGTTGCGCAGGGTTACCGTACCACGAATATTCCAGTCGCCCGCCGCGCCGCGCACCCTGCCGCAGCGGCCATCATCATCGACCTCGAAGTTCACCTGCGGGCTGGGGTTCCACAGCTGCCACACGGGCGGCTCGGCGTGCATGTCCAGCGGGTTGGTGCGCAAACAGGCAGAGCCGCTGGCTATGCCATTGCCGCTCACGTTGAGCTCCGCGCTGGGCGGGCCTGCCCATACGCCATGGCTGAGCGTGGTGCTCGCGCCTTGGTAGCTCACCGTGGCCTGCACAGTGGCTTTGCCGTTGCCCGTGGCACGGTAGGTGGCCTGCGCTGAGCCCTGACCTGATGCCAACTCGAGCGCATTGAAACGACCTCCGCCCGTGCTCCACTGCACGGTGGCACCTGCGGGCAGGTTGCTGAGGCTGAATGTACCGCCCGCATCGCAGATTTGCGTGGGGCCAGAGAGAGAAACCCGATGCAACATATTTTTCACCCCTATAGCGGTATAGGCCACTCCCGAAATGGACATTCCTGATGGAACCCATGCATTTACTGATGTCCCAGCCGAATTATAAGGAACATAATAAACATAATATGTCAAATCAAAACCCGTTGTGGTTACATTACTTATTTCTGCATAGGGCTCACCGCTGTTGGGATTGCCAGCATGGTAGCAGCGGCTCTCGCGCTCACGCATCCACACCACGGGCGGTTCTAAAAATGGCGTATCAAACACCACGCGTTTTGTCATTTTATATCGTTCAACCCCAAGATACATGCCCGCAGGTATCACATCTTCCCCCGTGTAAATCCATTTTCCCACACTAGTCTTCCCAGCATTATTGCCACAGGCAAAACCATGAACAATGGAATTGGGGACATCAATCAACTTCAATGCTTTATATGCATTCACCCTACCATACCCTGTCGCTTCGTCCCACCCCTCGGGTAAAATATCGTTAGCAGTACGTTCAAGTATATGTTTCACATCATCATTGGTCAAATTTAGACCACGATCCTTGCTATGCGAAATGACAAGACCCGCGATGCCAGACACTACAGGGGCTGACATAGAAGTTCCTGACTTCTCTATATATTGCTCTTGGGGGATAGTTGAAAGAATCTCTACTCCTGGTGCTGATATGCTAATGTGGTTCCCTGTACTTGAAAAAGCTGCCCTATTCCCCAAATAATTAGTCGCTCCAACAGGTATTAAATACTTATGAAAAGCAGCGGGATAATTTACAGGATTTCCTTCATCGTACTCATTTCCCATTGCAGCTACTATTACAACATTATTTTTATATGCATTAGCAATTACACTTGACAAAAGCGGTATACGCAATACTATTTCATTAATAGGATATCCCATTCCACTAAATCCATAGCTTAAATTTATGACATGAGCACCATTATTTACTGCATAATCAATGGCATTAGCAACATCTGTGGGCTTTGCTATCATCGAGAAATCTAAAATATTACCTCCAAATGGGGATTTAATAACAGTACTACTTACCATCTTTATGGGCATAATTTTACAATTCCACATAATACCATTTATCCCTAGTCCATTATCCGGTATAGCACCTATAATCCCTGCAATATGTGTACCGTGCGAATAATAACTACCCTTACTTTCAGGTAGGTCATCCATGGGGTCACCATCATTATCTCCAAAATCATATCCTTGAACTATCCTTGTTCTACTTCCATCATCCAAATCAGGATGCGTATAATCAACACCTCCATCACATACAGCCACAATTACATCGTTGCGTCCTTTATTTATTTCCCATGCCCTACTGATGTCAATACCTTTAGCACCATATAAATGCCAACTTCCATCATAATATAATCCATTTTCACTTTCATAAAGGGCTGGAATAATTCTAATCGGACTATCAGTACAAACAGATTTTACACACGACAATAAAGTAAGTTTTTCTATAATTCTATCCTTTTGCTCACTTCTTACCTCAACCAATTGCCACATCGAAGTTGCAAGTCCATCAACCCCATCTATTAACAGACCATCTTTATACCTATTGTATAATGCAGCTCTAATAGTTGTTACACCAAACTCTATAAAAACATTGCGTAATGAACTATCTGTAATATCAACAACACAATTCTCAATATGTCTACTACAAACAACACCTGTATCTATTTGAAGAATAAGCTCAACAACTCCATTTTCAATATTTTTCTCGTAACGCGAAGATGACAAAAAAATAAACAAAAATATCGTCATTAAAATCAGCAAAACTGCCACATTTCTTTTCATACTATATCAATAAAAAATTGAACCAATTTTCATTTCAACATAAATACTATCTTGGCTTGATGCAATGACGTTAAGTCGCGCATTCAATGATGATAAATCATAATGCCGCGCTACAATGGACAATTCTCCCACAGGCATAATTACTCTAAAATGCCCTGTATCAGAACGAAATCCACCAATTGTATCCACACCAAGAGGAACTGCCATTCCATTAATTGTCAAAACAGAATCTGCATTTTCCTTGGATTGGCTGATAAACACCATACCTGCAATAACAGCAGAATCTGGATGCATCATTTCCAATTTCATTCTGCTAACTACTCTGCTTTCTTGTTCTTTTACCACCGTTAAATTAAACAAATGTTTTTTGCCGCACCCTACGCATAGTGCGATGGTCATAGCCACAATGGCGGCAAACAAGATGTTTATCAAAGCCCTCATAATCATATATTTATAAGGTTAATCATCTGCAAAGTTAAGAAATTTAAAAACATATTCGCTTTGGCATTGCTTTATTGAGCCCGCAAGATGGTGTTTTTTTTGAAAACTCATGCTCACCGCACTACAACTGCTCATTGCCGCTACGCGCCCGCACGATGATATGCATTGATATTCACAAGAGCAAACAACACGAGTACAATAAAATGTCTCATAACATTCATTTTAAAAAACAACAACTGTATCCATTGCATGCGAATATACGAACAAAAATTTGTGAACATCATTCACCGCATTCTTCATTACGATATGGTATCGCTCTCCATGAACAAGCGGGCCTATCTTATAGCTTAAATTGCTCGAACAATGACAATTTGCGTCATGCGAACTCTCATTCTCTTCAACAACAAGATTCGTCTTATCGACCGATAACGCAACAAGCACACTATCCGCACCACAATTCACGCTAGTATTCGTATGTTCAACATACAACCAACCGCTTGCATCTCCCTTATAACCGACGCTTTCCGTTGATAATCCCTGCTTCGCGCCGATGCATTTAGAAAAAAACACCTCCTTCAAAGCAATTTCTACAGCATTTAAGCCTTGCTCTTTCTCCCCGCACCCCGCACTAAACACCATAACCAAAGCAAAAAACAAAAAATTTAATAAAGTCCTCATAATCAAACATATATCAGATCAAGCAAATTGCAAAAAAAGAACAACTCTGCCCATAGTTAGGCAAAAAAATAAAGCAGCAATAATCACTACCAGTAAAGTTATTCGTCTCATGATTCAATTATTCTAAGCTATCTTATTCTCTATTTTTATCTCTGCCTGCCCCTCCCCTACTCAAAGCCCCGCTGCGAACAGCGGGGCCTTGACATACGAATTGGGTGCTGTTCCGACTAAGCGTACAGTTCCTCAAAAATCTTGCGCAGCGCGGGGCACTCGCGCAGCTCCTGCAGCGTGAACTCGGCATGACCACGGGTGTAGCCATTGCCAATAATCATGTTCACGTCGGTGCCTATGCCCTCGGCACCCAGGGCGGCCTTGGTGAAGCTGGTGGCCATGCTGAAGAAGTACACAATGCCGTCGTCCTTGGTGCAGAGCACAGCGGTCATCTCCTGGTCGGGCACGTTCACGCAGTTGATAGTTACGTCGGCCATTTGGCCATTGGTGAGCTTGCTCACCAGCTCGTTCACCTGCACGGGGGTCATGCCGGCCACGCTTTCCACCACATCGCAAAAGCCGAGATCCTTGATGCGCTGGGTCGATTTGGGGCTATTGGTCAGGCCAATCACCTTGCCGGTTACACCCACGCGCTTCTTAGCCTCGTAGCAGCACAGCATTCCGCTCTTGCCGCCAGCACCCAGCACCACAACGTTCTGGCCGTATTGGCACAGACGAGCCGTTTGAGCCGGAGCACCAGCCACATCGAGGGCGCTCAGGGCCAACTTCTCTGGCATGTCGGAGGGAATCTTGGCGTAGATGCCGCTCTCGAACAGGATGGCCTTACCCTTGATGTCCACCTGATCAACGTCGGCGCGAATCTCCTTGATTTCGTCGATGCGCAGCGGAGTGAGCGACAGGCTCACCAACGTGGCAATGCGGTCGCCCTCCTTGAGGTCGATTTTGCCCTTCAGCGCATCGCCAATCTTCTCCACGGTGCCCAGCAGCATACCGCCCGAGCCGGTGCGACGATTGCGGTGCTTGCCCTGCAGCTCCACGTTCAGGAACATCTCCTTCTTTATCTCCTCCATGATTTTGGCCTCGCTGGCTCCCGCGCCAGCCTGCTCCTTGGCGTAATTGTGGATGTCGGTGAACGAGGCCGAGTCGATGTTCAGCGTTTGCACATCGATGAGAATCTCGTTGTCGTAGATCTCGTCCATGTTGTTGTCCAACTTGTTGGCCGGCTGGGGCAGCACGCCCTTGGGCTCAATCACACGGTGTGTACCGTATTTGTTTCCTTTCTTCATAAAATCGGGGTTTATTTAGCGTTTAACTTTGCTTACGCAGACTAACTACGTGGTTTTAGGTTGAGAATCTGACGGGCCTCGGCCGAGGTGGCCACGCCGCGTCCGAGCTCCTTGGCCAAGCGCACCACCTTAGCCACCAGCTCGCCGTTGCTCTTGGCCAGCACGCCGCGCTCGAGGTACAGGTTGTCCTCGAAGCCCACGCGCACGTTACCGCCCATGGCTATGGCCGCTGCGGCCATTGGGAAGGCATGGCGACCAATACCCGTGGCGGTCCAGGTGGAACCTGCGGGGATGTTGCGCACCAGCCAGCACAGGTTGTCGACCGTGGCGGGGGTGCAGCCTGGCACGCCAAGCACAAAATTGAACTGCATGGGATGCGCAGGCACCTCGCCCTTGCGGGCCATGGTAAGGATGGTGTCTAGGTGTCCCATCTCAAAGCACTCATATTCGGGCTTTATGCCGCGCTCCATCATGCGCTTACCAAAAGCACGCATGGTGGGCATGGTGTTGTCGAAAATCTCGTCGCCAAAATTGCACGTGCCACAGTCGAGCGTGGCCATCTCGGGCACAGGCGTGGTGTCGGTCGATTGCAAACGCTCGTCGGGCGACATGCCCACGGCACCGCCCGTGGATGGAATCAGAATCACATCGGGGCACACCTTTAATATAGCCTCGGTGCACTCCTGGAAACGGTCGCGGCTTTGGGTGGGACGTCCGTCGTCGTGGCGCACGTGCAGGTGCACAATGGCCGCGCCCGCATCTACCGCCGACTTGGCCTCACGCACAATCTCCTCAACCGTGTAGGGCACAGCGGGGTTCTGCTCCTTGGTTACCTCGGCACCGCAAATGGCTGCGGTTATAATAAGCTTATCCATAGATATTTACACTATTTGCGTTGACATTTTTTGGGGGTTACGCATGTACCCGAAGCGCGGCAAACCACAATTGGTTCGGGCAGCACATCGGCGGCTGAGTCCGATATGTCGGGGCGCGGCGCAATCACCTTACGCGCTTCGAACTCCATCTTGCGCGAGGTGTTACCCTCCGACACGATGCGCCCCTCGGCCTCTATAAAATCGCCGGCATACACCGGTGCCATGAACTCCACGCTGTCGTAGGCCTTGAACAGCCCCTCGTCGCCATCGCGCATGATGAGCAGCTCGGTGGCCACGTCGCCAAACAGGTTGAGCATCCTTGCTCCGTCAACCAAATTACCCCCATAGTGGGCATCGTGCAGGCTCATCCGCACTCTAATCACTGATTTGTACTCCATAATGCTATGTTACTTTTTCTCGTAGATAAAATCGACAAAAATGTTGGGCGTATGCACCGCCTCGGGCGAGATTTGCCCCGTGGGCACCACCTTTTCGGCCTCCACAATCACCAGGTCGGCGGCGGTGGCCATCATGGGGTTGAAATTCTGCGTGGTGCCCAGGTACACGCAGTTGCCCGACTCATCGACAATGTTAGCACCAATCAGAGCCACATCGGCGCGCACGGGCTTCTCGAGCAGATAGTCCTTACCGTCGACGTTCACCACCTGCTTGCCCTCGGCCACAATGGTGCCAAGCCCCGTGGGGGTGAGCACACCGCCCAGGCCAGCACCAGCGGCGCGGATGCACTCGGCCAACGTACCCTGCGGCACCAGCTCCACCTCCAGCTCGCCAGAATTCTTCTGGTTGATGGTCTCGGCATTAGTGCCTATATGCGTGGCTATCACCTTCTTAACCTGATGGTTGGCCACCAGTTTGCCATGCGCCTGATCGGGGTAGGCGGTGTCGTTGCTGATGATGGTGAGGTTCTTAACGCCCTTGGCCACCAGCGCATCGATGAGCTGATGGGCGCTACCAACGCCCAAAAATCCGCCCATCATCACGGTCATGCCGTCCTGAATCTTATCGACGGCCTCTTGCAATGAAATCTTCTTTGCCATATCGGTTTGCTGTTTGTGTTAATCGTTTACAAGCCCTAAGGCCATGCGCTGCAATACGTGCTTCAATCTGAAAGGCGAAACGCCAAATCGGAACAAATATGTAAGCGCAACAACCATTTTAGGCTACAAATTATTAGCAAATATACAAAAGTAAGCGATAATCATCAAAAAAAAATAATCCAATTAAACAGTAAAATGCAGAATAATATCCCACAAAATCCACCATAAACAACACACATAAAACACATATCAAGCTAATACACAAACATATAATGTTTTTGCACAAAAAAAGTCAAACCGTTCTGCACATTCACACTCTCCCGCATCACTTATTGCTACAAGCATAAAATTTATTGCTGCTTGATGTGGTGCGTATGCAAATTTGTTGTAACTTTAGAGCGTAAAAAAAGCCACCATAGCACACCCAAACGGGTCTGCCACCACTCACTGCCACAAGCCAAACATGAGGAAAATTCTTATTGTTGACGACATATTCACCAACCGAATGCTGCTGCGCGAAATCATTAAAAAGATTAACGCTCAGAGCATTGAGGCGCAAAACGGGAAAGAGGCCATCAGCATTCTGCGCCGCGAGCAAATAGATGTGGTGTTCATGGACATCGAAATGCCCGTAATGAACGGGCTAGAAACCACCCAATACATCCGCAAGCATCTGCCCAAGCCCAAATGCAACGTGCCTGTGGTGGCCATCACCGCCCACGACCCTGCCGAGTTTATGCAAAACTACCACGACATTGGGTTCACCCAATTCATGAGCAAACCCTACTCCATCGATAAGATTGAGCGGGTGATTGCAAACATCGAACCCCAGCAGCAATAGGCCTCTCAAAACGCAACATCCTCAGCATGACCGACCAAGAACTTGCCCACATCATAAAGAATAACACCCGCGTCATCCTACCTCAGTTCGGTGCTTTCCTACAGAAACGCGACGACGATGGCCAGTTTAACAATAAAGAACTCACTTTCAGTTCGTTCCTACGCTACAACGACAATTTTTTGGAGGCCGAAATAGCTCGTCTGCACAGCTGTAGCATCGATCAGGCGTCACAAGAGGTGAACCGCTACATCGACAACCTACAGCAAACCCTTACGCAAAAGGGCGCATACGCCATTGGCGGCCTTGGAAACCTCAGCATGGGCGGCAACAATCAGGTGCTATTCAACTACGATGCCGACACGCCCTCCACGCTCGCTCAGGCCGATAATCTAAACGAGCAACCTACTACACAACCTACAGAAACACAAATTCAGCAACAACCCAATCCCAGCCCAACTGAACAACACGCCCGCACCACCGAAATGCCCCGCAAACAAAGCTCCAAAAATACGCCAACGAACTCAGCTCCTGCAAAAGCCAAGACCAACAAAACGCAGGCTACTAAAACATCGTGGGGCAAACGGTTGCTGACCACGCTTATATTCGTGGCGGTGTCGGTGGCAATCATCATGGGCATAGCCTACCTAATACGATACACTGTTTTCGCCCCCCAGCGAACAATCACCACACCCGAAAACATAGTACAGCCCAACGCGAACAAACCTCGCACCGAAAACGCCAACAGCAATCAGCCCAAAGATGAACTCGACCGCGCTTTCGATCGCATAAACACCGACCAATCAGCCACTCCCGTAGCCCCCAAAACAGCACCTGTAGCCCCCCAAAACGCCACAAAGCCAACAACATCCACAGAGCAAAAAATTGAGCAAAGTTTACAGCAATCGGCGCAAACGGCCAATCGCACCAATACCACCGACGCTAAATTCTACCTCATTGTGGGGAGTTTCAAGGAGCGAGCTAACGCCGACAAACTACAAGCCGAAATGACCACCAACGGGCTAAATGCCGTAGTTGTGGAGCGCAGCAACGGCTCGTTCATCGTATCGTTAGGCTCCTATGCCACCCGCGACCAAGCAAACGCGGCCAAGCAACAACATGCCGACAGGTTCCCTGCCGCCTGGGTAATGACCATCGGTAATGATTAAAGCAAGCGTATTCCAAAAGCAATACCCAAACGACCTGGGCTCAGTGCGCTTCCGCATAAGCCCAAACGCCACGCGTATAACCATCTACCTAAACGCCAAGGGGCATATATCCGTATCCATACCGCGCCGCTGCACATTCCGCGAAGCCGAGGATTTCCTGCTCAGCAAGCAGCACGACATCGTAGCAAAGCGCAATAAAATATCACAACGCGCCCGCAACACCAACATCGAATTCCCCGTGCGCACCAAACTCTATGAGCTACACCTACTCGCTGGCCAACAATTCGGCACATCGCGCAACGGCAACACATTCACGCTAGAATACCCTTCTCGATTCAACCCTCAAAGCACTGAGGTACAACAATATGCCAAAATCACACTAACAGAACTCTACCGCTCCGAAGCGAGGCAACTACTCCCTCCACGAGTGGCCGAACTAGCCAATCTGCATGGTTTTACTTACAATCGGGTGTCGATCAGAGCAACGCACACCCGCTGGGGAAGCTGTGCGCACAACAACAATATCAGCCTTAGCCTGAACCTGATGCGCCTCCCAAACCACCTAATCGACTACGTTATACTGCACGAGCTTTGCCACACCGTGGTCAAAAATCACAGCTCCGACTTTTGGCAACTCCTCAACACCACCTGCAACGGCAAGGCCAAGGCTTTAGACAAAGAAATTAAGCAATGGGCGTCAACCATATAGCCCATCAACGCATATTTCGGAACAATTTTTGCATTCATGCCATATAAATCTATCAAAACAAACACGCTTATACCCATGAGACAGTTAGTTGCAACCCTAGTTCTATGCTGCTCTGCAGCATTTTTGGCTATCCCCGCGCAGGCGCAAAACGGCCCCACAATACAAACACCCTCCGATACCGTTGATTTGGGCGAAATATTCATCGACGAACTCAACGTAAACCACGGCAAGCTACAGATAAAAGTATCGAATAGCGGCAACCAGCCGCTGCTTCTGCAAAAGGTGAGCGGCTGCTGCGGCACCAACATCAAACAATGGACAAAAGCTCCAATACTACCCAACAAAGAGGGCAGCATCGATGTAGAATTCCGCATCGAGCCCAAGCCGCAGATAATTAGCCGCACGGTTACCGTGGAGAGCAACGCCACCAACCAACGTAGCAAAAAAATCCACATCCGTGGCATTGTTTCCGAACGCAAAGCCAACAACGAGTTAGTACTCTAAAGCCTCGTTACTCCTAAACAAAAGCCCCGCACTGCTTGGTGCGGGGCTTTTCATTTCAAAACGACAAACCCCTATCGGCTAATTATCAGCTTCTGCGATCTAGCCGTACCCTGCGCAGCATCGTAAACGCGCACAATATAAACACCTGATGGTCTATCGCCCACAAACACACGACCATCGGTGTCAATGCTGGCCGAACGCCATAGCAAATTACCCTGTAGGTCGTAGAGTTGGATTAGACCACGCTCAAAGCCCGCAATGGTAACATAGTCGCCCGTGGCGGGATTAGGATATAGCAACAGTTTAGCCTCTTGCTGCGCTGACATAGACTCCGACGGCACAGCCAACGGTGTTCCAACATACACGGCATGCGGTTTAAGAACACGTTTCTGCAACCCTCCCCTATAGGCCGTTAGCGACACCACGCGATAGCCCTCTGTTGAAGCGTCAAACGTAACGGTATGTGGCCCTGCACCCGTAGCCGAGCGCGGCTCTGCACCATCGCCAAAATCCCAGTGCAACGAATCGGGCGTAGCCCATGTCATATCGGCAAAAACAGCCACTGGCTCATCGATAGGCAGCACATGCCTGCTAACCGTAAAATCGGGATGCAGCGAATCCTCCACGGCAAGATAACCGCTCCGTGTCCACACACCACCGTAGGATGGTGCCACAAAAGTTCCAGCCCAAGCCGAGCCATCGGGGGCGGCTGCCACGCTCAGAAACTGCTCACTACGATAGTAAGGCGCATAATCCTTAAACGTTATGCTGCTTGCATCAGTGCTGGCACTTGTAGCAAACGATATGCCTTTGCTCGGACGCAGATAGTCTGCCCCAACGGAAATCAACGTATCAGTTCCTGGAATATAGTCCATATCGCCCAAATAGCAATCGCCCTTAGGCGTTACGCTGCTCCAGGTTTGCCCGCCATCGGTTGTTCTCTTCAAATAGGTTACCTCGGGTTTATTGCTATAATAAAAAGCAACACCCTCGCTGGCATTGCGGAAACGCACGGTAATAGCCCGTGTCAAACCATTGTCGATGGTGTGCTTTGTCCAGGTTTGGCCATAATCAGCGGTGCGATAGATGTTGCCCATGTTGGTGGTGAACCAGCCATAGCCGCCCTGAACCACTTCGGCATAACCTACCGTGCCCATTTCTGACTGATTAGCGGAGGCTCCAACAATGGCATCGGGCAAATTGCCAGCTGGCACACGATTCCATGTTCTACCGCTATCGGCAGTGGTGTACACTTCAAAATCGCCGTTCAGCGGGTCACCCTGAGCAAAGCCTTTACCATCTTCCCAAAAGCGAACCACATTAACAAACGACGCTCTATTGCTATAAACACCAGCCACTCTCTGCCAAGTTGTTCCTCCATCGTTAGTTTCTAAAATTGCAGTTGTTCCCGTTGATCTCACAACAGTTGCAAAAGCCTTATCGGCATCAACAGCGGCTATCATCGAAACAGATGCACCCCTAAAATCATCGCCGCCAACCTGACCTACAGTCCAGGTTTTACCTCCATCAATAGTACGCACAAAATCTCTTTCGGCATCAAATCCATCGCCCATGCCATCGGCGGCTATAGCCCAACAAACCGAACTGCTTAGCGGCGACAGCTGGGTAATGCCCCGTGCATAATCCAGGTTGGTGTGCTGCTTTACCCAAATTTTCGATATAGGAGTTTGAGGAGCCTTTTGGGGCTGTATGCCCAAAACAACATTCACATTCTCAGAGAAATCGGCCTGCTCTTCTCCGTAGTAAGATGGTTTCAACGCTGTAATACCATAATAGCCATCAAAATTTCCACTCCACCCCCAGTTGATATGCACCTCACGGGTAGCATCATCGTAACCATCGCAAACAAAAGCATGGCCGCCATCGGCCTTACTACTTCCACTTACCAACATTGGGCGTTTAGCTTCTATTTCAGCCCTTATCACCTCGAATGCGTTTCGGGTCTGCCCATCAACAATGATATTGCCAACAACCACGGTGTCCATTTCGCAAATCCTTATTGTGCTGGGGTTATACTGAAAATATGTTACCAGCGCATTAACTGCATCAATGTCAAAAGCCCCAGAACCTTGAGGACTATAATTCATATTTACAGCCACGCCAACATGATAGCACAGCGTTGCAACCGCATCAATTTCAGCATCAGAACTGCTGCTGGTTAACCCGTAAGGCATATTTTCCCAATCGTAGGTTGTGGCCGAAAAATCTGCCATCAACAAGCCGAAATACGGATGGGGATACTTATGCCAACTGCGCCCAGTTTGCGGCCACTTGTGGTAACGCATAATCTGCGACACAGCCGTTGCCACACAGCCTACTAACGATTTACTTCCAGCCGAATCGGGACAGAACTTGTCATAGGTGGGCTTATAGGGACGCGAACTACGGCTTCCATTCTGATTCCATTCAGTTTCTAATAAATACACTTGTTTTTTTACCGCCTCGGGGGCCAGTGGCATTGTACCGCTTTGCAACTTAACCCATTCGGGATGAGTGCCTGCGCTTTTTGCTCCGTTGGCTCGATGCTGCGCTTTTATGTGTTTTGCGCACCTATTAAGCCACCAACGCAGCGTGGGGGTTATATCCTCGCTAACGACCAAACCATCGGGCGAATGCCCAACAATGGGTTCAACAGCATCGTCGGCCGCAGTAATAACCCAGCCCCCACCGTCGAAAGCGAACACATAGGCGGTTGTTGTTCCCTTAAAATTATGCTTATAGACGCAATGAGAGGCTGATTTCTTTCCATACTTAGCAGCAAAAAAGTTGGCTGCAACCCGCTGAGCCTCGCTTTGGGGGACATCTTTGGCCCAAAAAGGTAAGGCTAATAGCATTATAAGCAGCAATACGCTTATTTTTCTCATGGTTAGTAGTTTACAAAAACAACAAAAGGGGGAGATTACTGACTCTCCCCCCCTATTTAGGCTTTTTTCCGAAAACGAAGTACATACGGCACAGGCCGCGCGTTTTTTACTCGGAGAGCGGCATCATCTTGAAAGGCACTTTGATGATTGACTCGTAGTCCTCACCAGCCTCCAGCATGTCCTCGTCGTCCTCCTCGTAGAACCAGTTGATTTGGATGTTAGCATTGCTGCTCTTTTTCATCGATTCAACCTTTTTGAACACGTCAAGGATGCATTTGGATGAAGCGGTGTTGAAATACTCCAAACGCACATTCACCTCTGTTTTGGGGGCTGGCGCGTTTGCATAGGCATCAATCCACTCTATCACAGGACGATAGAACTCAATGGAATTCTCGGGAATAGAGCGTCCCTTGATTTCGAGCACACCTGTGTTGGGGTTTAACGTAACCGTAGGGGTTTTGGGGGTTCCTTCAATGTTAAGTATCTCCATGGTTGTTGATAATTTTGTCTTACACTAGACGTTTATTAACACGTTCATTCTGAAAAACAGGTAGTTATCATCGTAAGGGATGAAATCGTACCCTATCGGGTTGCCCGTTCGGCGGGCAATATCAATCAATCCGAGGCCGCCACCGCCTTTCTCCGAGAAGGTTTGGTTGTTTAGTACATCCTTATACAACTCTTTCAACTCGTCCTTCGAAAGCCGATTAAGCCCATCAATCTTATCCTTCAGCATGATTTTCTTTTCATTATCGACTATATTGCCTATGCTGATAAGATAGTCTTCGTTATCGCCTTTGGAAAGCACAAATGCTCCCATATTCAAGCGTTTACCCTGAGCATCATGCGTATCGGCATGATGATATAGGTTCTGCAAGCATTCCACTAGCACATTGTAGAGGCGCTTACGCAATGCGCTGGTTTCGAGCAGTTCGTTCATCTTGCTTTCCACCATGCCCAATGTGTCAGCTATCACATTCGAAGTCATAACGCCATTGAATGAGACCAAGACGCTACCTTTTCGCAGCATCTCTGTAAAGCATTTGCTAAAGAATTCATTCATTGGCATCCTATCAATGGCTGTTTGAACGGCTTTTTTTGAAAGCAACAAATATATTTTTTTTTACTGTACTATACCGCTATTTGGTTCGAAAAAATTCAATATTACAAACTTGTAAACATTCAACTATTTGTATAACAACTAGTTATCACCATCATTTTGTTCGGCGTTAGCAGCTCGTTGTATGGCTCGGTCGCGGGCACTGCCGCTAAACATCTCGAATTTCTGGAACGAGCACTCCAACTCGCCATTAAATAGCGGTATGCGGCGCGATGGGCGCAGCCCAAAACTTTTCATGGCCTCAAAATTTGATGTGATTATCCACACGTTATAGCCCGCGTAGCGTTGCTTGAAGCAATCGCCTAACTGCTTGTAAAACAGTTCTATCTGGTCTAGTTTTAGGCGTTCGCCATAGGGCGGATTCGTAACAACCAAGCCTGGCTTATCGGTGGGCGGCATGTAGTCGAAAATGGAGCGAGTGTCAATACGCATTTTGCGGAATAGGCCAGCAGCCTTGGCATTGCGGGTGGCTGTTTCTATGGCCTGCCGCGAAATATCGCTGGCCACAATCTCGTGCTCAAAATCGCGCTCCATGCTATCGTCGTTGTAGATATCCTGTAGCAGGTTTGAGTCAAAATCGAACCAATGCTCAAAGCCAAAACGCTCGCGGAATACGCCTGGCGGTATGCCATAGGCCATCAGGGCGGCCTCTATGGCTATTGTACCCGAGCCGCACATGGGGTCGATAAGCGTGCATGTTCCATCGAAACCCGCCAGTTTGAGCATTCCTGCGGCCAGCACCTCATTGATAGGGGCCAAATCGTGCTGCTGGCGGTAGCCACGACGATGCAACGAATGCCCCGATGAGTCGAGCGATATGGTGCATTGATCCTCATAGACATGCACATGCAACTGAATATGAGGATTTTGTGGATCCACGAACGGTCGGCGCCCATGCCTATCGCGAAACTGGTCGGCGATGGCATCCTTGAGCTTCAACGCAACATAGCGTGAGTGGTTGAAATACTGCGAATTAACCACCGCATCGACTGCAAATTTGTGCGATAGTCCCATCACGGTAGCCCAGTCGAATTTGCGGGCGTTACCATAGAACTCGTCAACCGTGTGAGCGGTGAACTGGTAGATTGGTTTCAGTATGCGAATGGCAGTCTGAAGCCTGAAGTTGGCCTTATATAGCAACTCCTTATCGCCGCTGAATTTCACTGAACGACAGCCCACCATGATGTCCTGCGCCCCGAGGGCAGCTAGGTCGTCGGCCAGCACCTGCTCGAGGCCCTGGAAGGTTTTGGCTATCATGTCGAATTTTTCGGTCATCGCTATGCTTTAGTCTGTATAGGGGGTGTTCTACTTTTTACGTGATTTCTGTGCGGGAGGTTTATCCCTATTTAGGTTTAGCCTTGGTTATGAGGGGCTTACCGTCGGCCTTGCGATGGGCAAAGGCGCGTAGGATGTCCTCAGCATCGGCAAACGGCACGGATACAAACGAGAAATCCTCGCGCACCACAATGTCGTCGATTTTGCGGTCGGGGATGCGCACCTCCTTGCGGATGAACTCCGAGATACGCTTGGGCGTCATGCCATCCTTGCGCCCCATGCCTATGAAAAGGCGCGTTGTGCCCTTGGTATCGACATTGAAACCGCGTATTTCGGGGTATGTGCTAACATCAAGCTTGGACTTGAAGGCCAAGCGCAGCAGGGCAGCAATAGCCACCTCGGGGCTGTTGTGCACGAGCAGGTCATCGGCCATGTCGAGGTAGTCGCTGTAGGAGTTCTTGCCGATGATTTCCTGCACCTCATCGACAAGGCGAGCACGTTTCACGGCCACGATGTCCGACGGCGATGGCAACAACTCCTTCCGAATGTTGGATTTGGTGGCCTTTTGCACGAACGATAGGCGGCGGTATTCCGAGGGCGACACAAAGGTGATGGCCGTTCCCTCCTTGCCCGCACGTCCTGTACGGCCAATGCGATGTATGTACGACTCGGCATCCTGCGGCAGGCCGTAGTTTATCACATGAGTTAAATCAACAATATCGATACCGCGAGCGGCCACATCGGTGGCTATCAGCACGTTGATGTATTTCTTACGAAACTTGTTGAGCGTTTTCTCGCGCTGAGCCTGGGTGATTTCGCCGTGTAAGCCTTCCGCAGCGTAGCCTCGTTCGATGAGTTTAGCGGTAACGGTGTCCACATCGTTGCGGGTTCGGCAAAAAACAAGTCCGTAAAACTCTGGTTCTATGTCGATTATGCGTGTCAGCGCATCGAACTTATCGGCCTCGCGCACCTCGAAATAGATTTGATCGGTGAGGCCTGTGGTGGGCTTGGTTTTGTCAACCGCCAACGTTTGGGGCGATTTCATGTAGCGCTTGGCCAAATTGGCTATGCGCGATGGCATTGTGGCCGAGAATAGCAGCGTGCGCTTTTCCTCGGGCGTATGCTCCATAATCTGCTCTATGTCCTCCACAAAGCCCATGTCGAGCATCTCGTCGGCCTCATCGAGCACGAACAGCTTTAGATCCTCGAATTTTAGGTCCTTGCGACGGATAAGGTCGAGCACACGACCGGGAGTGCCCACCACCAAATCGACACCTTTCTTGAGGCGGCGCTGCTGCTCGCTGATTGACTGACCGCCGTAGACCGCCGTGGCACTAATGCGCCCATTGGCCAGCGATATAATCTCGTCGCACACCTGCAGAGCGAGTTCGCGGGTGGGAACCAGCACCATGGCTTTAATCCCGCCAGGTTGCCCCTCTATAATCTCGATTATAGGCAGTCCGAACGATGCCGTTTTGCCCGTACCGGTCTGTGCCTGCGCTATGATGTCGCAGGTTTGGGTGAGCATAACCGGTATGGTGAGCCTCTGTATGGGCGATGGCTGCTCGAATCCTTTGAGCCTGATGGCCTCAATGGCCTGTTCCGACAGGCCAAGCTGCCTGAAATCATCGAGCGGTTGCGGTTGATCCATGGATTCTGATTATCTTATTTTTATTGTCTATCTAATTCTTTACCAAATGTTTGTACTTATCCCAATGCTCAAACACCTCAAATGCGCGTTTAATAACCTCGTTGGACGGATTCACCACCTCGTAGTACTCGTTAGAAGTGAATAGCTGCATGGCTATCATAGCTTTCATCTGTAGCACTATTTCGTTGCGCGAAACAGCCAACTGTTCTGGATTTGGTTTCACCTTGTTATGCGACTCGGCGTATGCCACAAACTCATTGACCAGCGCATCAGTGAAGACAAACTTCTTATTAAACTGCTCAAAATTCGGATAAGTGCTGGTGAGGCTTTTGCGATTGGCATCAACCCAAGTGGAAACAAACTGATTGAAAGCCCCCGAACGAACCAACATAGCGTAATATTTGGTGTAGAACGATGTGTCTAATGCTACAAAAATGTCGGGCATTATGCCGCCACCGCCATACACCGTTTTGCCACGCTCCAAAGTACGGAATTTTAGCGAATCGGGGAAATGAACGCTATCGGCACTGAATAGCTCGCCGTTGGTCTCTCGGGCTGCGAAGTCCTTAACATATTTCTCCATGTTGCCATCATCGTAAGGACGCTGTATCTGACGACCTGTAGGTGTGTAGTAGCGCGACACTGTCAATCTAATGGCCGAACCATCTGGGAGCGGCAACTGATTTTGTACCAAACCCTTACCGAACGAACGGCGACCAATCACAATGCCCCTATCCCAGTCCTGAATGGCTCCTGTTAGGATTTCGCTCGACGAGGCCGAATTCTCATCGATTAGCACCAACACACGCCCTTTGAACACGCTGCCCATATTCACCGACAGATAGTCGGTGCGGGGATTATTACGCCCCTTGGTATAAACAACGAGTTTGCCGGGCTCAAAGAACATACTTGCCATCTCGTAGGCCGTATTGAGCAATCCGCCGCCATTGCCGCGCAAGTCGATGATTAAATCCTTCATCTTTTGCTTTTCGAGCTTCTTCATGGCATCGACAAATTCTTGGGTCGTGGTTGAAGCAAACTTGTTCACCTTTATATAGCCCACCTTTGGCTTAATCATATAGGCAGCATCGACGCTGTAGATGGGTATCTTATCGCGGGTTATAGTGAACTCCATAGGGCCACTGCTTCCCCTACGCAGCACGGTTATATGCACTTTAGTGCCTTTCTTACCACGCAGATACTTATGCACATCGGCAATTTTTAGCCCAATGCCAGCCACCGTATCGCCATCGATAACGATGATGCGATCGCCAGCCAACACACCCACCTTCTCCGAGGGGCCACCAACTATGGGGTTCACCACCATCAGAGTGTCGTCTTTGATGCTAAATTCCACTCCAATGCCCTCGAAATTACCCTCGAGCGGCTCGTTCATGGCCTGTAGGTCGTCTTTTGAGATGTAAAACGAGTGCGGATCGAGTTTGGAAAGCATGTCAATAATGGCCTCGTCCACCATGTTATTGATGTTTATGGTGTCCACATAGTTACCGCCAAGATATTGTACAAAACGAACCAATTTATATGCTCCCAAACTGGTGGATTGCGCCGTGCAAGCATAACAGCCGAACAGCATCGCAACAACGAGTAACGAACTTATTTTCTTCATTTTATCCTTTATGCCTAGATTCAAATCAAATAGCAAGCGTAACCAAGCGCAGTTTTTCTGCTTACGTAATTAGTACGGCTGTGGTTTACTATTATAGCACTATGATACAAAAGACTATTCCCATTCTATTGTGGCCGGCGGTTTTGAACTGATGTCGTAAACCACACGGTTGATGCCCCGCACCTTATTTATAATCTCGTTGGATACTCGCGCCATAAAATCGTAGGGCAACGGATACCAATCGGCGGTCATGCCGTCGGTTGAGGTTACGGCGCGTAGGGCAACCACATATTCATAGGTGCGTTCATCGCCCATCACGCCCACCGATTGCACGGGGAGCAGTATTGCGCCAGCCTGCCAAATTTTGTCGTAAAGCCCTGTCTGACGAAGACCATCGGTGTATATGCGATCGGCCTCCTGGAGCAGACACACCTTGTCGGCTGTTACCTCGCCCAGCACACGGATGCCAAGGCCTGGCCCTGGGAAGGGATGACGGCCAAGAATGTTGGCGGGCAAACCCAACTCGCTACCAACGCGGCGCACCTCGTCCTTGAATAGCAGACGGAGCGGTTCCACCACCTTCAGGTTCATGCGCTCGGGCAAGCCGCCCACGTTGTGGTGCGACTTGATGGTTGCCGAGGGACCATTCACCGACACCGACTCTATAACATCGGGATAGATTGTGCCCTGCCCCAACCAACGCACGTTGCTGAGCTTATGCGCCTCGGCATCAAACACCTCAATGAAACAGCGGCCTATAATCTTGCGCTTGCGCTCAGGGTCGGACTCGCCCTTGAGTTCGCTATAGAATCGTTGCGAAGCATCAACACCTATAACATTCAAACCCACCGACTTATACGATTCCAACACCTCGTTGAACTCATCTTTGCGCAGCAAACCGTTATCGACAAATATGCAAGTGAGGCGCGAGCCTATAGCACGGTGCAGCAGCAATGCGGCCACTGACGAATCGACACCGCCCGAAAGTCCGAGCACCACATTGTCGTTACCCAACTGCTGCTGCAACTGCGCCACAGCCTCTTGCACAAACGAAGCGGGGGTCCACGACTGGTCGCAGCCACAGATGTTCACCACAAAGTTTCTGAGCATCAGACTGCCCTGGGTGGAATGGAACACCTCGGGGTGATACTGTATGCCCCAGGTTTGCTCGCCATCAACACGGAATGCCCCCACACGCACATCGGTAGTGCCTGCTATGATGCGGTAGCCTTGCGGAAGCGCAACAATGGTATCCCCATGCGACATCCAAACCTGCGACTCGGCATCCACACCAGCGAATAGTGGATCAGCGGCATCGCCCACACGGAGCATGGCGCGTCCATACTCACGGGTACTCGACGGCTGAACCTGGCCTCCGTAGTGATGAGCCAAGTATTGCGCTCCGTAGCACACGCCCAACAAAGGCAGGCGACCTTTGAAGGCCGACAAATCGGGCTGCGGAGCTTTAGCATCGCGCACAGAGAAAGGACTTCCCGAAAGCACCACACCCTTAACCTCGGGTCCAATGGCGGGTATCTTATGGTAGGGATGTATCTCGCAGTAAACATTGAGCTCACGTATTCTACGCGCAATAAGTTGGGTGTACTGCGAACCAAAATCTAAAATCAGAATGGAGGGTTGGGTCATAGTTGATGGGCTTTAGGCCAAAATTTAGCCGCTGCAAAGATACTAAAATGTTTAGAAACTTTCAGATTTTTGGGTACTTAACCGACGAAATAGGCTGCAAGCAAAACATCCACCACCCAATTTAGCACTAAATCTTAGAAAGAAAATAATCAAAATATAGTAAAAAAACGAACACTTTGAAAGTATGGATACAACCTTTCGAGGTCAAAATTCTCCTCTATCAGCTCACTAAAAATAATGATTTTGCATCACTAAAAGTAGTGATGCTCCAAAAAACAAATATATAATAATCAATAATTTAGCACAAAAAACTACACATACCAAAACCAAGCAATGTTTGCTTTTAGTTGGTGTAATGGCTACTTTTGTCATCAAACAATTTTCTAACCCAAAAGCAATTACGATGAAACACATCA
>JAFWUG010000131.1 GCA_017524185.1 Bacteroidales bacterium
AACATCACCGAGAGCCTGAGCATATATCCGAACCCCACCAGCAATGGCTTCTATGTTAAAGGAGCAGAGGGTGTTGTTAGGATTTACGACATCACCGGCCACTTGGTGCTTCAGCAAGCCATCAACAGTCAAACGCGCGTGAACATATCGCACCTACCAGTGGGTGTGTACACAGTACACGTGGGTAACGCTGTAGGGCGCGTGGTGAAGCAGTAGATGCACTAAATTCGTAGAGGTGCATAGAGAAAAGCCTCTACGAAACCTTGATAAACACAGTAGAGACGCGATTTTGTCGCGTCTCTACGTGTTTTTAGGGGTGTGCTGTTATAGTTAGATTTTGTGTTTAGAGCGCTGGCAGCCCTCAGGAGGTAGGGTTTGTTAGGACACGCCTTTACGTGCCATTATTGGACCTAAAAATATCAGGCCAAGGCACGTTTTGCTGCGCTTGCGTGTATGGAAACTCTTAAAGTTTTAGTGGCATCGTAATCAGCCCCCAAAATCCAAATGAAAATTCACTCCTACGGTTTTGTTAAATCATAAACTCCGTTAGGTCGTTGTGCAATATCTCGTGCAGTTCGGCCTTGTGCTCCAGTGCGGTGCGCACGAACATAAAGCCCCAGATGCTCATGGCGGGATTTTGAATATCGCGCACCTCAAGCACTCCGTGAAAACGCTGTTTTAGACGCTCAAAATCGATGGCACGGGTGGTTTCGTAGGGTTTGTCGAGCACCACAAAGCTAAACGTGTCGTTCTCAATGCCTTGCCACATGGTGGAGTAGTTGGGATGCGTACCGTCGAAATAGGCCTGCACGGGCAGCATGTTGCAGGTGTGGCGCGTTAGGTCGTTGAGGCACATGCCAGCAAAGCGCAGCGGGTTCACCTCGATGGGGATGGCGTGGCCTGTGCGCTCATCGACGCGGAACTCCACGTGCATGGGGAAGTTGCGCAGCTGCAAAGCCCTGTTCAAGTCGATGCAGAACTGGTTGAAAGCCGGATAGTTGTCCTCAAAAATCTGCTTGCTCATGCAGTAGAGACGGTCGCTCACATCGGTTTCGTTCTTAAAAATATGGTGAAATATGTTGATGATGTGCGGCTGCCCATTGGTATCGTAGTAGGCATCCACGGCATACTCCTGGCCAGATATAAATTGCTCAAGCACAAACATTTCGCTACGCACCACGGTGTCGGGGAACACGGCGCATTGGCGGGCAAAATTGCGGTCGATGTCGTCGAGGGCGGCCTGCCATTCGGCCTTGCTGCGCACAATGTAGACGCCCACGCTTAGGAATCCCACCGAGGGTTTGAGCACCAGTGGCAGCGGCAAACTGTTGGGGTCGATGCTGCGCAGGGCACTCATCTCCACCTCTTGGTAGTAGAAATCGGGGTAGATCTGCTGGCATATACGGCGGAATGCCGCCTTGTCCTTCAGCACCTTCACCTTTTGCACCAGCTCCGATTGGGGCATCTGGGCGTAGAGCCACACCAGGGCGTTCTCCGACACGGCGTAGAGCTGGCCGTTTTGCTGATATTGCGCCACAAACTGGTCGCTCTCGAGCAGGTTGAGCCTGTGGCCCTGGGCGCAAAGCTGGTTGGCCATGTCGTTGCGCAGCACGGGCAGCTGTCGTTGTTCTAGGAACTCCACCAGCGGAGCCGATACGTATGGTTTTTCGAGTATAATCATGTCGGGAATAATATGGATTAACTTATTGGGTGCAAAAATACGAAATAAACCCATGCCAGGTGCAACGTTTTGGACGGGTTGAGTTCAATAGAAAATGGAGTGGCGAACCGTTGTTTGTCAAATTTTTTGTAAATTTACGAGTTTTCGACACTAGGCACTACATGCGAAATTGGCCACATAGATACTGCTGTATTATAGTCATGCTAATGGCTGTAAACCAAGTGTTTGGGCAGACAACATCCGATAGTTTGCTGCTCGGATTGCGTGGTTCTACAAGCGATTCGGCCAAGATTTCGTTGCTGTTCAAGGTGGCCGAGTTCTACACCTCGGTTGAGGCGAACGACCAGATGAGCGAAAACTACGTGCGTGAGGCCGAGCACGTGGCCATTCGTTCTTCGGATGCCAAGCTGCTGGCCAATGTGTATAACCAGATGGGAACCTACTATCGCAAGCGTTCGCGTTTTGCCGAGGCGCGGCTCTATCACAACAAGGCCTTGGAGAAGGCCATTGAGCAAGGCGACTCGCTCATCATGTCGGCGAGCTACAATGCCATAGGCGTGGTGTATAGGCGTGTCGATAACTTTGCTTTGGCCACCGAAAACCACATGAATGCCCTACGCATAGCCGAGAGCATTGGCGACGACTATAATGAGTCGGTGGCCTGCAACAGTTTGGGCAACATATTCACGGCCAACGGGCAATACAGCGACGCGCTAACATATTTCAAGCGCGGTTTGGAGCTATCGGTTAAGGATGGTAACAAACTGGGCGAGGCCATAAACCTCAACAATATTGGCGAAGCCTACGAGCAAATGGGCGAAGTGGATAAGGCCAATGAATTGTATAACAAATCGTTAGAGTTAAACAAAGAGATTAACTCGCGTCAGGGAATATCCATTAGTTACAACTGTTTAGGACGTTTGGCTCTGAATGCGGGCAATGCCAGGGCGGCCTATAACTATTTCAAGGCGGCCTATGATATTGACAAGCAGCTGCCCGACCTTCACTATACTGCTACTAGCTATGTGAACCTTGGCCGGGCGGTACTGGCCATGGGTAAGCCCGAAATGTCGCGTCGCTACGCCGAAAGGGTTATGGAGATAGGTCGCACCATAGGCAGTTCGGCCCATTGTCAGCAGGCTTTGGAGTTATTTAGCAGCAGCTACTACAAGCAGGGGTTATATGCCGAGGCGTATGACTACATGCTGCAGGCAAACCGCTATCGCGACAGCTTACAGTTGGTACGCTCAACGCAGAGCATGGCAACCATGCAGGCGCTCTACGAATCGGAGAAACGCGAGCAGGAGATCGTGATATTGCGACAGGAGCAGGAGTTGGCCAGCCGACACTTCAAAACCCAGCGTATCCGCATCTATGCTCTGTGTGCTGGCATGGCACTGATGTTGGGTGTATCCATCTGGATTTTCGCCCTGCTGCGAAATAAGCATAGCATAAACCGCCTGCTGGCGCAGCAAATAGTGGAGGTGGAGCGCAGCAATTTCAAACTGGCCGAGCAGAAGGAGGAAATATCGTCGCAAAAAGAGGACATCATTAGGCAGAAAGAGCTCATAGCGCAGCAGAACACCAACCTGCGCACAGCCTATCGAACCATTGAGCGATACGTGCAGAATATGACCGACAGCCTGCACTACGCCGAGCGCATACAGGAGTCGATGCTGCCGTCCATGGATAGCATCAGTGCAACATTTTCCGACACCATGCTAGTGAATCGCCCCAAAGACATAGTGAGCGGCGATTTCTATTTCCTTTCGCCCACCGCCGATAACCGCATACTTTTCGCCCTGGCCGATTGTACTGGGCACGGTGTTCCAGGTGCCTTCATGAGCATCATAGGCATAAATCTGCTTAACGATGCCATTCAGCGGCGCATTGGTAAGGCCGACGAGTTGCTGGCTTTTCTGCACGAGCGGCTGCTTAAAAGTTTGAAACGTAACGAAAGCGACAACGTGCTGCTCGACAGCATGGATATTGCCATCTGCTTGTACGACCCCGCCACACGCGAACTCGACTATGCCGGTGCGCTTATATCGGCAATGGTGGTACGCAACGGCAGTCTTATCACGCTCAAGCATAAGGCTTATTCGCTGGGGTCGGTGCTGCGCGGCGGATTGCCCGTGTTCACCTCCGAGCGCATGGTGCTTCAGCCAGGCGACTGGCTGTATATGTCGTCCGATGGCTTCTACGACCAATTGGGTGGCCCCAAGTGCCATAAATACCAACGCTCGCGTTTCACCGAAATGATTGTCCGCATGTCGGCTCTCGACGGCAAGCAGCAGGAGGCGGAGGTTGTTAAAGAATTTGAGCAATGGCGCGACCGCCGCGAGCAGATCGATGATGTGCTGGTGTGGGGTGTAAAAATATAGCAATATGTCCACCATTGCACCCGATAGCATACCGCATAACCTGTTGCGCTACCAGTTTGCGCCACTTCAATCGGATATAAACGGCAAGGTTTATGTGTCGGAATACCTGCTCTATCACGATTTGCTTAACCCTCAGCGCGTGCTGAGGCACGGGGGGGAGCGCACCCACAAACCAAGTTCCGCACATTTGAGCGATAGGTTTCTGCATCGCGACACCGCGCCCGACTACTTGTTGCTCCCATTCGTGCTGGGTTTAGTGCTTGTGGGGCTGGTGCTGATGCGTTTTGGCCGCTGGCTATCGGAACTGCTGCAGGGCATGCTCTATGGCGTTATGAGCCGCACCCTGGCCGACACATCCAGTATGCCCATCATGCGCCTAACCGTTTATTTGGAGATTACGCTATCGCTTTTCGTGGCTTTGCTCACCACCCACACTATGACACGGTTTGGGATGCTGCCGCAAAGCCATACGGTGGAACTGCTGTGCTTTGCTA
This sequence comes from Bacteroidales bacterium, assembly GCA_017524185.1. GTDB lineage: Bacteria > Bacteroidota > Bacteroidia > Bacteroidales > Tenuifilaceae > RGIG6076. The sequence goes on from JAFWUG010000131.1 coordinate 4,560, forward strand.
CCTTGCTGTGCATTTATATGGTCTATAGGCTCTACATTGCGCTGCTGCAGGGCGGCATTGGGTTGGTGGTGTACGATAAACAGGTGATAGCCGAGGCTCGGTTTAGCGGCATGCTGCCCGTGCGCCTATCCATGGTGCTGCTGCTGCCGCTCGCCTTTTTGGCTTACTACGGACATCATACCCTAAGCAATATCGCTTATTTTACTGAAATATTGCTATTTATGCTTGTTTTGCTATTCCGCTGGGTACGCATAGCGTTGTTATTTCTACGCCATGGCGTTCCTTTTTTGTATTTCGTTTTGTACCTTTGCGCCCTGGATATAGCACCTATGCTCGTCATAATCAAGTTGCTACTATCACACGGACAAGGTATAACCTAATTCACCTAATAGATTGAAAATCAAGAAGATAGTTGTTTCTCAACCTGAGCCTCAGGGCGTGAGATCACCCTATTCAGACGTTGCTCAAAAGCATGGCGTCAAAATCGATTTTTGTAAGTTTATCCGCGTGGATGGGTTGAGTTCCAACGAATTCCGGAAGCAAAAGATAGACATACTCCAGCACACGGCTGTAATCTTCTCCACCCAAAGCGGTGTAGATCATTTTTTTAGGTTATGCAGCGAAACGCGCGTATCGGTGCCCGATACCATGAAATATTTCTGCCCCAGCGAGGCCATCTCGCTATATCTTCAGAAATACATCCAGTTCCGCAAGCGCAAAATATTCTCTAGCCCCGACAACACCTTCGCCTCACTTATGGAGCAATGCATCAAGCGTCATAGGGACGAAAATTTCTTGGTGGTACTCCCCGAGGGGCATAAGGCCGATATTCCGCGGGCACTCGATAAGGCAAAAATCAAATACACCAAGGCCATACTCTATAAAACCGTGAGTAGCGATCTGTCGGATCTCAAGTTGTCCGACTACGACATGGTGATTTTCTTTAGCCCTAACGGTATAAAATCGCTGTTCGATAACTGGCCCAACTATGAGCAGGGCGACATGGCCATAGGCGCATTTGGAACCACCACGGCCAAGGCCGTGCGCGATGCTGGGCTGCGTCTCGATGTGGCCGCTCCAACGCCCAAATGTCCGAGTATGCCCCAGGCGCTCGATATGTTCCTAACCAGTTTGCGGCGTGGTCAGGGCGACATCAACATAGAAGACCTAAAGGGATTGAGCCGCGCCACCAAGTCGTCAAGCGTTGCGGCCAAGGACTCTAAATCGACCTCTGGCAAAACGGTTTCCAAATCCGATAGCAAGAAATCGGCCCCAGCAAAGGCCACGGCTACCAAGAAAGCGTCCACCAAGCTCGCTGCGGCTAAGGCTACGGCTAAACCAGCAGCTAAGGCAGATGCGAAGAAAGTAGCCGCCAAAACTGCTACCAGCAAGGCCACGGCTACCAAGAAAGCGACCACCAAGCTCGCTGCGGCTAAGGCTACGGCTAAACCAGCAGCTAAGGCAGATGCGAAGAAAGTAGCCGCCAAAACTGCTACCAGCAAGGCCACGGCTACCAAGAAAGCGACCACCAAG
>JAFWUG010000132.1 GCA_017524185.1 Bacteroidales bacterium
TCGGCAGACCGAACGGCAGCGCATCCAACGCCTACCAGCAGCAGGGCGAAGGACGCACCTACACCCGCCAAGCCGACGAAAAGCCCAAAATAATTAAGAAAAACGAGGGCGAATATGTGGATTATGAGGAAGTGGACTAAAAATCGAACCTAAGCACAGCTCCCAGTTTGATATGCCCTAAGCCCTCTTTCTCGTCCTTTCCCAGCGAAACCTGATAAAAGGTAGTATTTGGTGTACGCTCCCTTTGCGTTGTCATATTCAACTCGCTAACAGTGCCGTTGACCAACGCAAACCTTGCCCCAACGCTGAAATGCTTAGTCAACCTATAGGCATAACTAAAATCGGCCATTACACCAACGGTGGTGCTGCGAATAAACAGATACTGCGAGCCTTGAAGTTCGTCGGTGTAGAACAACGGTCCAATGCCATATTGTAAGCAATACATATGCTTATCGTTGCAACCACGATAGGCACCAAAAATACCGACCAAAGTCATCTGCACCCGCTCCTCGGCGTTTGCAAGTATAACGCCCGCCGACTCTAAATTATTGGTCTGCGCATTCGACACAAACCTCGATACGGTTAGTCCCACACCGCTTGAGCGCGTTTTGCCGAAGAACACAGCCATGTTGGCATCAAAATAGTGGCCATGGCGAAGGCTACGTATATGCGATGCTTGCGCCTCCGACAGACCCGACGGAGCAGATGCTATACGCATGCCATATCCACCACCAAAATCCAACATTAACCGCGATAGTTTATCGGCCACAACCTCCTGCACCGGCTGCTCAGCTGCCTTAGCCTGCGCAAGCCTATAGTGATTCATCCTATAAACCTTAACATCAGCCATGGGCATCTGGCTCTGGCTGTCGCCCTGCGCAAAAACCAGCGTGTCGCGCGTGGAACTAATAATCTTACAGTTAATAGAATCGCCAGCGTGGGTTACGACCAAATCCTGCGCTTGCACAGATGGATGAAGCAGCATCAGCCCAAACAGCACCAAAAGCAATCTATTCATTTGTACAGCTGTATTCTTAGAACGACACATTGAGCGATAGACCCAGAGCAGGCTTGTTGTCGAAGGTGGTCAGCAATGCTGGGCTGAACTGCAATGTTGATGCTTGCGAGGTTTGCGCCGCATTGTAGCCCTCGGCCAAACGGCTCAACCTTCCGCGCCCAATGCCCCTTAGCACATATCCTGCGGGAAGCATCAGATTGCCAGCCACCAAACTAACAACACCCGTTACAAAGGTTACAGGCTCTGGGCTATACACCGCTACCATTGCTCCTTGGCTATTAATATCATAGCCAACAATCTCGGCGTTAACTCCAGATATAATCGAACATACAAGGCCCACACCCACGCTCGCCCAACCGCACGCTATCAGCGTACGTCCCGAACGGCATTGCCTGGTAGCCCCTTTATATGTATCAAACTCTTTATTTCCAAACATTTGCTTCAAATCGGCCTCCGACAATTGCTTGCCATCGAGGCGCAGGTTGTTCTTCTTGCGCTCCATGTAGCCTCCACGCTCGGTGTTATAGCCAGGCTGCTGCACATTATTAGTGCTGCCAGCAACAACGCGCTCTACCTCGCTCGAAGCATACACAAACAGGCTACCATCGGCGGTTTGTATCTTTATATTCCCTTCGGGATTATGCTCCACCACAAAACCCTTTATTATGCTACCATTCTTGAGATGCACCTCGGTGGTATAGGCATTCTGGCCACGCAGCGTGGCACAAGACAAAATGATGGCAAATAGAAAAAGCAGACGTTTCATAAACATTACCAATTTACAGTGTTCATATAGACCACAAATATAAGCAATAATAGAACATAAAAGCGCATTTGAGCATCAGATATTCACGAGTTTGATATATCTTTGCGCCAACAAACAAACACTGCGCTCAATGGAATTCACCGCACAGATGATAGCCCAATACTTGGGCGGAAGCATAGAGGGCAACGCACAGGCCACAGTGCACACCGTGGCCAAAATAGAGGAGGGACACCCAGGTGCGCTCTCGTTCCTATCGAACCCCAAATACACACCATACATATACAGCACACGCTCGTCGGTGGTGCTTGTGAACGCTGACTTTGTGGCCGAGCATCCCGTTGAGGCCACACTGGTGCGAGTGCCCAACGCCTACGAAGCATTCGCTCGCCTGCTCGACCTCTACGCGCAGGCCAAACTGCCAGCCAACGGTGTAGAGCAACCCTCATACATTAGCGACAAAGCACAGCTGCACCCCGAAACCTACGTGGGAGCATTTGCCTACATTGCCGAAGGCGCACAGATTGGCAAAGATGCCAAAATATTTCCGCAAGCCTACATTGGCCGCAACGTGTGCGTGGGCGAGGGGACAATAATATACCCCGGGGCAAAAATCTACGACGACTGCCAGATTGGCAACCGCTGCACCATACACGCCGGCGCAGTGATTGGTGCCGATGGCTTTGGCTTTGCCCCCACCGCCGATGGCAACTACCACAAAATTCCACAAATTGGCAACGTGGTGATCGAAGACGATGTGGAGATTGGAGCCAACGCCACGGTTGACCGCGCCACCATGGGGTCCACCTATATCCGCCAGGGCGTTAAGCTCGACGACCACGTGCACATTGCCCACAACGTGGAGGTGAACTCCAACACCGTTATGGCCGCCCAATGCGGCGTGGCTGGCACCAGCAAAATTGGCAAAAACTGCATGTTTGGCGGTCAGGTGGGCATAGCACCCCACACCAACATTGGCGATGGCGTGCAAGTGGGAGCAAAAACGGGACTTGCAGGCACAATTAAGCCCGGCTCCATGCTGCTCGGCACAGTGGGTCAAGATGCTGGCAAAGAACGCCGCGCAATAGCTGTTTACAAGAACCTGCCCGACCTCTACCGCCGCCTCAACGAGATGGAACGCACCATTGCCAAACTCATGGAGGAGAAGTAGAACACCCGCAAACACCAAACACACAAACACTTAGTATTGCTTCGCTACGTTTTATAGCGAAACAATGCGGTTTGCGCATTGATTTTTTTAGTAACTTGCGCCGCAATTTTAGCGCACAAACTAAAATCACTAAATCGCACAAACGCCAATGTCCGATAGGCAACACACACTAAGCCAACCGGTAAGCTACACAGGCAAAGGTTTGCACACAGGAGCCAATGTGGAAGTTACGGTTTGCCCCGCCGAGCCCAACACGGGCATCATATTCCAACGCATCGACCTACCTGGCGAGCCCTCCATAAAAGCGCTGGCCGAAAACGTGATAGACACCTCGCGCGGCACAACCATAGGGCTAAAAAACACCCCCGAAGTACGCGTATGCACCATAGAGCACCTGATGGCAGCCCTAACGGGCATGGGCATCGACAACGCCTTGGTTAAGGTGAACGGCCCCGAACTGCCAATCATGCACGGCAGCGCAAAGCTATTCATGGAGGGTCTGTCAAAGTCGCCGCTGGTGGAGCAAGATGCCGAACGCAACTATTTGGTTATAAAGAAGAAAACGGTGTTCCGCGATGAGCAGAACAACGTAGAAATAGTGGCCTACCCCGACGATAAATTCTGCATCGATGTGCTGGTCGACTACAACTCGCGCATCTTAGGGCATCAGTTTGCCCGCATGAACGACCTCTCGGAATTCCCCACCGAGATAGCCCCCTGCCGTACATTCGTATTCTTCCACGAACTGGAAACACTGCTGAAAAACGGCCTAATAAAGGGTGGCGATTTGGAGAACGCCATTGTGATTATGGAGCATCAGGTGCCACAGGAAGAGCTGGATCACATAGCCGACCTGTTCAACAAGCCCCGTGTGCATATCCAGCCCGAAGGCATACTCAACAACGTTACCCTACGTTTCGACAACGAACCCGCCCGCCACAAACTGCTCGACCTGATTGGCGACCTAACCTTGGTTGGCGCACGAATCAAAGGTAAAATTGTGGCTGTTCGCCCTGGCCACCACGCCAACACCGAGATGGCCAACGTGCTACGCAAAATATACAAAAAGGCGCAGCAGAACCCCGAACCGCCCGAGTACGACCCCACCGTAGCACCGCTCTACGACATCAACGCCATCAAAAAACTCCTCCCCCACCGCAGCCCATTCCTGCTGGTGGACAAGATTATACGCATGGACGCCACCTCGGTGGTGGGTATCAAAAACGTAACCATGGACGAGGAGTTTTTCATGGGGCACTTCCCCGAAGAACCTGTGATGCCTGGCGTGCTTCAGGTTGAGGCCATGGCGCAAACCGGTGGCATACTAGCACTGAGCACCGTTCCCGACCCCGAGAACTACTCCACCTACTTCCTCCGCATGGACGAGGTGCGACTGAAGCACAAGGTGGTTCCAGGCGACACACTAATTATGAAATGCGAACTCACCTCGCCCATCCGCCGAGGCATAGTGAATATGCACTGCCAAGGCTTTGTGGGCGAGCAATTGGCCATCGACGCACAACTAATGGCTCAAATAGTTAAAAATAAAAGCTAAAACATTTCATATAATAAATTGGGTATAAACCCATTACACACACACCATGACAAACAAACAGCAGCCACTAGCGTACATCCATCCCGAAGCAAAACTGGGAAACGGTGTTGTTGTTGAGCCATTTAGTTATATAGCCGCCGATGTAGTTATTGGCGACGGCACTTGGATTGGCCCCAACGTAACCATTATGGACGGTGCACGCATTGGCAAAAACTGCCGCATATTCCCTGGTGCTGTCATATCGGCCATTCCGCAGGATTTGAAATTCCGTGGCGAAAAAACCACGGCCGAGATCGGCGACAACAACACCATACGCGAATGCGCCACAATCAACCGTGGCACCGCCTCAAAGGGCAAAACCATTGTGGGCAACAACAACCTGCTAATGGCCTACACCCACATAGCCCACGACTGCGTGGTGGGCAACAACATCATCATAGGCAACGGCTCGCAAATAGCTGGCGAAGTGGTGATTGACGATTATGCCATACTGAGCGGCAACGTGCTGGTGCATCAGTTTGAACATATTGGCGGCCATGTGATGATTCAGGGCGGATGCCGCGTAAATCAAGACATACCACCCTACATCATTGCTGCGCACGAACCCGTAGCCTTTGCAGGCATAAACGTGATTGGACTGCGCCGCCGTAGCTTTAGCCCCGAACAGCTGGAGACCATCCAAACAACCTACCGTTTGCTCTACAACCAGGGGATGAACACCACACAGGCCCTTGAGTCCATTGAGTCGAAAATGCCTCAAACAGCTGAGCGAGACACCATTCTGAACTTTATCAAAACATCGGAACGCGGCATTGTACGCGCCCGCGCCTCCAAAGACATGGCATAAAGTTCACGCACTTAGCTAATTATATCCATTTTAGGGATGCTGCTACTGCTCTATAATATCGGCATTGGCATTTATTGGTGCTTGGCGCATGTGGCTGCACCGTTCTATCCCAAAGCCAAACTCTGGTGCAAAGGGCGCAAACAATGGCTAAAGCAGTTGCAGCAGGCCATGGAGCAAACAGCCCAACAAACCGTGTGGATACATTGCTCTTCGCTGGGCGAATTTGAGCAGGGACGGCCTATAATTGAGGCCATTAAGGCTCTAAATCCGCAGCAACGAATTGTGCTCACTTTTTTCTCGCCCTCGGGCTACGAAATACGCAAAAACTACGCGCTGGCCGACTATGTGTGCTATCTGCCGCTGGACACCCGCCGCAATGCCGCACGATTCGTGGCCACGGTTAGGCCATCGGTGGCCATTTTCGTGAAATATGAATTTTGGTATCACTACCTCAACACGCTCAGCAAGAACAACATAGCCACCTATGTAATCTCGGCCATATTCCGCCCACAACAGGCGTTTTTTAAGCCCTATGGCGGCTGGTATAGGCGATTTTTGCGACGTTTCACCCACCTATTTGTACAAGATCCACAATCGGAACAATTGCTTCAAAAAATTGGGGTTGAGAATGTTACCGTTTGTGGCGATACACGCTTCGACCGCGTGTTGGCTATAGCCCAAAAAGCGACAGCCATTGCCGAGGTGGAGCGTTTTTGCGCCCAACAGCCAAATGCCCCCACGCTTGTGGCTGGCAGCACCTGGCCGCCCGACGAAGATTTGCTGGCACAATACATGCGCTCAAATCCGAGCCTGCGCCTAATTATAGCCCCCCACGAAGTACACGAAGCGCACATCAAATCGGTGGAAGACAAGTTGGCCTTTGCAGGCGTGGTGCGCTACTCGCAGCTGCACGACTCGCCCAACAACATACCCGCAAATGCCCCACGGGTGCTGGTTGTTGACACCATTGGACTGCTCTCGGCCATATACCGCTATGGCCAAATAGCCTACATTGGCGGCGGATTCGGTGTGGGTATACACAATACGCTCGAAGCCGCTGTTTACGGTATGCCCGTACTATTTGGGCCTAACCACAAGCGATTCAACGAGGCTCTGGGGCTAATTGCCGCAGGCGGCGCAACAGGCATTGCCAACGCCAACGAACTAAAACACTCCCTCGATGCACTGCTTGCAAACCACAACAAACTGGAACAAAGCGCAAAAGCAGCCGCCAACTACGTACAGTCGATGAGCGGTGCCACCACTGCCATTATGCAGGCTCTAAAAACGCATCTATAAACACCTAAGAACAAGCCGATTGACTACAAACCGCCATCGCTGGCGAACCAATTGTAGCCATAGATAAACAACGCACCAAAAAGTGCCATCAGCGTTGTACCCGTGTGAGTTTCGAGCGGATCGTCGGAGAGCATCGACAAAAACATCATGCCCCAAAAAAATAGCGGCATAAAGTGTGCATAGCCGCGCTGCCGCACAAACGGAACAATCATACCCACAAGAAACAACACCAATCCAACCAATCCCGCACATACAGCCACTGTAAGATATTGATTATGAGGCTTTTGCCAAAATTCGCAGGGCAAACGTTTTGTGCTTTGTTCATACTGAACGTCAAGAGCGGGCTGCAAATCGCCACACCCCACTCCAAACAGCGGTTTCTGTGCAAAAGCCCTGGCCGCTGCGCTTATGTAGGCCAAACGCTGCACCGTTGAACCCTCAACGTGGCCATCGAACATGTAGAGCTGAAACTCGTAGAGCGTTTCGTAAATTCGCAGGTAGGGATTACGCTTGTTGCGATAGAGCACCGACGGATGCGATGTTTCGATTAGCACCTGATCCAGCGAGTCGAGCTGTGCCACACCGAAAGAGTCCTTGGGCAAGCCCAACGAGGTGAGATAGCGACGCAGGGTGCTTGATATTTCCTGATGCTGATTATCGCGCTCGTCGTAGTCGAAAGTGCTGCGAGCATTCCAGGCACGGCGCATCTCCGATTCGCACACAAGCAGGTCGGTGCGATGGCCATTCTCACGGAATGGGCGCAAAGTGTCGTGGGTGTAGGGATTGCCATTGGCCGTGAACTCAGGCAACGATTTAAAATCGACTGGTTCGAGGCGATAGTAGCGGCGACACAGCATCGCACCGCCAACCAGCATCACAAGCACAAACGACGCGCAAACAGCGCAAAACATACGCCTATGCTGCGCGTTATCCATGGCTCTGCCCTTGAAATAGGCCAGCACCACCAGCAACCAAAACAGCATGAACAGCCCAGTAACGACACGCATAAGCAGCAACAGCACAACAAACCATAATGCCACCAGCAACATCAACATACGCTGCCAACCCTTACGCCACTGCTGTCCCATATAAACCATAGCCGCAATGGCCAACACCACCATGAGCGCAAAACGAATGTGCGATATGTAGTAATAAACCTCACGAATCGACCCAATTGCACCGCTGTAGTAGAGCGGCAAGCGGCAGGCCGCAATAATAGAGGCCGTCAGCACAGAAAGCACAAACAGCACCAACAACGACTGCATCTCGCGGCGATTGAGCGGGTCGTTCAAACCAATAATTAGCGGAACCAACAGCAAAGGGAGCCACAGCTGCAAACGATGCAGCGCGGTGGCATAATCAGCAGAGTAGCCAAAACTCAGCACCAATGGGGCATACACCAACATTCCCAATTGCAACGAACGATTGGTCCGTAGCCTCTCCCATCGACCACGCCACTGCCCCTGGCACAAAAAATTAACCGCTAACACAATCAATCCCACCGAGGTGAAATAGAACGATACGGGCAACGCACAGGCCGTAAGCGTTAGCCCAAACCAATAGATAGCTCTATGAATCTTTTCGGTAAAAATCATCTTCGGCTTTGGAGTTGCCAATAGGGTCAAAGGTATAAAAAATAGCAGCACTTCAAACGGGTTGGGCTTGAAAATCCGCCCAAAATACGATACCTTTGTAGTCTAATTTTGGATATGCCATTCGGCATCAAAACAAACCTCTAAAACAATCATTATCATGGGATTACAATGCGGTATAGTTGGCCTACCCAATGTAGGCAAATCGACACTATTCAACTGTCTGTCTAACGCCCGCGCAGCGGCTGCCAACTACCCGTTCTGCACCATAGAACCCAATGTGGGCGTAATCAACGTGCCCGACGAGCGCCTGACCAAGCTTGCGCAGATTGATAATCCTAAAAGGGTAATCCCCGCCACCATTGAGATTGTTGACATTGCTGGACTGGTGAAGGGAGCAAGCCGAGGCGAGGGTTTGGGCAACAAATTCTTGGGTCATATCCGCGAAACCGATGCAATAATCCACGTGCTACGCTGTTTCGACGATGGCAACATAACCCACGTGGACGGTAGCATCGACCCTGTGCGCGACAAGGAAACCATTGAAATGGAGCTCCAAATTAAAGATTTGGAAACCATAGAAAGCCGCATAGCAAAGGTTGAAAAGAAAGCCAAAACGGGCGGCGACAAAGAAGCAGCCCGCCAACTCGATGTGCTGCTGCGCTACAAAGCAGCGCTGGAACGCGGCGAATCGGCACGCTCGGTGGTACTCGACGAGGCCGAGCTGTCGGCTGCAGCCGACCTATTCCTGCTCACCAACAAGCCTATACTCTACGTGTGCAACGTTGACGAGAAATCGGCACTCAAAGGCAATGCCCACGTGGAACGACTACGCCAAGCCGTGGCCAACGAAAACGCCGAAGTGCTGGTGATAGCAGCCGCCACCGAGGCCGACATCGCCGAACTTGAAACCTACGAAGAACGCCAAGCATTCCTGACCGACATGGGGCTTGACGAGCCTGGAGTAAATAAGCTCATAAAAAGCGCATACCGCCTGCTAAACCTCGAAACCTACTTCACCACCGGAGCCGACGAAACCCGCGCCTGGACAATCAAACGCGGATTCAAAGCCCCCGAGGCCGCTGGCGTAATACACACCGACTTTCAGCGCGGATTCATCAGAGCCGAGGTGATTAAATATGACGATTACATCGCGCTGGGTTCCGAGGCCGCCTGCCGCGAGGCTGGACGTATTGGAGTGCAGGGCAAAGACTACGTGGTGCAAGACGGCGACATCATGCACTTCCGCTTCAACGTATAGCCAGCCGCAACACAGGCCGCACCATGATAGACCATCAAACCACCGAGCGAATCCTTAGCACGGCCAACATAGTGGAGGTGGTGCAAGACTACATCACGCTCACCAAGCGCGGCAACAACCACATCGGGCTATGCCCATTCCACCACGAAAAAACACCATCGTTCAGCGTTAATCAGGCGCGGGGCATTTTCAAATGCTTTGGATGCGGCGAAGCGGGCAACGCGGCCAAGTTCATCATGAAAATTGAGCAGGTGGGCTTCACCGATGCGCTGAAAATACTGGCCAAAAAGTACCACATCGAAGTTGAAGAACGCGAACCCGACCCGCAAGAATTAGCCCAACGCAACGAGCGCGAAAGCCTGATGGTGGCCAACGCCTACGCCCAACGACACTTCACCCACCTACTACGCAACCACCCCGACGGACAGAATATAGGCATGGCCTACTTCCGCGAACGCGGCCTGCAGGAGCACATTGTGGAACGATTCCAACTGGGCTACTGCCTCGACCAACGCGATGCGTTCACCCGCACCGCCCAGCACGACGGCTACGCCCTCGACGTGCTAGTACGAACTGGCCTCACCGTGCAGCGCGACGATGGCTCCACATTCGACCGTTTCGCTGGCCGCGTGATGTTCCCCATACACAGCGTAGCGGGGCGTGTGATAGCCTTCGGCGGACGCACACTGCGCTCCGACAAAAAGGTGGCCAAATACCTGAATAGCCCCGAAAGCGAAATATACCACAAAAGCAATAGCCTCTACGGCATATTTTTCGCCAAACGCTCCATAACACAGCATAACAAATGCTACATGGTGGAAGGCTACACCGATGTGCTATCGCTACATCAGGCTGGCATCGAAAACGTGGTGGCCAGCTCCGGCACATCGCTCACCACCGACCAAATACGCCTAATAAAACGGTTCACCCCAAACCTCACCATACTCTACGATGGCGATGCGGCAGGCATAAAAGCCTCGCTTCGCGGTATCGACATGGTGCTGGAACAGGGCATGAACGTGAAAATAGTGCTGCTGCCCGAGGGCGAAGACCCCGACAGCTACGCCCGCGCTCACACCGAGCAGGAGGTGCTGGAGTATATAAGCGCCAACGAAACTGACTTTATACGCTTCAAAACCAAGCTTTTACTACGCGAAGCGCAAGACGACCCAATTGCGCGTGCATCGCTCATCACCGACTTGGTTAAAACCATCGCAATAATCCCCGAAAGCATCACGCGCTCGGTTTATATCAAGGAGTGCGCCGCGCTGATGGATATTGGCGAACAAGTGCTGGCCACCGAGGTGAGCAAGCAACGCCGCGAACGCCGCGAGCAGGAAAGCCGTCGAAGCAACACCAGCAGCACACCAACAACAGCCCCCGCCGACCAACAGCCCGACGAGGTACACACCCCCACCATCCCCGCCTACGTAACCAACATTTTTTGCGAAGAACAGGAACGCGAACTGATACGATTTCTGATACGCGACGGCGATAAACCCCTAAACAATGCGAACGACATGCCCTCCACCACCGTGGGTGAATACATAATTAACGAGCTGCTCGGCGACGACTTAGAACTGCAAAACCTAATGTTCAAAAAGCTTTTCGAGGCATACATTGCCAACCCTAACCCCCTCGAACTGCTGAACAACGAAGACCCCGAGATTAGCCAATTGATTGCCGATATACTCTCCGATGCGCACACGCTGAGCGAAAAATACTGGAACAATCGGCACTCAAGCATGGACACGCCCGATTTTCTACTAAAAGCAGTGTATAAAGCCCTACAGGTATATAAAAGCAAAGTAATTCAGATGGACAAACAACGGCTTACCGCCGAGCTGTCAACAGCCACACCCGATGAAGCACGCGAAATAACGCTTCGCATATCGCATCTGAACAGCATACTCAAAGATATGTCCTACGACTTAAAACGCGTAGCACCCTGAAAATAAGCCCAAATCAATAAATATACACTACTCCGCCACCGTGGCCGAGAAGAGGATGGCCTCAGTTTGGCGCATCAAGTCGCGCTTGCCCTTGCTGGGGGCGTAAACAAAAGCCTCTACCGTTACAACCTCCTGCCGTGCCTCGTCGATAAACGAGTGGCTGATGAATGGACCGCCCATGGGATGCCGCGCCACATCCCAATAGCCACGCAGCACAGCGCGATAGCCGCCGCGATAGGTCATGGGGAATAGGGCGGGCGGCACCACCTCCGAGGTTATCATGTAGCTACCATCGGTGGGCCCTGGTATTTGATTCACCACAGCGTTGCGCCGCTTGGCGAGGTACTCCGCCGTGAACGTGTTGGCATCGGTGTAGGGGAAACGATAGGCTATGATGCCCTGCGTGGTTTTGGGCGTTTCGTGCGAAATCCAGATAAAATCCTCAGTATCAGTATTCAGCACATAGCCCTTGGGGATACTAATTCTGATGCCGCGCTTCTGGAAACGCTGCTCCAGCTCCAGCTCGGGGTACTTGCGGGCAGTTTGCATATCGCGGTCGCGCTCGGCCTGCTCAAAGATATTCACCAGCCGCTCGCCGTTGGCAATGATGAACGGCACAAGCTGCTTATAGGTTGGGCTGTTGACGGTTACAACGGTTTGTGGTGCTGCCCAAACGTCTTTCTGAATGGTGAGGCTCACCGAATCGACGTTGGAGCCAACGTTGTGGCGTATGATGTTGCGATGCGACTTGAACGTGGAGCCAAAATTATCGGGCGGCAGCTGCACAATGTCGAACAGCGGCTCAATCTGCGGCAGATAGGGGAATTGATCCTCGAGTATGGCCTTGTAGCTGCGCCCAAGGGTATCGTTCCAAAGCTCCTTGCGGAGCACCAGCAGCACATCGTTCACGCCGCCGCTGATATTGGGCAGCATGGTGGTGTCGCCCGAACTGCCCTTGCGGCACGAGGGTACAGCCAGCAGCACGGCGGCCAGCAGCAGGCATACTATGGCATTACGTTTTGCTATCATACAGTTCTCTACTTTTTTGAATTGGGACAAAGTTACGCAAATTGCGCCAAAATCGTATGCACCCCCGCCCACCGATGACACACAAAAAGGGCTGCTAGCCTAAACCAACAGCCCTTTACGATGCGTAGGACAAGTGAGCAAGCCCCTTGCTATAGGCTATGACGCAGAATTTCCACCACATCGGCGTGCGAGAGCACTTTATAGCCGCCTTTCAATATAAAGGTACTATCGGCAATGGCGTTGAGCATGTCGGGCTTCACGCCCAGCTCGGCGCTGTGCATCACTAGGCCAATCTCGCGCATCCACTCCTCCATGGCCTGCAGGCCAGCCTCGGCCAGCTGCTGCTCGGTGCGACCATCGGGGGCAATATCCCACACGGCTCTAGCAAAACGGGCAAAACGATGCTGCCCATAGGGCATAATATGACGGTAATAGGGTAGGCTCACCACAGCAAGGGTCATGCCGTGAGTGGCGTTGGTGTGCGCGCCCATGGCCTGACCAATCATGTGCACCATCCAGTCGGTTGTTTTACCTTTGGCTATCAGCGTATTGAGAGCCCAAGTGGCCGTCCACATAATGTTGCTCCGTGCCTCATAGTCGTGCGGATTTTTAGCCGCAATGCGCGAGCTATGCACCAATGAACGCATCAGGGCTTCGGCGATGTAGTCGGATGTATTATCATCGGAACCAGATAGATACTGCTCCAAGATGTGCGACATGATGTCGAAGAAGCCAGCCACCATCTGGTACTGCGGCACGCTGAACGTGAATTTTGGATTGAGAATGGCAAATTTGGGGAATAGCTCCTCGCCGAACACCTTGCCCACCTTCATATTTTTTTGCGTGTTGGTGATTACGCTGCCGCCGTTCATCTCGCTGCCCGTACCCACCATGGTGAGCACGCAGCCCACGGGGATGAGCCTACAGGTGGGGTTTTGCATCTTTTCGTAGTAGAGTTCCCAGGGGTCGCCCTCGCACCAGGCCGATGCAGCCACGCCCTTGGCATAGTCGATGGTGGAGCCACCGCCCACGGCCAGTATCAGGTCCACATTGTGCTTACGCGCTAAGGCCGCTCCCTCGCGGAGTTTATCGAGCGTGGGGTTGGGCATTACTCCGGGCAATTCCACTACCGTTTTTCCAGCAAACTTCAGAGCCTCAATTGTTTGGTCGTATATGCCATTTTGTTTAATGGAGCCGCCGCCATAAGTGAGCAGCACGGTGGGGCCATAGTTCTTGAGCTCATCGGCCAAATTCTGCATGGCGTTCTCGCCAAAGTAGAGCTTGGTGGGGTTTGAATATACAAAGTTGCCTTGCATTGCTGTTGTTTTGGGTTGATTTATACACAAAGGTACGCAAAAAAACTGATGCTACCAAACGCAGCCACAACGCCCAATTAGTTGTGGTACATGCGCCATTGCTTCACACGTGGACATCGGTCGTATACACTGCCACTTCGCCTTCGGCGAGCGAAGTTGAAAACTTCGCCTCCATGTGAAAAGAGGCGAGCCACTGCGGGTTCGCCTCTCTATCGTTTCGCGGACGCGATAAATCGCGTCCCTACATTCTGTCTTCTAACGTCTAAGGTCTAGCGTCTATCTCCTACTGTTTAATCACCTTGGCCATCGCATTGCCCACGCGGATGATATACACTCCTGCGGGGTAGCCGCTCAGATCGATGCTCAGGCGACTGGCGGCTGAGCCTGCCGAAGCCCCGTGCGCTGGTACGCGCTGCAGCAGCTGGCCATTGGCGTTGTACACCAACACCTCGGCAGCGGTGCCTTCGGCAAGCTCAGGCACCGAAACCCACAGCTGGCCTGCGGTGGGGTTGGGGAATACGCTTAGGG
This sequence comes from Bacteroidales bacterium, assembly GCA_017524185.1. Taxonomy (GTDB): domain Bacteria; phylum Bacteroidota; class Bacteroidia; order Bacteroidales; family Tenuifilaceae; genus RGIG6076. The sequence continues at coordinate 14,332 of JAFWUG010000132.1, forward strand.
CATCGAGTTTGGCATCGAACAGACCTGTGGCGGCATTTTTCTCGAACTCAGCCGTTACATTCAGGTTGGCCTGCACGTTGGTGTCGGTTCGTTTGGCGGTGGTAACGCCGTCGCTCCAACGCACGAAGCGGTAGCCCTCGCTGGGCACAGCCTCCACCTCGGTTCCGCTCTGCCCATGCTGCACGGTTTGCGTGGCTTGGCCGCTGATGCTGCCGCCCTTGCCAACTGTGTAGGTAAGTGTGTAGATGATTACCTGGAACTCAGCCACCAAATTACGGTTAGACGTAACGGAGAAGGTATAGGGATTGTCGGTGGACACCGTAGCTCCGCCCTCAACCCAGCGCACAAAATGGTAGCCGCTGTTGGCCACTGCCGACACAGTAACCACGCTATCGCGGAGGTAGATGCCGCCACCGCTAACCATGCCATTGCCCGCCGAGGCTACGCCCACCTGTAGCTGCTGCACAAATCGAGCCACAATGGTAACATCGTAGGCGGGACGGGCAAAACTGTAGGTATCGCCCGTGCGCTGTAGGCTCAGTACCTCAGCAGGTTCGCCCGTGCGGAAAGCCTCCACATAGCCTATGGCGTAACCCGGATAGGGCTTCAGGGTGAAGCTGATGGTGGGATCGAAGGTAGCGTACAAATGAGCACCAGCATCCACGGGCTGTGATAGCTCTAGGTTGATGTAGCCATCGCGCGCATCCGTAGTAACCATGCACGGCTGAGCAAATGTGAAGCCGCGCCATAGTCCATCGGCAAAGCTAAAGCCCTCATCGGCCTCGTAGTCATAAATAGCATCAGACAATGCGCTATTTGTCAGCACCTTACCATGCTTGTCGACTATATAGAGATAGCGCGTAGCGGGGCAGCCCGCAAAGGCATCTTCCTCCCATTTTCCAGAGGGAGTTGCCACGGTTGGCGGCGTAGCGCCCAACATCAGCACAGAGAGCAGGCTATCGCCGCTGAACGCATCCACACCTATGCTCGTGGCGAGCGGGAGGCACACCTGCCGCAGCGCATGGCAACGGTTGAATAGGCGGGGACTCACAGCGGTAAGCCGAGGCAAGCTTACGCTCTGCAAGTGCTTGCACTGCTCAAATGCGCCCTTACCAATCACGCTGGCACGGGGCAAATTCACGCTGGTAATCAACGTATCGCCGCTAAACGCGCCTGCACCAATGGTTGTGGCCAATGGCATATCAACAGCGGTAAGCTTATAGCAATTGCAGAATGCATTCATTCCCACCTCAAGCACCGCAGGCAGCTGATCGGACGACAGCCTAAGCTCCAAATTGTTGTTGAAAGCCCCGTCGCCTATATGCGTTACCTTGGGCATGTGCACGTATGACATGGCACGGCACTCATCGAATGCCATCTCCTCTATACGCGTAACCTCAGGCATGTTGGCGCTGAGCAAGTTGCCACAGGCCCTAAAACAATGCTCGCCAACGCGCGTAACCTTGGGCAGATCGAGGCGAAGCAAAGCAGTGCGCCAAAAAGCAAATTCATCTATTTCGAGCACCTCGGGCATATTAGCAACAGCCAATTGAGCGCAGCCATCGAAAGCCTGGGAACCCACGCTAAGCACCTCGGGCATATCAACACCCGTGAGCGCACTACAATTATAGAACGCGTTCGCCCCAACGCTCTTTGCATGCGGAAGGCTTACGCTGTCGAGCTGCGTCAAATCGTGAAACGCCAGCTGCCCAACGCGATGCAACTTATTCAGAACAAGCGTCTTAACGCTTGACGGAAAAACATTCGTGTTATACTCAACCCTTGGATGGGGCGCCACAAACGAAACATCATTGGTTATTTCGAGAGTCTGAAGGCCAGTCAGCTGCTTCAAATAACGCCAATCCGCTGGCGTGAAGCGTCCCTGAGTAACCTTTACAGACTGAATCGATGCTAACGTGAGATTCTCCTTCGCCCTACTGCCATTTGTTGTTACGGACTCAATGGCACTCTGCAACGATGTGTGGTTTTGCGCACTAGGTATCGTTACTGTAACACCACGGCCCGACACCTCCAGGCTGATTGTGGGTCCCAAGAACCACCCATACCAACGGCTATCGCTGGTATTGCCATCGTTGTGAGCTTTCATCAACCCATACTCCGCTGCATTATAGGCCAAAGGCTTACCTGCATCATCAACCAGCTGTAAAAACCTAGGCGTTGGACAATCTGTGAAATTATTTGAGTTCACGCTGTAAGCACCGGTGTATTTCAATGCCTTATTGAGCACCAGCAGCTTCAACGACGTATTACCAGAAAACACCCTATCCGCCGCAGAAACAAACATCGTACACTTGGGGAACTCGGCCATGGCCAGCGATGCGCACCCCTGAAAAGCCGCTTTGCGGAGCGCGGTGAGTTCGGGCAGCGAGATGCTCTGTAGCGACGTGCAGCCCGCAAATGCATACTCATCTATGGTCGTAACCGCAGGCAGATGAACCTCAACAAGGTTCGCCGCGTTGCGGAAGGCATATTTGCCAACCTTTTTTAGGTGATAGATGCTCACCTCCTTAACGGCCCTGAATAAAGGCTCACTCTCAGTGCAATCGGGGATGTCGGCCACGGAGACAATGTCGTTGCCGAAAACTACAAACTCGACCAGCTTGCTCAGGGCGTTGCTGTTATCCTTCAGATAGTTCCAGTCGTCTGTAGTAACGCTGCCCCCAGTAATTTCCAGCCTTGTGATTTCGCCCAAAGGTACATTGCTAGCCTCAATGGCCGCCCGCAACGATGCTGCATTACTATAACCTCCATTCACATATACTTCGATATCTGTGGGAGCGGAAGCTCTGATGTCTGCGGCGGCAACAGTGTGGGCTGCGAAAAATGCCAGCACAAAAAGCGTGGAGAACAACAAGCGTTTCATGGCCGCAAAGGTGTTACGGTTAAACCCAGTACACCCATCTCTATGTGCATCGGCACAGACGCTATGGGCGTGTGAGTGTGGGGGGGGGGGTAACTAACTGGTTCATAATGATTTAGGTATTTAGTGTAAACGCAAAGACTTATCGCAGCAAAGGTACAGCAGGCATTTTGAAACTGCAATACACAAAAATAGTGATTTTGTATCACTAAAAATAGTGATACGAAATGTATATGATTGATAGCAAGATGTTTACAAAGCATTTGCAATTGTTGATACTTCAACATAAACCACGTCCCACCCCCCTACCTTCACATCATTTCACAACATAAAACACTTGAATATCAGTTATTTGTACATGTACGGACGCGATTTATCGCGTCCTCTTGCACGGCCATTCGCGGTAGGGACAAGGGGGCATGCCCCCTTGCTTTGCGGACACGGACGTGGCTGCGGCTTCGACATGCTCAGCCGCCGAGTAACACCACCCGCATGGCTGTACGGACGCGATTTATCGCGTCCTCTTGCGCACACTGCCATTCGCGGCAGGGACAAGGGGGCATGCACTCTTGCTTTGCGGACACGGACGTGGCGGCGGCTTCGACATGCTCAGCCGCCGAGTAACACCACCCGCATGGCTGTACGGACGCGATATATCGCGTCCTCCCGCAGCCCAAATCGCGACCAGAACAAGTGAGCATGCCCACTTACTTCACAGTCGGGCACATGCGACACACCGCCACTTCGCCTCCTATTAACGCGATTGCGCTACACCCATCTACACCGCACACATGGCCTCGCCCAATTTATGGATATGCGATAGTATTTCCTGCTCGCGCTTTCGCGACGGCTTCTTGAACCCATTGATATAATTACGCAGCAGCGTGGGATTGAGGCCCATGGAACGGGCAAATTCAGCCACATTTATCTCTCGGTGGGTCAAGAAAAAACGCTGTAGCGCGCTTAGCTCAGCATCGTCGTAGCCAAAGCTCTCAAAACTCACATCCTCATCGATGTTGCGCCAATGAATACCGCCAAGGCCAAAGGTGTATTGGCTGCGTTGCTCTTCGGTGGCGGCCCGCAGCCGAGGATACCAAAGCAACGACTGTCTATGCTCGCGCCCCTGCTCATCGCGCCCGTAAAGGTAGTCGGAATCAAACCATATTTGCGTAATTTTCATCGCTAAACCTCCTTTCTTCCGCCAAAATATTCCTCCCAACGCCTAACAATTATATCGGCATTTTCATCAATCACATCCTTAATTTTCTTGAGATCGCTTGCCTTAATGCCATGCATTTCCGACAGAACAAAAACACCTCCGCCCCAATCGAACCTGGCCATGCCACCCTTACCCTCCACATGGACATGCAGCGGCTCGTGCTCTCTGCTGTAGAAAAAAAACGAGAAACCGTAGAACCTAAATATCTCTGGCATAACGAATAACAAATTATCAATTGCAAATATAGGAATTATTTTCGATACCTGCAATTTCGGCGTATTGTACGGACGCGATTCATCGCGTCCTCCCGCAGCAACACACACGAAAGAAGACAAGGGCATCATGCCCCCTTGCTTCTATTACGCATGGCTATCGGTGAGCAGGAAAGCCATGTACGTTGGTAGCGTCAGCACGGCACCATTGCGACCCACGTTGTAGTCGCCAAGCTTTATGGCCTGGAAAACGTGGTAGTGATTGGCATTTTTGAGCACCGTTTGTAGCGATTTGGCGTTGCCCGTATTGGCCTTGCATTCCACCGGACAGCATTCGCCCCGATGGCGAATCAGAAAATCGAGTTCCAACCCGCTATCCTTATGGAAATAGAATAGTCGGCGACCCATTTTGCCCAAGATGTCAGCCACCAAATTCTCGAATATAGCCCCCTTGTAGCCGTGCAGGTCGCCCTGCATGATGCTCCAGGCCGTGCCATCCTCCAACATGCTCACCAGCAGCCCAATGTCGGCCATGTAAACCTTGAAGCAGTCGGCGATAGCATTGCCGCTCAGCGGCAGCTCGGTAATCGATGTATTGAAGCAGCGGCGGATGATGCCCGCATCCTCAATCCACTGCAGGCAGCCCATGTAGTCGCGCGAACGGGCACTTTTCTTGATTATGGAGTACTGGAATTTTTTGTTCGCCTTGGCCAGCTGCGTAGGGATTGACTCGAAGCACTCGCGGATACGAGGTTTGTCCTCCTGCAGGGCATACTTCAGCATGTATGCCTTATAGTTTTCCACAATGTTGCGCTGCACGTTCAGCACTTCGCTCATGTCGTTGGTTTCCAAAAAAGCACTCACAACCTCAGGCATCCCGCCCACCACTGCATAGCGCAGCAGCAGCTGACGCATCCGCTGGTGTATGGCCTCGTTCACGGGCGTTTCGTCGTTGAGGCACTTGCGCAGGTACTCAATGTGCTGAGGCTCTATGCCATTGGCCCAGAGCCATTCCACAAAATCCATGGGGTACATCGTAACAATCTGCTCAAAACCAACGGGAATAGAAGCAGTGGCCTCATCGGCTTGTTCTTCGGATATCGTGTAGCCGTTTACGCCCAGCAGCGAGCCAGTGCCAATCACATCGTAGCGCCCATCAAGTTTGAAGAATTTGAGCGCAGCACGGGCGTGGGGGCAGTCCTGAAGTTCATCGAGCACCAGGCATGTGCTGTGCGGAACGAATTTTGCCCCGCTTATGCCCGCCGAAATGTTAAGCGTTAGCGTATCCACATCGAGCGCACCAGAGAAAAACGCTTTGTACTCGCGATGCTCGTGGAAATCGATGTAGATTACATTCGCATAGTGCTTTCGAACAAAATCGAGTACCGAACTTGTTTTGCCACATTGCCTACATCCTTTGATAATCAAAGGTTTATGCCCTTTTTTTGCTTTCCATTCTAGGAGAGTTGTCTCTATTTTTCGGCGGTACATATATTACGCTATTTTATTCTACTCTATAATACACTGATATTAAACAAACTGACATTTTTTCAAGCGACTTTTTGCTCTATCACTACACTTTTCGGAATGAGTTTTCGGCACAAATATACACTTTTTCAAGCGACTTTTTGCTCAATCGCTACACTTTTCGGAACGAGTTTTCTGAAACTGGCAGAGACAAGGGGGCATGCCCCCTTGTCTTGCGGGCACGGACGTGGCTGCGGCTTCGACATGCTCAGCCGCCGAGTAACACCACCCGCATGCCTGTACGGACGCGATTTATCGCGTCATCCGGCGTCGTATATTCGTTGATTCGGCTGTAGGGAAACACCGTATGCGTCCAAAATGAGCGTATTTGTTGCGTTTGCGGGTGCCTGTCTTCCGACAAGCAGGTAGGGCTGTGTGTCTTTTCCTGATTTAGGTTGACTCGGTTTATAGATTATTACTGGTAAACATTGACTACATGTCGTTATTCCTGATTGGGGTTTACCTGCTGAGCCTTATCCCTGAGCGGGGTTGACTGGAGGCCGTAGGCCGAAGGGCA
>JAFWUG010000133.1 GCA_017524185.1 Bacteroidales bacterium
CATGTTAACATTGTGTTTGCCAACGAAGAAGAAGCCCGCGCCTTTGGCGGCGACAGTGCAGAAGATACGCTTAACCAACTATCAAGCCTAACCGATGTGGCCGTGGTAAAACTAGGCAGTGCAGGCTCACTCATACGCCGTGGCAACGAGCAAGTACGCGTAGGTGTGGCCAAAGTAGATAAAGTGATCGACACAACAGGAGCTGGCGACCTTTACTCTGCTGGATTCATCTATGGCCTATGCCAAAATCGTCCGCTATCGCAATGCGGCGAGCTGGGCGCAATCACCTCGGGCGCAGTGATTGGCGTTATGGGACCCAAAATGGACAAAAATCGCTGGCAACAGATACACCAACAAATAGCTAAAGTATTGTCCTAAACCACGTTACATAATCTTAGAAACTAATTGTAGCCCATATAGGTTAGTCGCCTTACAAATATTACTAACCACACTGCTAACAAACTGCACACCAGTAAACCCTTAGCATCCGCCAATAACCAAGGCACTAAAAAAGGCATCGCCGCGATGGGTGATGCCTTTTTTGCTTAACATGGGTATGCTACTTGCCCTGAGCCATTGTGGCCTCAACCTCCTCAACGGTTATAGGAATACGCTTACCTATCAGCCGACAACCGCTATCGGTGATTAGCAAATCGTCTTCGAGACGAATACCGCCAAAGTTGTAGTAATCCTTGAGCTTATCGTAACAAATGAACGCCTCGTTGATACGCTCCGACTTCCATTTTTCGATTAGAGCGGGTATGAAATAAATGCCAGGCTCGTCGGTTAGCACAAAGCCCTTTTGCAGGCGACGTCCCAGCCGCAACGAACCTGTGCCGAACTGGTTAACACGGGTAACCTCATCGTCGTAGCCCACAAAGTTCTCGCCCAAATCCTCCATATCGTGCACATCCAAGCCCATCATGTGTCCAAGCCCATGGGGTTGGAAAAGAGCCTGAGCACCATTTGCCACAGCCTCATCAACATCGCCCTTCATTAGTCCAAGTGCCTTTAGCCCCTCAGCCAGCACCCTACCAGCAGCTCGATGCACATCGAGATAGGGTATACCCGGCTTAGCCATCTCGCGAGCCTTGTTGTTGGCGGCAAGCACTATGTTGTAGATTTCTTTCTGACGCTGCGTGAATTTGCCTCCAACGGGTATAGTGCGGGTGTTGTCGGATGCATAGTGCATGGCGTTTTCGGCACCCGCATCGACCAAAAGCAGGCGACCCTCGGTGAGCAGCTGTGAGTGGTCATGATTATGAAGCGTTTCGCCATTCTGCGATAGAATTATGGGGAACGATGGCATATAGCCATAGCTCACCGATATGCCCTCGAGCATACCTGCGAGCTCCTGCTCGAGCATACCCACACGAGCGTGCTGCATGGCGGACACATGCATACGATAGCCCACCTCTGCAGCGCGTTCGAGCTCCAAAATCTCGCAATCTTCCTTTATGGAACGCAGAGCAACCACAGCCTTGATGAGGTCGGTGGAAACGTAGCTGCGAATCATGTGCTGATTAACACCCAAAAGGCGCTCGAGCAGCAGCACATTGTCGGGACGATAGGGGGGGAGTATATGTACACGCCTACCCTGTTGTATGGCACGATTGATGGTTGGCTGCAAATCGCGCTGAGCAGCGGTTGAAAGCACACCAACACGCTCGCCCAACTCGCTAAGCGATGGCTGAGGTCCCATCCATATAATATCGTCAATATCGAAATCGTCGCCGTAGAGGCTATCCTTTCCATCCTCAATGTCGATTATGCCCACAAGGTTTGGAAGGTCTAAGCCAAAGAAATAGAGAAAGTTACTATCCTGACGGAACTTATATCCGTTGGAACGGTAGTTCATGGGGCTTTCGGTGTTGCCCAAAATTACTACAAGGCCCGATTTTATGCGCTTGCGCAGGTTGAGCCTACGGTTTACGTAAATCTGTTTGTCGAACATAGGTCTAATAACGATTTATTGTGTATCGGATTGTGGGCATAAAGGTAGGTGCAAATGCCGAATAAACCAAATGCGCAATGTCTAATATTGATATAGATATAGATATAAATAACTGATTATAAATACATTATATTTGTATCATAAAAATATCTGCCCAAAAAAATGACACACAATAAGCGCATTGAGCCGAAAAATAGGCTAACTTAGCAGGATATTTTTCACCCAAAATCCATGCCCTATGAGCGATAGCAAGCACTCGTTTTGGCAATGGTTTCTGCTGAAACTCAGGAACAAATACTTCATAACCAGTGTCATATTTCTGATATGGGTGGGCATATTCGACAGCAGCAACCTGGTTGATATGCGTAAAACCACCAAACGAATCTCCAATATGAACAAGGAGATTGAATACTATCGCTCTAAAATTGAGAACGATAGCCAGAAGATTAAGGAGTTGCGTACCAATACCGAGAATCTAGAAAAATTCGCACGTGAGCAGTACCTAATGAAACGCCCCAACGAGGAACTGTTCATCATTGACGAAAGCAAGCTATAGCACAAAGCAAACCCTTTTGAAATGGAACTCCAGAGTATCAAACAGCGATTCGGAATAATAGGCAACTCGCCCGCGTTGGGTCGCGCCATCGACATTGCGCGTCAGGTTGCCCCCACCGACCTGTCGGTGCTCATCACCGGCGAGAGCGGCACCGGTAAAGAGGTGTTCCCAAAGATTATACATCACTACAGCACGCGCAAACACGGCACCTACATTGCTGTTAACTGCGGCGCAATACCCGAAGGTACAATAGATTCGGAACTTTTTGGCCACGAGAAAGGCGCATTCACGGGTGCAACCGATAGCCGTCAGGGCTACTTTGAAGTGGCCAATGGCGGCACCATATTCCTCGACGAGGTGGCCGAACTACCCATGTCCACACAAGCCCGATTGCTGCGTGTACTAGAATCGGGCGATTTTATCCGCGTGGGATCATCCAAGGTGCACAAAACCAATGTGCGTGTGGTAGCCGCCACCAACGTGAACCTGCCCCAAGCCATACAGGAAGGCCGATTCCGCGAAGACCTATACTATAGGCTTAACACTGTACCAATAAGCATACCCGCCCTGCGCGAACGCCCCGACGATATAGCGCTGCTATTCCGCAAGTTTGCAGCAGATTTTGCCGAAAAGTACAGTATGCCCGCCGTGCGCCTCAACGACGAGGCTCGCAAACTACTCTCAGCCTACAAATGGCCTGGCAACGTACGACAGCTCAAAAATGTAACCGAACAAATATCAATAATTGAGCAACAACGCGAGGTTGATGCCGAATGCCTGAACCGCTACCTGCCCGACCTCAATATGCCCAATCTACCAGCAATTTATCAGCATAAAGGAGCAAAACTAGTTGACGAACAAACATTTGCCAGCGAACGCGAGATTCTATACAAAATACTATTCGATATGCGCAACGACGTGAACGACCTAAAAAGGCTAGTACACGAACTGATGCGCGACGGCAATCAGCCCAAAACTACCCCACCGCAAACCGACGTGCGTATATCCGACCTTGCTCCGCTCCAATATGGTCAGCAGAATACCATAATAGTACAACCCACCCCATCGACGCTCCAAAAATCGAGCAATGTACAAGACACTGAGGAATTTATAGAGGAATCGCTCACTCTGAAAGATCGCGAAATAGACCACATAAAACAGACGCTGGATCGCAACAATGGCCGCCGCAAACAGGCTGCTGCCGAACTGGGCATTTCGGAACGCACGCTCTATCGCAAACTTCGCAATCTCCAAAAATCAGCAAAAAAAGATGCTCACAACGAGCAACCAACCGAAACGAGTACCACAGAACCCACCGAACCATAAATACATGCGAATAGCCAAATATATAGGCATATTAGCCATTACGCTTAGCTGTGGATGCACCGTAAAATACTCGTTTAGCGGCGCATCCATACCACCCGAAGCCAAATCGGTAAGCGTTGACCTGTTCCAAAACATTGCACCACAGGTAAATCCAACGCTTAGCAACCAATTCACCGAAGCGCTAAAAGAAAGATTCGTATCGCAAACTCGCCTAACCATGGTTAACTCCTTTGGCGATTTCGCTTTTTCGGGACAAATTACCACCTACAATGTGAGTGCCGTATCTATACAAGGCAACGAAACCGCTGCCCAAAACCGACTAACCATAGGAGTTTCGGTGAAATTCGTTAACGCCATCGACCCAAAAAGCGACTTTGATCGATCATTCTCGCACTATGCCGACTACGAAGGTTCGCAAAATTTTGCCGATGTAGAAGACCAACTCGTGCAAACCATATTAGAAAAGCTCATCGATGATATATTCAACGCTGCTGCTGCAAACTGGTAAAAAATCGCATGGACAAAACACAACTAAACCAAATCATTGGTACAACACCACAGCCAGAAAGTCTTGACCTTCTGAACGAATGCCTGAACGAACATCCCTATTTTCAGGCCGCCGAGATGCTGCGCCTGATTCACCTACAAGCACTAAAACCCGATGAACTGCAAAACGCGCTAAACCGCGCCGCTTTCATACTACCAAACCGCATGGTGGCGCATAGCCTACTCCACGCTCAAAACGAACCGCTGGAACTATTGCTCGACTCAAATGAGCGCTATGCCATACATCCCAACCATAACCAACCCCGAAATTCATCGACCAACACCGACGACATACTACAGCTCATTGCCGAAGGTGATGCCAAAACCCATGAACTTGACAACAACAATCTGATTGACCAATTCCTGAGCAATCTGCCCAACCTGCAACGCCCAACACCACCTTCGCCCCTCGACGAGCAACCAGAAAACATCGACTTGTCGGCATCATCCATACAACAATCAGACAATATTGGCTCCGAGCAACTGGCCGAAATCTACATAAAACAGGGAAATACACAACGCGCCATTGAAATTTTCCAGCAACTTTGCTTGAAATATCCAGAAAAAAGTAGTTACTTTGCCGCGCTGATTGAACGAATTAGTAAAGGGTTAAACAATTAAAACACAGCAAAATGCATTCATTAATCGTTGGACTAATTATCGCTGTAAGCATAGTGCTCATCCTTGTGGTACTGGTACAGAATCCCAAAGGAGGCGGTCTTTCATCAACCTTTGCAGGAGCAAACCAGGTTATGGGAGTTCGCAAAACCGCCGATTTCTTCGAAAAAGCGTCGTGGACACTTGCCATAGCACTGGTAGTACTAAGTTTCCTATCGGTAGCCATAGCACCTAAAAACACCGTAGAATCGCAACACTCGCTCATTGAGTCGAGGGTTAACGAGATGCCCGCATCTACCCCCGATTTCTCCAACCTGCCCACTGAGCAACCCGCAGAGCAACCTATTGCTCAGCCCGATAGCCTGTAGGCGATTGAATATCAAAAGCGCAATCAAATAGAAACCGATGCTTTCAGGCATCGGTTTTTTTTGCCCTAACCGAAGAACATATCACACGCACAGCAAAACAAAATCGGCTAAATTTACGTAATAGCATTAAACACAACCAGATGGCATATAAACGTTTATACGCTTTACCATGTGCCAATAGGTATAGATATACTTCTCGTTACCTTCTTACATCTTGTTGATAACTCAATGGAAAAATTCGATAAATTGATTTGCATTGAACAATATGGGGCATTAGTAAAAAATTTTCAGTTCTATACCTGTTCATAAACCAATTTTTTTGGCACGATTTATGCTAAACTTTTCAACCGCCAAAATAAGCTTCAACAGTTTTTAAACATGTAGGTTCATAACTATCAACACCTGTTCATATTCCTTTGACACTAAACATACAAAACCCTAAAATTGGACAAAACCCTAAAAATTTTCCTGTTAATAATTTGTTATAATGATTTTAATCATCATTTTTGCAAGTCCATTTTTTTGAAAGTTTTCAACTGAGCTAACAATCCATTATAGTAATCATCATTTATCAATAAATAAAGAGATAAGTAATGAATATAGATAAGAACGTTGAAAAACTTGGCTTTATAGATGCCGAGTTGGATCCGTCGCTTAACCTGGTCGATGAGATTAACAAACTCAAAGAGCAGAAACAAGCTGTTATACTGGCGCATTACTATCAGCCTGCCGAAATTCAGGCCATAGCCGACTTTGTGGGCGATAGCCTTGCGCTTTCGCAAAGGGCTGCCAGTTTAAATAAGCCTATAATCCTTTTTGCAGGGGTACGGTTTATGGCCGAAACTGCTAAGATTTTGGCACCTCATAGCAAAGTTCTGCTGCCTGATCTTAATGCAGGTTGCAGTCTTGCCGATTCGTGCGACTATGAGTCTTTCCGCAGGTTTGTAGATCAATACCCTAATCATAAGGTTGTTACCTATGTTAACACTACAGCTGAGATTAAGAGTTTGTCGTATGTGTGCTGCACATCGAGCAATGCTGTTGAGGTTGTGAATAGTATCCCAGCTAACGAGCCCATCATTTTTGCCCCCGATCGCAATTTGGGTAGCTATATCCAACGACTTACAAATAGGCCTAATATGCTTATTTGGGATGGTGCGTGCCATGTGCACGATCAGTTTTCGGTTAAGCGTATCTTGGAACTCAAGCAGCAGCATCCAACCGCAAAAGTCATTGCTCATCCAGAGTGTAAGCAACCTGTTCTGCTTATAGCCGACTTTGTTGGGTCAACCGCTCAGTTGCTGCGCTACACCCAAGAGTGTGCTGAGACTGATTTTATTGTTGCCACCGAGGTTGGTATACTCACCGAGATGATGCGGGCAAATCCGAGTAAAAACTATATACCTGCACCTCCCGACGATTCAACTTGCGCTTGCAACGAGTGTGCCTATATGAAGCTCACCACGCTTAAAAAGATGTATCTTACGCTTAAATATGAGTTGCCTGAAATCAATGTAAGTGCCGAAATGGCCGAGTTGGCTCGTCTTCCTATCGAGCGTATGCTGAAAATATCGTAAATGTCTGACATACTTCGTAATAATATACAGTCTTCCGATCGCGATTTTGAGGGACAGATACGTCCTACTGAATTCGGTGAGTTTAGGGGTCAGGAGGATATAATTCACAACTTGGTCATCTTTGTTAAGGCGGCTAAGCAGCGTGGTGAGTCGCTCGATCATGTTTTACTTCATGGGCCTCCTGGTTTGGGTAAAACCACCTTGGCCAATATCATATCGCGCGAGTTGGAGGTAGGCATGAAAACCACCTCAGGCCCTGTGCTCGAAAAGCCTGGCGATTTAGCTGGTTTGCTCACCAATTTAGAACCTAACGATGTGCTTTTTATCGATGAGATACATCGTTTGAATCCTATTGTTGAGGAGTATCTATATTCGGCCATGGAGGATTTCAAGATTGACATCATCATCGACAAAGGACCAAGTGCGCGTAGCATTCAGATTGATTTGAATCCGTTCACTTTGGTTGGTGCAACAACACGTAGTGGATTGCTCACCAGCCCTTTACGAGCGCGATTTGGCATAAAATTTCACCTCGAATACTATAATGTAGAGACCATTGAGTCCATTCTTAAGCGTTCGGCAGGCATTATCAACATTGCCATTGACGATGATGCCGCTCACGAGATTGCATTGCGAAGTCGCGGAACTCCGCGTATAGCCAACGCATTATTGCGGCGCATTAGGGACTATGCGCAGGTGATTGGTAACGGCTTTATTGAACGCGATATTGCAAAACATGGTTTAGACGCGCTAAAAATCGACTCGCGCGGCTTGGATGAGATGGATAACAAGATTTTGCGCACCCTAATCGACAAATTTAGAGGTGGGCCAGTGGGTATAAACACCATTGCAACTGCGGTTGGCGAGGATGGTGGCACAATTGAGGAGGTTTATGAACCCTTTCTTATTAAGGAGGGCTTTATGAAACGTACACCTCGTGGTAGGGAGGTTACTGAGTTAGCTTATAAGCATTTAGGCTTAAACACATCGCATAATGGGGAGATACCGTTTGATTGGTAGTGTATTCTGTTTATATTGATTCTGAGATTAGTTTAAGCCTCTTGTGGTCGTTTATTCTGATTCTTTTGTTGTCTATATCAATCAACTTTTTTGACTTAAAATCGCTAAGTATTCTTATCAGCGATTCGCTTGCTGTGCCTACTATATTTGCCAAATCCTTTCTAGATATTTCGCATTTGGTATAGCCTTTTTCGTCAACTCCAAATGTATTATGTAGCATTAGTAATATCTCAGCGGTTCGTTCGTTGAGCTTCTTTTGAGCAAGGTCGGTAAGCAACGAATTTGCTCTATCTAATTCTTTTCCAGTGAGTTGTATTATTGATAGCGCAAAATCGGGGTTACTTTTCACCAGGTGGAATATAATTTCGGAAGGAATAAAGCACATTTCTGAATCCTCAATGGCTTCTACGGTGCTGCACGATGGCTCGTTGCTAAGTATGGAGCGGTAGCCCGATATTTCTCCAGGGATAATAAAGGTGATGATATACGGTTTTTCCTCTATTCCAGTTTTGTATATCTTGAATGCTCCTTTTATAACCTGATATATCCCTCTAATTTTATCTCCTTCCTTATATACTATATCCCCGTTTTTATAGCTAAAACACTCCTTGTGATCCTCTATCATAGTCTTTTCGACTGGTGTTAGGGATTTGAATATATCGATTATGGAATATGGTTTTCCTACAATATTTGTGGGCATTGGTTTTTGTTTTAGTTTGTTGACACTAAATTATTGTGAATTTGATGTTTAGTAGTTCTTGAACTGATTCAAAAATCTAACATCGTTCTCAAAATACAAACGTAGGTCGCTCACCGAATATTTTAGCATTGCGATGCGTTCAAGGCCAAGTCCGAAAGCATATCCTGAATATACTTTACTATCTATGCCGTTAATTTCCAGTACGTTTGGATCAACCATGCCGCATCCCAGCACTTCGAGCCATCCCGTATGTTTACATATATTGCAGCCTTTACCTCCGCAAAGTTTGCAGCTGATATCCATCTCTGCTGATGGTTCGGTGAATGGAAAGTATGATGGTCGTAGCCTTATTTTTGTGTCGTTTCCGAATGTTTCGCGTGCAAAATGAAGTAGGGTTTGCTGTAGGTCTGCAAACGACACGTTTTTGTCAATATACAGTCCCTCTATTTGGTGAAAAATGCAGTGTGCACGCGCCGATATTGCTTCGTTGCGGAATACACGTCCGGGGCATATCACCCTTATTGGTAGCTGCTTTTTTTCCATGCAGCGCACCTGTATTGATGAGGTGTGTGTGCGGAGCAGAACATCGGGATGTTTCTCTATAAAGAAGGTGTCTTGCATGTCGCGGGCTGGATGTTCGTCGGGAAAGTTTAGCGCGGCAAATACATGCCAATCGTCCTCTATTTCAGGACCTTCCTCAATTGTAAAACCGAGCCTAGTGAATATTTCGCAAAGTTCGTTTTTGATTAGCGATACTGGATGTCGCGAACCAAAGCTCATGTCAATTTCTTGCTGCGTGAGGTCTAAATCGTTGGCACTGCTTGATTTTGTTGACTGCAAATCGGTTTTCCAGTTTTCTAATTTAGTTTGCAGTTCAGATTTTATTGTATTTATTTCCTTTCCTATGGTTTTCTTATCCTCACTGCTTACATTTCTGAAGTCGTTAAAAATCTCGGTGAGTTTTCCTTTTTTGCTCAGAAAATTTATTCTGATATTTTCTACTTCTTCTGCCGTCGTTGGGTTTAAGGCCAATATTTCGGCTTTCAGTTGGTTAATTTTCTCTATCATGGTTTCGCTTCGTTTGTCGGAATTAGTTTGCTTTAATTTTCATATTTATATCAACCAGTGGGCGGTCGTTCTCGTTGGTTTTCACAACTGAAATTTTTTCAACCACGTCCATACCCTCAATCACTTCGCCGAATACGGTGTATTTACCATCAAGATGAGGCGTACCGCCTATTGTGGTGTATATTTTACGCTGTTTTTCGGTGTATTTGAATTTTGGCTGACTGTTCAGAGCTGAGTCTATTTTGCTGGCTATTATTGCGTTATCCATTATTCCAGCGTCTAACATTTGGTTGGCTATTGTTTGTATTGTCTGTTCTCTCTGTCGCTGGTTGATTCTATGCTCCATCCTGTCGAGTTCGTCGTTAGTGAACACTTTGCCCACTACTATGTAGAATTGTGAGCTCGACGATTTTCTTTCTGGATTAACGTTGTCGCCCTCGCGAGCCATGGCTATTGCTCCTCGCTGGTGTATGATTGTGTCGCAAAATTCGGCATCGAGTAGGTATCCAGCGTCGCCCTCTCCGTATCTCGCGTTTGGTTCTGGGTTCTTACTGGTTGGGTCGCCGCCTTGAATCATGAAATCCTTTATAACTCGGTGAAATATAATGCCATCATAGAATTTCTCTTGGGCAAGTTTCACTATATTGTTTGTGTGCAAAGGGGTTTCATCGTAAAGTTTCACCTTGATTGTTCCCATGTCGGTGCTGATTGTGAGTATTTTTGCACCTTTCTTGCTCACACCACAAGCCGATAGCATTAGGGCTATTAGTGTGTAAATCAGTAATTTATTCTTCATAACAGTGGTTATGTTTTGCACATTATTAAACGGCAAAGTTATCAAATTTTCTGAACATCGATGCTTTGTGTCTCGATATTGCATAGTTATCCATAATTATTAGTAATTTTGTGGCCTATGGCATCGTTGA
The DNA here is from genome assembly GCA_017524185.1 of Bacteroidales bacterium. GTDB lineage: Bacteria > Bacteroidota > Bacteroidia > Bacteroidales > Tenuifilaceae > RGIG6076. Next base: position 10,660 of record JAFWUG010000133.1, read on the forward strand.
AGCAACTCTTTTCGCAATCGGTAGTTTATGGGCTTAGTACAGTGATTCCTAGGCTTTTAAACTATCTTTTGGTTCCCATACATACTCGTGTGTTTAGCAATCCAGAAAGCTATGGCATAATCACAGAACTTTATGCTTACATCGCATTTCTATTGGTTTTGCTCACATTTGGCCTCGAAACAGGTTTTTTTCGCTTTGCTTCTAAACAATCCGATTCGGATAGGGTCTATTCTACCATCTTCTACTTCATTTTTCTTACATCGGTCGTAGCTTCGACTTTGTTCTTTATACTTTCTGGTTCTATTTCAACGCTTCTTGGTCCTGAGTTTAATCCACGCTATATTCAGATTCTTGGCTTTGTGGTGGCCACCGATGCATTTATGTCTATACCATTTGCTAAACTTCGTTTAGATAATCGACCTTTGGCTTTTTCTTTGGTGAAGATACTTGGAGTTTCGGTAAATGTTGGTCTTAATTTGCTTATTTACTTCTGTTTAAGGCGTGGCTTGTTTGTGGATTATGTGAATGAGCAGAACTTACTTCTATTGATTTTTGCCGCAAATCTTATTCAGAATCTTACTGTTACGTTTGTTGTTCTATTATTAACAAATATTCCACCCATATCAATCGACTCAACCTTATTGCGTACTATTCTACGTTACTCTTTACCTTTGCTTATTGCTGGCTTAGCAGGTACTACCAATGAGGCAATGGATCGCATTTTTATTCGTTATTTGTTGCCTGCCGACCATAATGCGCTCTACGATTTGGGAATATACAGTTCAAATGTCAAGTTGGCTGTTTTGATGCTTCTATTTATACAGATGTATCGATTTGCTGCCGAGCCTTTCTTCTTTAATTTGAATGAATCTAAGAATGGTATATCATCACTATTTCCTAAAACGCAGAAATACTTTATAGTTTTCTGTTCCATGATTTTTCTAGGAATTACATTTAATATTCCTATACTTAAATATATTGTTGGAGTTGAATATAGGCAAAGTTTATATATTGTACCTTTATTATTGATTGCCAATATTTTATACGGTACTTATTTCAACCTTTCGTTTTGGTATAAGCTTAGTGACAAAACCATTTATGGCATAAAATATACTGCTATAGGCGCTTTTATAACTATTATATCAAACATTATTCTGATTCCAATGATTGGAATATATGGTGCAGCCATATCACGCATAATATGTTATGCATCAATGAATTTTCTTAGTTATCGTGATGGTAAACGCGCTAACTTTGTTGGTATTGAAATGGATAATATTTTTAAATATGCTCTGCTATTTGCGATAATTGTTATTGTTGGTTTTAGTTTATTACCTGTTAGTCAATGGTTATCAGTTGTCATTTGCGATGTGCTGATATTGATTTTTGCTTATCTTTTTATTCGTTATGAACGCATAGAACTTCCTTTTTTTGGTTCAATTGTTAAAAAGTAAATATATGGTTGAGGTTAAAATTTTGAACACGTCAAAATTCGACAATCCAACTTACTCTACGCCACAGAGTAGCGGTGTAGATTTACGCGCTAATATTGATGAGCCGCTGAGCATTGCTCCTTTAGAACGTGTGCTTGTTAAAACTGGAATCTATTTGCAAATGCCCGATGGTGTTGAGGCTCAAATACGTCCCAGAAGCGGATTGGCTCTCAAAAAGGGCCTTACTGTGCTGAACACTCCAGGCACTATAGATTCCGACTATCGTGGTGAAATTGGTGTAATTCTTATCAATTTGAGCAATGTTGAGGTTTTGATTGAGCCTGGAGAACGCGTTTGCCAGATGGTTTTTGCTCGATATGAGCAGGTGCAGTTTGTGAGTGTAAGCAGCGTTGATTCGACTGAGCGTGGGGATGGTGGGTTTGGTCATACAGGAACTAATTAGTAATAAGTATTTTACAAATGTTTAGGGTTATATTTTATATCCTTTCTTTTTCAATTGTCTGCTCCGGCATCTCATTTGCTCAGCAGTCGGTTAAAGACTTGAATGCTAAGCGAAAACAGATAGAGAATAATATTTCTAGATTAAACAGTTTGATTGCTGAAAGCGATAAATCTAGAAAAGTAACTGCAGATAATCTTACTCTAACATCGCAAAAATTGGGTTTAAAAAATCAGCTTATTTCTCAGATTGGCAATGAGATAACCTATTTAGAGAATCGCATAATAATATCCAATAAAACCATCGATTCTTTGAATGTTCTACTTGATGCAAAAAACGATGAGTTTGCTAATATCATACGTAAATCATTTAAAAATAGGAATATAGAACAGAATCTTTTTCTTTTCATTTTATCATCAAAATCGTTGAATCAGTCCTATAATCGCATAAAGTTTTATAAACAGATTATGGCTTATCAGTCAAAAGAACTTGAGGATATAAAGACTCTTATTAATGAGCGATATATGCTGTCGATGCAGCTTCAGAGTAACATTAAGGATTTGCGTTCTAAACAGAATGAGCGATTGCGGGAGGCCGAAAACTATCGACAGGAGATTAAAGTCTATGAGAAGAAAATATTTGACTATAAGACAAAGAGCGATGATTTAAAAAAGGAGTTGAAAGCCGAGGTAAAAAAGGCTGAGGAAATCAAGAAACAGATAAAGAAGTTGATTGAGGAAGAGAATCGTAAGCGTTTAGCCGATAGTAAGCGTAGCAGTAGCGATATTAAGCTCAGTAAGAATTTTAGCGACAATGTTGGACTATTGCCATCGCCTGTTAAGAATGGTTTACTAACCAAGCCGTTTGGTACTTCGGCACACCCAGTTCTAAAGGGTGTGAAGGTGAATAACAATGGTATTGATCTTAGTGTTCCAAAGGGAAGTAGTGTTTTTGCTGTGTTCGATGGCGAGGTTAGTAAGATTTTCAACGTTCCACTTAGCGGTATTGCTGTTATTTTGCGACATGGAAGCTATTTCACGGTTTATTCCAACCTTAAGAATGTGAGCGTAAAGGTTGGACAAAAACTTTCTAAGTCTCATAAAATAGGAGAGATAGATTGCGGTCAGGAGGCCAACGGAAGTCTGCACTTCGAGCTTTGGAACGAGCGTAATCCCGAAAATCCTGCTAAATGGCTACGCGATTTCAAGTAAAATCGTAACTATTTTGCCGTTTTATATGTAAAATGGGCATAAGCCTAATAGCATAACCATGTACGAGAGATCGGTCATAATACCTAGTTCTATAGAGAGCATCAATAGGGTCGAAAAGATTATCGACGAAATATCTGAGCAGCGCGATATATCGCACGACCTTTATGGCAAAATACTCATAGCCACCATTGAGGCGGTGAACAATGCCATATCGCATGGTAATAATTTTGCGATTGATAAAAAGGTGAAGGTTGAGTTCCGCATCATCGATAATCAGTTTACTATAACGGTCGAAGATGAGGGTAAAGGGTTCAACCCCAGCGTAATACCCGATCCAACTGCGCCCGAAAACATTGAGAAAATATCGGGTCGTGGCATCTTCATAATGCGTCAATATGCCGATGAGTTAGAGTTTAACGAGTTGGGCAATCGGTCTGTTATGACATTTAGCCTCTAAATGGCCATCTGTTTTGCTAACATCGATGTGGAGTTCAACCTTGAGCAAAAAGTTCGGCTTAAGCGTTGGATAAACACTGTGGCTCAGCTCCATGGGCGTAAAGTCGGTAACATAAGTTATGGTTTTTGTTCTGATACGCACATCATTGAGGCTAATATGCAATATTTGCAACACGACTATTTTACTGATATCATTACCTTCGACTATTCTGAGGGTAACATAATTTCAGGTGATTTGCTCATCTCACTCGATACGGTAAGATCTAATGCAGTTCAGTTTAATTCTGATTTTACTACTGAGTTGCATCGGGTTATGATTCATGGCGTGCTACATCTTTTAGGATTTAAGGATAGTACTGATAATGAGCAGGTTGAGATGCGTAAGCGGGAAGATGAAGCCTTAAATCTGCTGAGCATGATTTCTTGATTTCGGCTCTACTAGTGGTCTAAATTTTCAATTTTGGAGAGTTTATTCGATATAGTTGTGGTTGGTGGGGGACATGCTGGTTGCGAGGCTGCAGCCGCTGCAGCCCGTCTTGGTTCACGTGTGTTGCTCATCACCATGGATTTGAACCGCATGGCGCAGATGAGCTGCAATCCAGCCATTGGAGGCATTGGCAAGGGTCAGATTGTTCGCGAGATTGATGCCTTAGGTGGACTTACTGGCGTTGTAACCGACCTAAGCACTATCCATTTCCGTATGCTCAATCGCTCCAAGGGACCAGCCATGTGGAGTCCACGTGCGCAGTGCGACAAGCTCCGCTTTTCTATCGAATGGCGCAACATGCTGTCGAAATTTCCAACTCTCAATATGCTCCACGATACAGTTGTAAGCATCGATACCGATGGAAATGGCGTGAGCGGAGTTCGTACTAAGAATGGTTTCAACATCAAGGCTCGTGCGGTGGTTCTTACCGCTGGTACTTTTCTGAATGGTTGCATTCACATTGGGTTGGTGAGCTACAGCGGCGGTAGGATAGGGGAGGAGAGTTCCACCGATTTGTCGGCGCAGCTGCAATCGTTGGGTTTCACCATGGGTAGGATGAAGACCGGCACTCCTGTTCGCCTCGATGCTCGTTCCATCAATCTTAAGAAGCTTGAAAAGCAGTACCCCGAAGAGGAAGGCGGCAAATTCTCCTACGATCAACGTGTGGTTACATCTTTACCTCAACGCTGTTGCTACATTCTGCGCACCAATCCAAAGGTTCACGACATACTGCGAGAGGGCTTCAATCAGTCGCCGCTGTTCAACGGGCAGATTAAAGGCGTTGGTCCACGCTATTGTCCGAGCATCGAAACCAAGATTGACACCTTTGCCGACAAGGATTCGCATCAATTGTTCCTCGAGCCTGAGGGCATCGATACCAACGAGATGTACCTAAACGGGTTCAGTTCATCGCTACCATTGCAGGTTCAGATTGATGCGCTGCACAAGGTTAAAGGTTTAGAGAAAGCTGTTGTGATGCGACCAGGCTATGCTATCGAGTATGACTATTTCGACCCAACGCAGCTCAACCATTCGCTCGAAACAAAACTGGTGCGCAATCTGTTTTTTGCTGGACAGATTAACGGCACCACCGGCTATGAGGAGGCAGCTGGTCAGGGACTGATGGCGGGCATCAACGCCCATCGAAGCATCAATGGCTTGGAGCCATTCGTTCTTGGCCGCGACCAGGGCTATATTGGTGTGCTAATCGACGATTTGGTAGTTAAGGGCGTAGATGAGCCCTATCGCGTGTTCACCTCTCGCGCCGAATATCGCACCCTTGTCCGCCAGGACAATGCCGACGAGCGACTGTCGCCCTTAGCGCACTCCATCGGCATGATCGACGATGAGCGCATGGACTTGGTTAGCGACAAGCACAGCCGTATCCAAGCCTACATCGATGCCATCAAATCCACCGACGTTTTGCCATCCGACATCAACTCCACATTATATTTTATTGGTTCATCGGGCATAAATCAGAAGCGTAGTTTACAGGATTTACTGCTCCGTCCCGAGATTACACTATCAACATTGGAAGATGTAGCCCCTAAACTCGATGCGCCCGACACAGCCTACTATTCCAGAGAAGAGATTATGCAGTCGGCTGAATTACGCATAAAGTATCAGCATTACATCGAAAAGGAGCAACAAACCGCCGAAAAATATCGCCAGTTGGAGCATATACGCATTGCCGATGGCTTCGACTTCAACAAACTCGAATCGCTAAGCACTGAGGCGCGACAGAAGCTTACTCGTATTGCTCCCAAAACCATTGGCGAGGCAAAGCGTATTCCAGGCATCTCGCCCAACGACATCAATGTGCTGCTAATCTATTTCGGAAGATAATGTTCCACGTGGAACATAAAATTTTCTGTAGTTATGAACAGGTAAAGGAGTTTTTACTCATAGTTATCAACAGTGTTATCCCAACTCAATAATGACATTCTATTTTTGAACATAATCTGCTAAAACTATATTTTGTTCAATATTTTCTATATTTATCCTTACAATAAATCTTTCTCAACTCATCATTTTAAAACCTAAAAATATCATCCAAAATTCACATCCACACACAAAATGTTCCACGTGGAACATATTTTTCTGTAGTTATGAACAGGTAAGAACAGTTTTACTCATAGTTATCAACAGTTGTTTTATATATATTAAACAAAGCAATACTTTCACGCAAAAATTTTCAAATATTTCCTTCTATTTTACACTAATACTATTACTTATATAATACTCTACACTAAAACCAAATAGCAATTCAATATATAATCCACTTATACAAAACTATAATTATTTCCAAAAATGTTCCACGTGAAACAAAATTATATAATTATGAACAGTTTTTTGTGGTTATGAACAAAGTGGTCATACTTATTTATTTACTTACTTTCAGCTAAAGTAAATATTTACACATTTAATTATTTTTGATATAAATTTTCGCCACACTCATTATTATTCAATTTAGTTCTATAAAAGCATTATAGTAATATCCAACTTTATTATAAAGTATTATGATTATCCGTATTTACGCCTACTGTTATCCGAAATGCCCGGTAATTTATTGGAACATACGATGGTGAGCGTTAAACGTAGATGGACATCGGGGCGTTAAAAGGCTTCGGCTGTTCGAGCCTGCCCAGATGGCAGGTGAGTTCCGAAGGCTTAGCCCCGATGGGCATCGGTGTAGCGAAGCATCGTCAGTTCTTAGCCTTTTTTGCTTATTTTTTGGGGCAATGCCAAAAAAGTAAGTGGGGTTTAGGGCAAAGTTCCAAGTACTTTTGGATATAGGACTGATTACGGATAATCATATAAAGTATTACATTAAATAATCATTCATAATTTTATAACAATCAGCATGTTATTTTGCCATTAATTACCCTTTAGATGCATTATAATTTACTTTAAGGCATAAAATCAGCCATAATGCTTGCAAATGTCCCTTTTTTTCAGTATTTTCGCGTAATTCTTCATGTTTTTACGTTAGATGTTCCACGTGGAACCAAAACTTTAAGTAGTTATGAACAACCACACAGTTAAAGGCGTTATAATTGACCCTTTAAAAAGGGAAACTTACGGCGCGGAAATACACATCGCTGATGGGCGTATCCAAAAGATTACGCCCAACAGCGCCATAACCGCTCCTTATATCATACCTGGATTGGTGGATTCGCATGTGCATATCGAGAGCTCGATGCTCACGCCCGTCAATTTTGCCCGCGCTGCCGCTAAGCACGGTACCGTGGCCGCTGTGTGCGACCCGCACGAGGTGGCCAATGTGGCTGGTGTAGAGGGACTGAAATTTATGCTCAATGATGCCAAAAATGCCCCCATAAAACTCATTTTCGGTGCGCCATCGTGCGTGCCTGCATCGCCTTTCGACGAGTGCGCACAGGTATTCACGCCCGAAATTATCGACCATCTATTCCAAAATGGAATGCAATTTTTGGGCGAGATGATGAACTATCCTGGCGTAATAAACTCCGACCCGCAGGTGTTGGGCATCATCAGCGCGGCCAAAAAGCACGGTAAGCCTGTTGATGGACACGTGCCTGGGCTTGGCGGTAGCCAATTGAAAGCCTACGCACAGGCGGGCATAAGCACCGACCACGAGTGTTTCACGCTGCCCGAAGCCATCGAGAAAATCGAACTTGGCATGAAAATCCTCATGCGCGAGGGTAGTGCTGCCAAGAATTTCGAGGCGCTGCACCCGCTGCTCACGTCGCATCCCGACATGGTGATGTTCTGCACCGACGATTGCCACCCCGACGACCTCATGCGCGGCCACATCAACCTGCTCGTGCAGCGCGCTTTGGCCCTTGGCCACAATGTCTATGACGTGCTGATGGCCGCTTCGGTAAATCCTGCCAAGCACTACGGCCTTGACATGGGTTTGCTGCGCGAGGGCGATTGGGCCGATTTTGTCGTAATCGACAGCCCGCAGCAATGCCGCCCAATTGCTACCTACGTGAACGGCAAGGATTTGTTGTCCGAAGCGTCGCAGTGCCCAACCACTCTTTTGCCGCATAGTTACGTGTTCCCGAACCCCGACGAGATTGCCCGCATCAACCTATCCGTGGTGGCCAAAACCTCGCGCTGTAAGGCCATTGGCGTGCTGACCGACCAGCTGGTAACCGAGCCATTTCTGTTCGATGTGGCCGTTGGTGAGGAGATTAAGGCAAACACCGCTGCCGACATACTCAAAATTGTGGTGGTGAGCCGCTACAATCCGAGCCGCTATAGCGTTGGATTTATCCACGGCATTGGCCTCAAGCGCGGTGCCATTGCCGACAGCATTGCCCACGATAGCCATCACATTGTGGCCATTGGTGCCGACGATGCGTCAATCCTTCAGGCCATTATGTACATTACTCAACAGCGCGGCGGACTGTGCGTTGCCGTCGATGGGCAGGTTACTGGACTACCGCTGCCCGTGTTTGGCCTTATGTCTGATGTCCAAGTGGATGAGGTTGGGGTTAAATACTCCGAAATCAACGCTTTAGCCATCAAAATGGGCTGCGAAATCAAAGCCCCGTTCATGACCATGGCGTTCATGTGCCTATCAGTAATCCCAAAACTCAAACTAATTCCCGAGGGACTGTTCGATGGCGAAAAGTTTGAACTGACTAATATGTTTATATAGAGTTATATAAATATGTTTATCTAAAGTAAAACTTTATATATTATGGTTCCCGAAAGCCTTCAAGACACTATATACAATTTGCCCGACCAGCCTGGGGTGTATCAGTACTACGATGCTGACGGTAAATTACTTTATATAGGCAAGGCTAAGAACCTAAAGAAGAGAGTTTTATCATATTTCAGTAAAGTCGATACAGCCAACGCAAAGCTAAAGATATTGGTGCGCAAAATTGCCCGCATCGAGTTTGTGGTGGTCGATTCCGAGTCGGACGCGTTACTGCTTGAGAATAACCTAATTAAGCAATATCAGCCCAAGTATAATATACTCCTAAAGGACGATAAGACCTATCCGTGGATTTGCATAAAACACGAGCATTTCCCGAGGATTTTCACTACACGCCGCTATGTGCGCGATGGCAGCTCCTATTTTGGACCCTACACGTCGGGCAAGATGCTGCACACTTTGCTGGGGCTAATCAAGGAGCTATATCCGCTTCGCACCTGCAACTTAGCCCTAGAGCCGTCGGCTATTGCCGCTGGGGTCTATCGACCGTGCCTCGAGGAGCAGATTGGCAATTGCCTTGCTCCGTGCGTGGGCGAACAGTCGGCTGACGATTATATGCTTAATATTGAGGCAATTAAAAGCATTCTGAAGGGCAATGTCCGCGATGTTATTCGCGACATAACCGAGCAGATGCGCCAGGCCGCCGAAGCACTTGAGTTTGAGCGTGCTCAGGTGCTAAAGCAGAAATTAGACGCGCTCAACTCCTACCAGAGCAAAACAACCATCATCAATCCGCAAATCAAGGATATTGAGGTTTACACGCTGTTGCAGCACGATAGCACCTCGTTGGTGAATATGCTCAAGGTGCTGAATGGGGCTATCATTCAGAGCTATACGCTTCGCGTGAATGTTCAGCTCGACGAGCCGCCCGCCGAGGTGTTCGCCAACGCCATTTCCGAAATCCGCGATAGATTCAGTATAAGTTCTAAAGAACTGATAACCAATATTATACCCGACTTCAAACTCGATGGAGTTACGTATTCGGTGCCAGTTAGGGGCGATCGCAAAAAATTGGTTGAGCTCAGCTTAAGTAATTGTTTCGCTTACTACTCCGAAATAGTTAAGCAAGAGGAATCTAAGAATCCGCAAGAAAGACAGGAGCGTATTCTAACCACTTTAATGAAAGATTTAAATATGACGGTGCAACCTACTCATATTGAATGTTTTGATAACTCCAATTTGCAGGGAACAAATCCCGTGGCCTCGTGCGTAGTGTTCAAGAATGCTAAGCCGTCGAAGCGCGACTATCGGCATTTTATGATAAAAACGGTGGAGGGTCCAAACGATTTTGCCTCGATGAAGGAGGTGGTCTATCGCCGCTACCACCGATTAGTGGAGGTGGGGCAACCGTTGCCGCAGCTCATCGTAATAGACGGCGGAAAGGGGCAGTTGGCCGCCGCCATGGAGAGCATCTGCGAGCTGGGGTTGCAGGAGCAAATCACCGTGATTGGGCTGGCCAAACGCCTCGAGGAGGTGTTCTTCGCGGGCGACCCAGTGCCGTTCTACTTGGACAAGCGGTCGTCGTCGCTCAAGGTGATTCAGCACATCCGCGACGAGGCGCACCGATTTGGCGTGCGGCTGCACACCAAGCGACGCAGCAAAGCTCAGTTGCAATCGGAGTTCGACAGCATCGAGGGCGTTGGACCAAAGTCGGTGGAGCAGCTCTTTGCCCACTTTAAATCAATGGATGCAATAATTGCTGCTAACATATCTGATTTAGAGTCGATTATAGGAAAGAAACGCGCCGAAATTGTGTTCAACCATTTTCACCATCCGTAGGCAGCGGCACACTAATCTTATAAAAACTGTTAAACTGTTTTATTTTTGAGCTTTGCGGGATGATTGGCTGACCGTTGAATATAATTTCGCGGCAATCGTCGGCTGCAACGTCTTCGCCCTCTTCTGGCTTAAATATGCGCTGTTCGGGGTAGATAATTACGCACTTTATCTCGCCGCTATCGCTGGTCGCGCCTAAAGCGTGGAGAATGCTCGTATCACGGGCGTAGCCGCTCATCTCCCGAATGTCGTCGATTATGCCTCGGTTCGAGTCCTCGTAGTGCGGCTTGTATTTGGTGTCCAAGATGATACGCTCGTCGCGTTTGATGAAATCCACCGCCGTGCGGAAATGCCCCTTTACCTGAAAAGCGATTTCTGAGCCGTAGGCTGCGCTCAATTTGCTATAGACATACATCTCATACAGCCGCGCCATATCAATCCAAAATGGTAGCGTTTTTTGCGGTTCTGAGGTGGCTTTGGCTATGCTATAGTCGAAACGGCGTAGCAGCATCTTGGCCACGCGGATGGCCTCGCGGTAGTCGCGGAACAGCTTGTTGGTCGAAAGGTGCTGAATCTGGTAGGGCTCAATGTCGTCGGAGATATGCTCAAACTTCGATTTCAGCTGCCGCAGATGCTTGGGTATATCGGTGCTTTCAATCTTGTGGCGCAGCCCCGATTTACCGTCAATAAACTGCTCGGCGAACAGCAGCGCCCGCTTCAGCAGGCGGTTTTCGGGCGTATCGTCGGTGAACTCCTGGTACTGACAGAAAACGCGGTCCACGCGCTGCTGGAACACGTTCTGCCGCAGATGCCGCCCGAGCATGATGCGCCCCTTCACCTTGGCCTTCAGGTTCTCCTCGCTGGTTATATAATTTCGCCGCAAACCGCGTGTAGCCAATCGATGCAGCACGCTGATGTAGTGCAGCACCAGCATCGGCGTGAGCTGCGACAGGCGCGCATCGGCCTCAATCGTCGGTTCATCGAACTGTATGCCGTAGCACTTGGCGAAATAGTCGCTCTCGTTGCGCGTGTCCACCTCCAGCGCGGCAACGAACATATCCACAAAATTGATGTTCGGCATTTTGGGCGTAACCACCACCGCCAGCTCGTGCTTTTTGAGCCACGAAGCCCCGATGTAGAACGATGCGCGTAGGTTCGCATCAATGGCCAAATATTTTGGTTCGCCCATGTATTCGGGGTTACCCTCGAATTTTATATCATAATTTTGGAGTGTATTATTTTCAATTTTATCGTGTTCCTGAATTTGTATAATGGTCGGTTGTAAGGACGCATCGCATGCGTCCGTCGCGATGTTTTCAGATGCCACGTGGTTATCTGTTGTTAATGATTCGATTTGATTATCAATTGTTTCCATAAAAACAATCCGTTTTCCAATTTGCGGGGTTATTGATGATATAATTGGCGATATTATTCATGTCGGTATTGTTGCGGATGATGTGGTCGTGGTAGCGACCATGCCACGCAAATTCGATTCCGTTTTGTTTTGCATAATGCGACACACGTGCCTTTAAACCGCGAACAACCGTACCTAATGTTTTGCTCAACATTGGATTTTTATCTCCTGTCGCACCTCCGCGTTTTGTACGGACGCGATTCATCGCGTCCATATCGCAATCGTCGCCCTGGGACGCGATGAATCGCGTCCGTACATCTGCGTTGTGCTGTGCGTTGTATGCCGTTTCCCTATGGTTATCGCAAATGTCGCCTTGGGACGCGATGAATCGCGTCCGTACATCTGTGTTGTGTTGCGCGTTGTATGCTGTTTCTCTATGGTTATTGCAATCATTCAATTCGTCATTCCCCGCTTTTTCTTTTTTTGCTGTATGCTCTGTATGGACGCGATTCATCGCGTCCATATTGCAATTTTCGCCCTGGGACGCGATGAATCGCGTCCGTACATCTGCGTTGTGCTGTGCGTTGTATGCCGTTTCTCTATGGTTATTGCAATTATCCAATTCGTTGTTTGTCGTGTTTAAATTTTCTGCTGTCTGCTCTGTACGGACGCGATTCATCGCGTCCATATCGTATATATTGCCATCTTTTGCGGAATCTATCGCCACAATCAAATGCACATGGTTGGGCATTATCACATACAATGGTATCTCTGCATACGGGTAATGCGTTTGTATGTCCTCAATCTCTCGCCTCAAACATTCCCCCAATGCCGACAGATGCACCTCACCGTTGCGGATTATGCCGAAACTATGCGCCCGATTGCTGGTGCAAATCGTTATAAAATACGTTGCATCATCATATCGGTGCCACGGGGCGCGGGGCGTATGTCGGGTGGGGCGGCTATTCATCCTCGGAGCCTGTGTCGTTTGCGGACGCTGCATCCCCTTCCCCCACAAACCCCACCACCGTAACATCCGTTTTGATTGTCGTGGCATTCAACAGCCCATCCTTGATATACTCGTTCAGCAGCGGCTTAATCTCGTATTGCCAGCGCATCTCGAGCATCTCATCGCTATCCACGAAGAAATAGCTGTGGCCCACCATCAGGTCCTCGAAATCCATCTCGGCCTTGCTTTTCTCGATGAACTTCCTCACGGCATCGTAGAGCCGCACACCCTGCTCGGTGGAATGCTGCTCCACCAGCTCGCGCTGCGACTCCAGCGTGGCGAAGGCAAACCTGCGGCGCACGGCGTAGTCGATGTTGCCCACGCTGCGGTCTGTCGTGTTCATGGTGCCAATGATGTAGAGGTTCTGCGGCACGCCGAACCGCTCCTTCGAGTAGGGCAGCGTAACCTCTATGGGGTGCTCGCCGCCCAGCCGCTTGTCGGCTTCCAGCAAGGTAATCAGCTCGCCGAATATCCGCGACACATTGCCACGGTTAATCTCATCGATAATCAAAACGTAGTTTTGTTCCTTGGTTTCGGCTATATCTACTGGCGTTTGCTGCGTTTTTATTTTGTTGATTTCGTTGTATAGAGCAAAGGTGTACGAGTCGTATTGATAGCCTTGTTTGCGCTTAAAATAATGCTTTATGTCAACTACTTTTTCTATTGTTATATTTTTCTCAATTAATTCGGTTAGTTCCGCCAGTTGTACTACTATGCGTGATGTTTTCTCATTTTGTGGATTGTATATATATATTTTCTTGTCATCGCAGTCTGAAATTGTGAAAATTACGCCAGATACTGTTTTATATTCAGTTCCATTTTCAATTGCATTGCTCAAAAACTCATCGATTTTATCCTCAATGCTTTTCTGTTTCTGCAACTCTTCGCGGCTCTTTTGGCTGTCCTCATAATTCTTTCGGGCATTATTGGCTATGAGCTTAAATATACCTGGCTTAACCTCATAGCTCACCACCCCGTCCTCGGTGTTTGGCTTTATGCCCTCCACAAAATCCTCGTAGTCCATCGATTGGTGGAAGGTGCAGAACCCAATGCGGCCTTCATCTTGCAGTTGCTTGTAGCGCAGCATAACCGCTTTGTGGTCGGTTAGGTCCACATCTGCCACCTCGCAGATGCTCAGCGCCATGGCGGCGGTGTTGTAGGTTTTGCCCGTGCCAGGCGCACCTTGCAAAATGAGGTTCTTCTTATGGCGCAGGATTTGGGCGTATTTATCGATGTGATTGGGGGTGGGAGCGGTGTCCATGGCGAAAAGTTGGTTTACGTAATCAATTACCTCTCTGTCGTTGCAATCGTGCAATGTTTGTCGGTATGCCCCATATTTATTGCCATCAAAATCCTTTGTGTCTGTCATTTCAATGTAGTTTACTCTACATCTGTAATGTTCACTGTTTTCAATCTGTTCGACTTCTGATTCCACGATGCCAACAGCATGAATTCTGATGAAAGGCATATCATGATTCATTCCTTTTGTCGACGATGTTTTGAGAATCAATACATCGTTTGGTTTTATGCTCTGTATTAGGTTGTTAACCTTATCGTTCCCAGAGCCTTCCCAAACGCATTCGGCCTTGAAACGGTCTAATTGTGAGCTGCTGCCACCAAACGAGAAGCCAGCCAAGAAATATTTACGCTCGTCGTTTTCGATGTTATACTTGCTTCCATTCTGCACAATTTCGGGAAAAGATTTTTCTTTTAGTTCACCAGATTCTATTTTCTGCTTTATTTCATCGTTAATCATGCTGTATTTTTGATATGTTCCTTTGCCTGAAGCTATATCGTTAATATATCTCTTGATGGAATATTTATTCAAAACTTTGATAGAACCTCCATCAAGGCTTATATATTCCTGAGGATTTACCATGTAAAGCCCTAGCGTTATCATTCGCCAGCTGAATTGCATAACTTCATCGAACCACTTTTCAACACCCGCTGTATCTACGTTCATCTGCGCTTCAAATAGATTCCAAAGAGTGTCAATCTGCTTGTTTTGTGCTTCAACCTCAATGCTAACATTGTAAAAGTTATTAACCTGCCATGGTATTCCGTTGTAATCACTTGGAATATTCGCTTTTAATCCAAACATTTCTTTTATATATCTCGATACTTTATTTATTTTATCTTTGTTTTTCTTGAATCTTAAAAACAGCGATAAAAATGTGTATGGGTCTATGTTAGAAACTGTACTGTAGTATTTTCCTCCAGTTAGTTCAATAAAAGCATCAACCAATGGTTGTCTGTTGTTTTTATATTTAAGAAGTTTTTGTGACAGCTCTTCTATAAACGGAATCCATGTGAAATGTTCATTTCCTTTTTGCCATGCAGCCCACGAAATTTCTAAATTATCGCTGTGCGCAATATCTCCGCTTTGTATTTTTTGCTGTAATATATTGGTAAGTTTTAAATACTTATCTCCGGATAAATCTCGCTCTTTGAAAACATCTACGTTGAGTGATTTTAGGTATTCTCTGCTATTCCCGTCCAATGGCATAAAACGTTGTGGCTTTACCCAAAATAATCCCATTGTTATATTCCATTTGATACCATCATATTGCTGTAGTTTATCAAAACAATTTATAAATGTTTCGTTGTCGTTGTTTAGTGATGATTCGAATAGTTTCCAAAGGATTGGAACACGTTCTTCAATATCTTCGCGATAAAAGAATGTCGAATTTTGATTATTTAATACTGGAATTGCATTGAAATCATTAGGTATATCTGCAATAAGATTAAAATTATCTTTAATATTTTGTGCAATAAATTTGCGCTTATCCCATGTTATTTGCCTATTAAATATTCCAAAAAACGTAAATGGGTCTATTTCATTTTCACGACTTCCATCTGTCTTTTTGATGTATTTAGTATGTTCTCCTAAACTATATACAAATTCAACCAAAGGCTGTCTATTGTCCTTATACTCCAGCAACTTATGCGCAAGCTCGGTGTAGAATGGTACCCAAGTAAATTTTGTCGTCTCCATAATGTTAGGCTAGTCTATTTTTAGGCAAAATTATCCTTTAATGATGCGTAAAATCACTTTTTCGGTTTTTCATCTGATGGCGATTGTTTGTCATATTTTTGTTTAGGAATAGGCATTGGCCTTGGGGATTGACCATCTTGTACCCGTTTGAGCAGTGGTCTTTTGACATTTTTCTTCTGTCTCATTATTTGCTTTCTTTAGTTTTAGGTTTATCGTCAGTAGTTGTCGCCTTTTCATTGCTTGGTTGGGGCATAGGTCTAGGAGATTGCCCATTTTCTAACCGCTTCTCTGCTGGTCGCTCGATAGTTTTCTCTTTATTCATCACTTTATCACGTTAAGCGTTATGTACACACCAAAAGAAATTATACCAATTATAATAAAATCAACGGCTAATCTTGAAAATATATCCGTAATTTTATTATCTTTTTTTATCATTTTTCGCAAATGGCCGTCATTATCTTGCGGATTTTCAATAAACTTTTCTATTTCATCAAAATGTCTTTCATGTTGTTTTTTTTGTTTTCTATAGTAAAAAAGATTAATACCTAATGCAAAGGCGAATGCAATCAATGATACAACTGCAAATTTCCATCCTTTATGCAAAACTTCGTGCCCTAACCCCATTGTTCCCAATAGCAGTCCAATCCCACCAGTACTTACAGTGAATATTTTGCCATCTAATTTTTCCTCGGAATCATCAGTAGCAGATTGTAATTTATCCCAATATTTCTGCCAGTATTCAACTTTATCTTGATGGTTAGTTTTCTTTTCCTCCATAATGGCTTTAAATGATGACTTTATTTCTACGCAACACACCTATATAATGTTGCTCTATTTATCCACGCATCGCTATACCCCAGCCGTTTGTAGTCGATCATGGCCTGCTCTATCGACAGCTCGGGGTCCTGCATTTGGTCCAGGCGCTGGCTGGCCACCTGCGCCATCCACACCTTAAAAGGCTCGGCCTTGGGCGAGGGTATGGACTGTATGATGCGGAAAAGCTGCTCGGTGTCAGCCACATCGGTTAGGTACTTCTTGCCATCTTTGGGCGATACCATCTTCAGTTGGTTACATTTTGTAACCAACTCACTGCCTTCTTTTATCAGCCTATGCTTCAGTACTTTCCAGTAGTTCTTGGCGAGGTTGTAGTCGGGCTGGTCGGTTAGAACCGCACACACATCGACCACCGAGAAGTACCACTTCTCCTGCTGGTCGTCCCACACGGTGCGTACTCGGCGCTTCTCGAAGAGCTGTAGGGCTTGTTTTTGCGTCATTGGTCGGTAATGTTTTGCGCGGCAAAGTTAGGGTGTCAGACTGCCAAAATGTGGCAGTTTGTGAAAAAAGTTTTTTCAAAGGTACGAATTTTTTTCTTCCAATTCCTCAAATATCACGATTTTTGAGGAATACATTCCCGAAAAGTAGTGATTTTTCAGGAATTGGTCTGTGTGGTTTGGTTGTTCAAACCCGCATCAGTCGCAGCCGTTGCTTCATCTCTGCGCCAATGCGTCGGCTTTCTGTGGCTTTCTGTATGGCCTTGTTGTGGGTCCAGGGCGCAAGGCGGTGCTGCTCGATGTAGGGCAGGGCAGCGATGGGCTGCTTGGCCAGCGCCTCGGCAAAGTACCAAGCCTGCATCATGCGGATGTAGTACTCGTCGCGCCGCACCTGCGCCACTAGTTTCAAAAGGCGCGGCTCAAAGTGGGCATCGAGGTAGTGCTTGAGCAGCATTCCCATTCCAAAGCGCACCGTATATTCGTGGTTGTGCGCAATCCAGTGCTCCACGGCGGGCAGCAGCTCGGCGGTGTGTTGGGCGAAGCAGCGCGGCAGCAGCTGGTCGCAGGTGGCCCAGTTGTCCACGTGGGGCAATAAACGCTCGGTGGCCGATAGACAGGCCGCAAAGTCGCGTATCTCGGCTATCGCAAAGGCATGCAGCTGGTTTTCCTCAAAGGTGGGGTGGGGTAGTAGCGCCATAAACGCCTCGGCCTGCTCCGTGCGCCACAGCTCTTGGGCCATAGCCCGCAGGACAGGTGTGCGCACGCCCACAATGCGCTCGGGCGCAACATTGGGCAGCAGCTTGCGCTGGAACGCGGCATAGTTGGCATCGGCCATGCCGCGCAGTTGGCTCATGATGTGGTCGGATAGATTCATTATTTTTTCATTCAACATTATAATTACGTGATATAAGCCGAGATGTTTGTAATTTAAAATATAACTTCGCAAAATTGCATTTTTTTCTTATATTTTTACGCGCAAATGCTGTAGTGCTGTCGTATTACGGCAGCCGTTTTTGCCCGACAGAGAAACAGGGGGGCATGCCCCCTTGTCGATTTTGCGAATAGCGTTGCGTTATGGACGCGATAAATCGCGTCCGTACAGCAGAATATGCAAATCGATAGTCCGCCAACGCTGTAGGGCTGTCGTATTACGGCAGCCGCGTTCGCCAGCCAGCTCGCAAAACAAGGGGGCATGCCCGCTTGTCAATGCTTCCTTGTCAATGCTCCGCTTTTTCAATTCCGTCAATTCAGAAATTTCGGCGCGGACGCACGCGGTGCGTCCCTACGCACGCAAACGCTATAAATCGTGTCCGTACACCAAAAAAAACAAAATAATACAACCATAATAATTTCCATTAAAACTTACAACAAAAATAATTTGACTAAACCAATTTTGTTTCGGAATAGAAACTACAAAGGACTATCAGCATATTGTTGAGGGTATCGGGAGTTTGCTAACTGAAGGCAGACGCAATGCGGCGTATGCGATTAACACGGTAATGGTGGAAACTTACTGGCGCATCGGACAGTATATAGTTGAATATGAACAGAAAGGGAATGAGAGAGCTGTCTATGGCTCCGACCTCATCAATCGACTTTCCCACGACTTGACACAACGGTACGGTAAGGGGTTTGGGAAAAGTAATCTCTTGTATATCAGAAAATTGTATGTTTCGTTTCCAAAAAGTGGGACACTGTCCCACCTTTTGACCTGGAGTCACTATTATGAAGTTTTGAAGTGCGACGACCCCTTGGAAATGAACTTTTACATCAAACAATGCGAAAATGAACGATGGAGCGTCAGGGAATTGAAACGTCAAATGAAAAGCATGCTGTTTCATCGTCTTGCCTTGAGTACCGATAAAGAGGGCGTGATGGCCTTGGCCACCAAAGGTCAGCAATTGCTTTCCTCCAACGACATCATCCGCGACCCCTATGTGTTTGATTTTGTTGGTTTACCAGATAGGCTTAGGTATTCCGAAAAAGGCCTCGAAAATGCTTTGTTAGACAACATGCGGACGTTCTTGTTGGAATTGGGCAAAGGTTTCGCCTTTGTCGGTCAGCAATACCGCGTCAGCATCGCTGGCAGGCACATGTATGTGGATTTGGTGTTCTATCATCGCATCTTGAAATGCTTCGTGCTGATTGATTTGAAACGTGGCGAAATACAGCATGAGGATATAGGTCAGATGAATCTGTACCTCAACTATTTCAAGGCCGAAGAGAATGTTGAAGGCGACAACGAGCCTATTGGACTTGTGCTCGGATCTTCAAAGAACAAGCTGATGATGGAATATGCTATGAATGGTATCTCCAACCAGCTTTTTGCGGCTCAATATCAACTCTATTTACCCAATCGGGAGGAATTGCAAGCACGGCTTGATATGTTGTTGAACGAAATTGATGCTCAAAATGAATAGAGTTCAGAGCCATCCACTATGGCTTCACGGAGGAGGAGTTGGACTTCATCAAGTATCGGATGGGAGATGGATAGAGAGACGAATAGATATGATGAAAAGTCTGAAACAGGTGAGAAAATTAAACTATATTTAAGCAACGCTGTAGGGCTGTGGCATTGCCGCAGCCTTTTCCGCCCTCGAAACAAGGGGGCATGCCCCCTTGTCAATGCTTCTTTGTCAATGCTCCGCTTTTTCAATTCCGTCAATTCAGAAATTTCGACGCGGACGCACTCGGTGCGTCCCTATACTCGCAAACGCAATATATACGCAATAAATCTCCATCCCTACATCGCACGCATAATCATTCTATCTTTTCCGCCGCAGCACCAGCTCGGGCAGTATTACTGCAATTTCGGTGTCGGTGGCATCGGTTTTTTCGCGCCAGGCCACAATGTAGCCCACTCGCACCTCGCTCACGCTGTAGCCTTTCTGCTCCCAAGCTTGAAGCTCGTCGCGCTTCTGCTTCGACAGCGAGCCCAGTTGCCTGCTATCTTTGAGCAAAAAGCCATTTTCGTATTGCAGTGGCATACCGCAGCGAAGATTCAAAATTTGCGCTTTTTTTTCTTTAAAAAACGACAGCCAAACGTCCCTCAGTCCTAACTGTTGCACAATCTCGTCGGGGGCATCGTACTGCGTTGCGTCGAACGCATATTGCGCAAAAGGTAGTTGGCTGGTGCCAAAGAGGGGCGTATTGCAGTGTATGTAGAGGTTTTGCTTGGCGCGGGTTATGCCCACGTAGAGTTTGCGCAGCTGCTCGTTGGTGTCGGCCTCCATGGCGTTCAGGTGCATATACACCGTGTCGAATTCGCGCCCTTTGGCCTTGTGTATGGTCGATACAAACACGGTGCGCTGCCCATCGCCGCAAAAATCTTCGAGCTTCGACTCGTACACAAAGTCGGCCAAATCGCTGCGATACATGGTGCGGTTGGTGCGCTCAAACACCGCAAAAAACTGCTTCACATAATCCAAACATGTGCTTGTCTTATATAGCTCCAGCATTCGCTCCTTGGCGTAATCCCAACGTTCGCGGCTAATCATAGGCGATTGCAATCCGTTGTCAATCTGCTTCACAAAGTAGCGCACCTCGGCTAAGTTGCCAAACCTAAAGCCGTCCATCGATTGTATCAATTTGGCGTTTACGCCCCGTTTTTGCAGCAGTCCAACAATGCGGGCGGCCTCGTCGTTGGTGTTGGTTAGCACACAGGCGCGTTCGTTGCTGTAGGTGGCCAGCAGGTGCTCCACAAGCGGCATCTCAATGTTTTCCGACGCATAGTGCCTAATCTGCACACAGCCGCTATCGCCCTGTATGGCTACGCCAGGCTGCGTTTTCATACGTTGCGTTATGCGCTGCGCAAACCAATTTGCAAATTCAACCACAGGCTTAGTGCTGCGGTAGTTTTCGGCCATTTCATATTTTGTTGCGCCCCACTCGTCGACAAAGGCCTGCATGTGGCGGCTGTCGGCACCACGGAACTGGAATATATTTTGGTCGTCGTCGCCCACGGCAATCACGCGCATCTCCTCGTTGTTGGCCATCAGCGCGCGCACCAGCCGGTACTCGTTGGCATCCATGTCCTGTGCCTCGTCGATCACCAGCACCGCACGGTTTATGCGGCCCTGTTCGGCATCGCCCTGCTCAATCATCTCGGCGGCGCGCTGCACCACATGTTCCGAATCGTCGAGGCTGCCCACCTTGCCCAGCAAATCGAAGCTGAAGCCGTGGAATGTTTTAATTTCCACAAAATAGGCCGCATTCCCAATCAGTTCAATCAGCCGCTGCTTGAACTCGGTGGCCGCCGCCCGCGAAAAGGTGAGCATCAACAGTTGCTCGTGCTTCACATCTTCGAGTAGCAGCAGCGAGGCCAGCTTGTGCACCAGCACGCGGGTTTTGCCGCTGCCCGGACCAGCCGCCACCACAATATATTTCGACTGCTTATCGTCGATTATCTTTCGTTGCTTAACCGACAGCGTACCAAACAGCTGAGCGTATTTTTCGGGCGTTATATTACGCTCAATCTCGGCCAGTCGTTCGCCCTTGAAATACTTGGAGATGAATAGCTTATAGTCCAGTTGAAAATAGTCCTGAACATATCGCAGTGCCGAATTGTAGTCGCGCACCATCATGTTGGCATATTCGCCCACAATGTGTATTTGCTGGCGTTTGTGTCTATAGAACTCGTCGAGCAGCCTGTAGTCCTCAATTTTGTAGCGCAGCCGCATATCCTTCAGGCGGTGTAATTCCATAGCATTATAAATCACCATAAATCCGCCCTCGAGCTTTATTGCGCCTATGGTTGATAAGTATAGCAGCGCATCTTCAATTTCGTGGATCTGATATTTTTCTTCGGGCTGAAAAAGGCTAAATGTTTGCTGTTTTTCCAGCTCTTTTAGTATTCCAACAACCGAAAATTGCACAATGCCGTTGCTGTTTTGTGTTTCCGATTGTTTTTGTAGTGCTAATCTGTAGAGCTTATCTATTACAAAATTACATATATCGAAACGTCGCTGGCAACGCTGTAGGGTTTGTTCTAGGTCGCGATTTAGCACTGCGCGTACAAGGCCGCTGTGGGCATTTTCTTTTTTCTTAATGTACGATTTTACAGTCAGAAAATAAAGCAGCGTTTTTATTTTCTTAGGCGACGACGGAATGTTAGCCTCTGTGGCCTTTTCGTTTAGGTTTTTAAACGACAAATCTTCGTCGTTTTGCGCCAGTGTGGTGAGCACGAATCGTTCCAGCTTGGCAAATTGCTCAAAGGTGAGCCGCGATTTGTGCTCGGAGTGGTCGAAGTGGGCCGAAATGTCCATCGAGTCGGCCAGTATGCCCTCCTGGCGCAGCATGTTCACCGCGCTCACCACGGCCTCTTTGGTCATGCCCAGCCGGTCGGCAAGGTAGTCCACTCGCGACTCGGCATCGTTGTCGTCGACCGCCCTGCTTTTGCTCGATATGAGCGATTTTATGATTCTAACAGCATTTTGCTTTTCGGCGCTGTCGGTGAATAGCGGCGAGTGGTCTATGCGGCGGCGGGCATCGTCCATGTTTTTCACCATTATGCCCGTGGCGAACACATGCGGCACGTTGTGGCCACGGCTCACGTAGCCCGCCTCCTCGAGCGCCGATATGGCCGTGCGGACGCGTGTCTCCACGTCGTGCACCTCGTCGTTCCAGCCCGCCTGACGCGCAATCTCCAGCGCCGAGCAGCACACGTGGCCGCGCTGCTTGGTGAAGTCTTTTATGGACTTCCAAACCTGCTGTATCTCGCTGATGCTCACCTTGGTTTGGTTGAGCAGTATGAAGTGCTTGTCCAGGTCGTTGTCGTTGTAGAGCACGTAGCATTTGGCCGCCGAACTGGGGTCGCGACCGGCGCGGCCAGCCTCCTGCACGTAGTTCTCGAGCGAGTCCGATATGTCGTAGTGTACCACCATGCCCACGTCTTTTTTGTTCACCCCCATGCCAAAGGCCGATGTGGCCACCATGGCGCGCACACGGTTGGCAACGAAATCGTTCTGGTTGGCTATCTTTTCGTTGGCATCCATCTTGCCATTGAACGGTAGCGCCGAAATGCCGTCGCTGCTGAGCTTTTTGGCCAAATCGTGCGTTTTTTTTGTGCGCGAAACGTACACAATTGTGGGCACATCGTTGCTCAGCATCAGGCTGCGTAGCAGGTTGTATTTGTTTTCTTCGCTCTCGGCGTGTAAAACCGAGTATTGCAGGTTTTTTCGGGCCGATTTTGATGCAAATAGATCTAAATCTACATCGAGCTTGCGCTTAAAGTAGTCGCGTATGTCGGCAATCACCTTGGGCTTGGCCGTGGCCGTGAAACACGATATGGGAATGGCGTTCCGCTGATGTTTCTGTTCCTGCAGCTGTTTTATAAAATCGCCGATGTAGAGGTAATCTACTCTAAAATCTTGTCCCCACGACGAGAAGCAGTGCGCCTCGTCAACCACAATTCGCACCACATTGCGCTGTAGTAGCAGCCGCTCAAGGGTTTTGGAGCGTAGCATTTCGGGTGCAATGTAGAGCAGTGATGCGCTGCCGTTTGCCACCCGCTCAATGGCCTCGGCGCGGCTCAGCGGATCCAGCAGCCCGTTGATTGTTACGGCTTCCGATAGTCCCTGCTCCACCATGTTGTCCACTTGGTCTTTCATGAGCGATTGTAGGGGCGATATTATCACCGTTAGGCCGTGCACCGCCCGCCCCTGCATGATGGCCGGCAGCTGGAATGTGAGCGACTTGCCGCCGCCCGTGGGGAATATCGTCAGCAGCGAACGCCCGTCGACAGCGGCCTGCACTGCTCGCGCCTGCATGGGCTCGCCGTCGAAGGTGCGAAATTGGTCGTAGCCAAATATTTGCTTCAGGTTCAGGTGTATGTCCATCTGCTGGCTGCAGTAGGTGCAGTGCGGGTCGTGGCACGCATTGTTGCACAGCTGCTTTAGCACATGCTCCACCTCGGGGTAGGTGTGCAGCAGCCATGGCGGCGTAATCGACAGCCGGTCGCCCGTGGCTATGAGCGCCAGGGCGTAGGCCAGTTCCACGGGTTGCTCGCGCCTCAGCTTGCCAATGTCGCTGTGCATGCATATTTTGCCCGCAAATTTGCCCGCAATCAGTCGTTCAATGTCTTTATTTTCGGGAATATAGGCAATATAATCAAAAAATGAGCTAAATTCCAACACCCGATGCAGCAGGCCATGCAGAATGTCCTGCTGCACCTTGGGCAGGGTGCGGAAGGCGTTCAGCTCGTCGTAGAACAGCTCACGCGCTTTTTGGCAGTCGTTGAGCGGGTTGTTCAGTTCGTCGGTTTGCAGCTTGTCGTCCTTCAGCAGGCGGTGGTAGGGGCGTTGGGGGAACAGCAGCGGCGACAGGTAGAGCGTGTCGATGGGCTTTTTGTGGCTCAGGCCCTCAATGTCGGCCAGATATTTCAGGTCGTGGTGTATGATGTTGTGCCCGCACAGGTATTCGGC